>NZ_FYDV01000018.1:0-107687 GCF_900187535.1 Pseudomonas sp. Irchel s3a18 | reverse complement strand
TTTGCCGATGTCGATACCGAGAAGCGTCATCGTATTCATGAGAGATCCTCCGTCCGAAAACGAGAAAAGCCCTGCAAGCGTAAACCTGCAGGGCTTCTCGGTCAGGCTGACCATCTCATTAGCCCCGACTCGCCAGAGCCGGGGGCTTTTGTGTCTGGAGTGATCCTGACCCGGCTAGGCCTTGCGCTGCCCCCATGCCACCGACAGACCGCTCAGGCAGATGACCGCGATGCCGACTATCGCGTAGCGATCGGGGGTGTGATCAAAAATCAGGAAACCATACAACCCGGCAAACAGGATCTGCCCATAGCTGAACGGCGCCAGCATGGCCGGTGCGGCGTGGCGGAACGACTGGGTCAACAGCATGTGGCCGAGCATGCCGCAAGTGCCCAGGCCGATCATGAACAAGCCGTGGGTCAAGGTTGGCGTGCTCCAGAAAAACGGCAGCAATGCGCTCATGATCAGGCTATTGATGATACCGGTGAGAAAGTTGCTGGTGGTCGGGCTATCAATGCCGGTGAGCTTGCGGGTCAACAACTGATAGAAACCAAAACACAGCGCCGAACACAGCGGCAATATAATGGACGGCGTAAACAGCGCGCCGCCCGGGCGAATCACGATCAGCACGCCAACAAACCCGCCAAGCACGGCCATCCACTGCCTTCGGGTCACGTGCTCGCCCAACAGCGGTACCGACAATGCGGTCACCAGCAGCGGCGCAAGGAAGTTCACGGCGGTGGCTTCCGCCAGCGGGATATAGCGCAGCCCCGTGGTAAAAAACAGGCTGGTGCCAATCAGGCACATCGCACGAAGGAATTGCAGCCCCGGGCGCTTGGTGCGCACCACTGCGGAAAAACCGCTGCGCGGCACAAACACCACCAGCATCAACAGGGTATGCACCACATAACGTGCCCAGACCACCATAACGATGGGGTAAAACCCCGAGAGGTATTTGGACAGGGTGTCATGGCTGGCAAACAGCAGGACCGCCAGGCAAATCAGCAGGATGCCTTTGATAGGTTGTTCGGCGGCGTTGGACAATGGCTGGCTGGCACTCATTCACACACTCGACACAAATTCCCTACAAAATACGAAGCCCGCTACCTATCAAGCCGGCGTGTGTGCGTATATAAAAGCACCCCATCGCCGCAGGACGAACGAAGCGATGACGATGCCATCCTCCGGGTGACACCAGCGGGCTCAATTATGCAGGTTGTCTTTCAGGCGCAGGCTGGGGCTCAAGCGCAGCATTTCCAGACCGCTGTCGACCCAGCGTTCGGCTTCCGTGTGTAACTCAAAGGCGTCAGGAGCCAACAGCCATTGGTACAGAATGCCATCGATGTAGGCGTGAATGCTCACCGCAGCACGGGCCGTATCGAGGTTTTCCGGCAATTGGCCGCGATTGACCGCATTACGCAGTGCCAGCCCGATGTGCGCATTACATTCCAGACTGAGCGTGCGACGTTGCTGGCGCAGATCACACATTTCATCAGTGAATTCACACTTGTGAAACAGAATCTCATTGATGCGTCGGGTCTTTGGGTCCAAGGCAACTTGATGAAACAAATGAATCAGCAGCTTGCGCATGCAGCCCAGCGGATCTTCTTCCTCTTCGCTTTCGCTGGCCCGGGCCATCTCGGCCAGCGGCTCATGCAAACTGTCGAGCATGGCCTGGACCAGGTCCGCCTTGTTGCTGAAATGCCAGTAGATGGCTCCCCGCGTCACGCCGGCCAGAGTCGCGATGTCCGCCAGCGTGGTGCGTGCAACGCCCCGCTCGTAAAAGGCTTTTTCTGCCGCTTCGAGTATCTGGCTTCGGGTTTCTTGAGCTTCCTCTTTGGTGCGACGGACCATGGCAGTAAAACCTCAATCAGGAATGCTTCAGCGATGCCTGAACATCATCTGAACAAATGTGGGGTGACCTCTTTCGGGTCGCTTCCCCGGCCTACAATTCACGCCTTGAAACAGCTTTCGTAACCAAATGGGCAAGCAGCCAAGGTATTTACAAACAACCATGAACGTAAGTATATTCCTTAGCAAGCTACTTATCCACTCAGCGCCATTTTTTTACCTTTCCACCTTTCTAGTGCGCACTGTGCGTGCCTGACCCGAGGATCTTCATGCAATTCAAGCCAGCTGTTACCGCTCTGGTCACTGCCGTCGCCCTGGCAGCCCTGCTCAGCGGATGTAAAAAGGAAGAGGCGGCCCCTGCCGCGCAAGCCCCTCTGGTCGGTGTCGTTACCCTTCAAACCCAAGCCTTTACCCTGACCTCCGAACTGCCGGGCCGGACCACGGCCTACCGAATCGCGGAAGTTCGTCCACAGGTCAATGGCATCATTCTCAAGCGTCTGTTCAAGGAAGGCGGCGACGTCAAGGAAGGCCAGCAGCTCTACCAGATCGACCCTTCGGTCTATCAGGCGACCCTGGCCAGTGCGCAAGCCAACCTGCAATCGACCAAGTCGATTTCCGATCGCTACAAACAACTGGTCGACGAGCAAGCCGTGAGTCGCCAGGAGTACGACACCGCCTTGGCCAACCGCCTGCAATCGGAAGCCTCCCTGCAAACGGCCCAGATCAACCTGCGCTACACCAAGGTGCTGGCACCGTTGACCGGCCGCATTGGCCGCTCCAGCGTTACCGAAGGGGCGCTGGTAAACAATGGCCAGACCGACGCCATGGCCGTGATCCAGCAACTGGACCCGATCTACGTCGACGTCACCCAGTCCTCGGTCGAACTGCTCGAATTGCGCCGTGAGCTGGAAAGCGGTCGCCTGCAAAAGGCTGGCGATAACGCCGCCATGGTCAAGCTGACCCTTGAGGACGGCAGCCAGTACAAGCAACAGGGCAAGCTGGAGTTCTCCGAAGTCACGGTTGACCAGGCCACCGGTTCCGTGACCCTGCGCGCCGTGTTCCCCAACCCTGACCACACCCTGCTGCCGGGCATGTTCGTGCACGCCCAGCTGCAAGCCGGCGTGAACAGCGCTGCGATCCTGGCCCCGCAACAAGGCGTGACCCGTGATCTCAAAGGTACCCCCACTGCGCTGGTTGTCGGCCCGGACAACAAGGTTGAACTGCGTCAGCTCAAGGCCAGCCGCACCGTTGGCAACCAATGGCTGATCGAAGATGGCCTCAAGGCTGGCGACCGACTGATCACCGAAGGCCTGCAATACGTCAAGCCCGGCGTTGAGGTCAAAGTCAGCGAAGCGACTAACGTAGCCCCGAAAAACCCGGCCACCGCACAGGTAACAAACAAAGCTGCGGGCGGCAAAGGGGAGTAAACCATGTCGAAATTCTTTATCGACCGTCCGATTTTCGCCTGGGTAATTGCCCTGGTGATCATGCTGGTCGGGGCTCTATCGATCCTCAAGTTGCCGATCAACCAGTACCCGAGCATCGCCCCACCGGCGATCGCCATCTCCGTGACCTACCCGGGTGCGTCTGCGCAGACCGTGCAGGACACCGTGGTCCAGGTGATCGAGCAGCAGCTCAACGGCATCGACAACCTGCGTTATGTGTCCTCGGAAAGTAACTCCGACGGCACCATGACCATCACCGCGACCTTCGAGCAAGGTACCAACTCCGATACCGCACAGGTCCAGGTCCAGAACAAACTGAACCTGGCGACCCCGCTGCTGCCGCAAGAAGTGCAGCAACAGGGCATCCGCGTGACCAAGGCAGTGAAAAACTTCCTGCTGGTGATCGGCGTGGTTTCGCGCGACGGCAGCATGACCAAGGACGACCTGTCCAACTACATCGTGTCCAACATGCAGGACCCGATCTCGCGGACAGCGGGTGTCGGTGACTTCCAGGTGTTCGGTGCCCAGTACGCCATGCGGATCTGGCTCGACCCGGCCAGGTTGAACAACTACAACCTGACCCCGGTTGACGTTAAAAACGCCGTTGCCGCCCAGAACGTGCAAATTTCTTCCGGTCAGCTCGGTGGCTTGCCAGCCCTGCCCGACACTCAGTTGAATGCCACGATCATTGGCAAGACCCGCCTGCAAACAGCCGAGCAGTTCAAGGAAATCCTGCTCAAGGTCAACAAAGACGGCTCCCAGGTTCGCCTGAAGGATGTCGCCGACGTCGGCCTTGGCGGTGAGAACTACAGCATCAATGCCCAGTTCAACGGCGCCCCGGCTTCCGGTCTGGCGGTGAAGCTGGCGACCGGCGCCAACGCCCTTGACACGGCCAAGGCCCTGCGCAAAACCATTGAAGACCTCAAGCCATTCTTCCCTGAAGGCATGGAAGTGGTGTTCCCGTACGACACCACGCCGGTGGTGACCGAATCGATCAAGGGTGTGGTTGAGACCCTGGTCGAAGCGATCGTACTGGTGTTCCTGGTGATGTTCCTGTTCCTGCAAAACTTCCGCGCGACCGTCATCACCACCATGACCGTACCCGTAGTGCTGCTGGGTACGTTCGGGATCCTCGCGGCGTTCGGCTTCAGCATCAACACCCTGACCATGTTCGGTATGGTCCTGGCCATCGGCTTGCTGGTGGACGACGCCATCGTCGTGGTGGAAAACGTCGAACGGGTCATGAGCGAAGAAGGCCTGTCACCCAAGGAAGCCACCAAGAAGTCCATGGGCCAGATCCAGGGCGCACTGGTCGGTATTGCCCTGGTTCTGTCGGCGGTACTGCTGCCGATGGCGTTCTTCAGCGGCTCCACGGGTGTGATCTACAAGCAGTTCTCGATCACCATCGTGTCGGCCATGGCCCTCTCGGTCCTGGTGGCCCTGATCTTCACCCCGGCACTCTGCGCCACCATGCTCAAGGCCATTCCGAAAGGCGAGCACGGCGTACCGAAACGCGGCTTCTTTGGCTGGTTCAACCGCAACTTCGACCGCGGCGTGCGCGGGTATGAGCGCGGCGTGGGCAACATTCTCACGCACAAGGCCCCGTACCTGCTGGCCTACATCATCATCATCGTCGGCATGATCTGGCTGTTCACCCGCATTCCAACCGCGTTCCTGCCCGAAGAAGACCAGGGCGTACTCTTCGCCCAGGTACAAACCCCGGCCGGTTCCAGCGCCCAGCGTACCCAAGTGGTCGTGGACGAGATGCGCGAGTTCCTGCTGCGTCCAGGCAGCGAGGGCGGTGAAGGCGATGCGGTTGCCTCGGTGTTCACCGTCAACGGCTTCAACTTCGCCGGTCGTGGCCAGAGCTCGGGCATGGCGTTCATCATGCTCAAGCCATGGGACGAGCGTAACGCCGACAACAGCGTGTTCAAGGTCGCGGCCCGGGCCCAACAGCACTTCTTCACGTTCCGTGACGCCATGGTGTTCGCGTTCGCGCCACCGGCGGTACTGGAACTGGGCAACGCCACCGGTTTCGACGTGTTCCTGCAGGACCGCGCCGGTATCGGTCACGAGAAGCTGATGGAGGCACGCAACCAGTTCCTCGGCATGGCCGCGCAGAGCAAAGTGCTGGCGCAGGTGCGTCCGAACGGCCTGAACGATGAGCCGCAGTACCAACTGGAAATCGACGATGAGAAGGCCAGCGCCCTGGGCGTCACGCTGACCGAAATCAACAACACCTTGTCGATTGCCTTGGGCAGTAGCTACGTCAACGACTTCATCGACCGTGGTCGGGTGAAGAAGGTCTACATCCAGGGTCAACCGGGTGCGCGCATGAGCCCCGAGGACCTGCAGAAGTGGTACGTGCGCAACAGCAAAGGCACCATGGTTCCGTTCTCGGCATTCGCCAAGGGCACGTGGATCTATGGCTCGCCGAAGCTGGCCCGTTACAACGGTGTAGAAGCCATGGAGATCCTCGGTGCCCCGGCCCCGGGTTACTCCACCGGTGAGGCCATGGCCGAAGTCGAAGCCATTGCCAAGAAACTGCCGGCCGGTGTCGGCATTTCCTGGACCGGCCTGTCCTACGAGGAGCGCCTGTCCGGTTCCCAGGCTCCGGCGCTGTACGCCTTGTCGCTGCTGATGGTGTTCCTGTGTCTGGCTGCGTTGTACGAAAGCTGGTCGATTCCGATCGCGGTGATGTTGGTGGTACCGCTGGGGATCATCGGTGCCCTGCTCGCCACCAGCCTGCGCGGCCTGTCCAACGACGTGTACTTCCAGGTGGGCCTGTTGACGACCATCGGCCTGGCGGCGAAAAACGCCATTCTGATTGTCGAATTCGCCAAGGAGCTGCATGAACAAGGGCGCAGCCTGAGGGATGCCGCCATTGAAGCCTGCCGGATGCGTCTGCGCCCGATCATCATGACCTCGCTCGCGTTCGTCCTGGGTGTGGTGCCACTGGCCATCTCCACCGGTGCAGGCTCCGGCAGCCAGCATGCCATCGGCACCGGGGTGATCGGCGGTATGATCACGGCCACGGTCCTGGCGATCTACTGGGTACCACTGTTCTTTGTCACCGTGTCGGCGATGGGTCAACGCAAGATTGCGGACCAGGATGACGACGCAACCGAAACTCCTAAAGAGGCTGGCCAATGAGCAAGTCGCTACTCTCCTTAGCCATCGCCGCGTTCGTGCTCGGTGGCTGCTCGCTGATTCCCGAGTATCAGCAGCCCGAAGCCCCCGTGGCCGGGCAATACCCACAGGGGCCGGCCTACACGCCGGCCCAGGCGGCAGGCCAGGCTGCGGCCGAACAGGGCTGGAAGCAGTTTTTCCATGACCCGGCCCTGCAACAGCTGATCCAGACCGCACTGGAAAACAACCGCGACCTGCGTGTCGCGGCCCTGAACATCGACGCCTATGCGGCTCAATACCGCATTTCCCGCGCCGACCTGTTCCCGGCGGTTTCGGCCAATGGCAGCGGTAGCCGTCAGCGGCTCCCGGCAGATGCCTCGCAAACCGGTGATTCGAGCATCAACAGTTCCTACTCGGCGACCCTGGGCGTCAGCGCTTATGAACTCGACCTGTTCGGTCGCATTCGCAGCCTGAACGAACAGGCGCTGCAAGCTTACTTCGCCACTGAAGAAGCGCGTCGCAGCACCCAGATCAGCCTGGTGGCCAGTGTGGCCAACGCCTACCTGACCTGGCAGGCCGACAAAGAACTGCTCAAGCTGACCCAGGACACCCTCGCCACCTTCGAAGAAAGCTACCGCCTTACCGCGCGCAGCAACGAAGTCGGCGTGGCCTCGGCGCTGGACTTGAGCCAATCGCGTACGTCGGTGGAAAACGCCCGGGTGCAACTGGCCAAGTACACACGCTTGGTCGCCCAGGACGAAAACAACCTGACGCTGCTGCTCGGTACCGGCGTGCCGGCCAACCTGACCGCGGCCAAGCCACTGGACGACGACCTGCTCAGCGAATTGCCGCCGGGCCTGCCGTCGGACCTGTTGCAACGCCGTCCGGACATCCTTGCCGCCGAGCACAACCTCAAGGCCGCCAACGCCAACATTGGCGCGGCACGGGCAGCGTTCTTCCCGAGCATCAGCCTGACGGCCAATGCCGGCAGCCTGAGCCCGGACCTGTCCGGCCTGTTCAAAGGCGGTTCGGGCACCTGGTTGTTCCAGCCACAAATCAACCTGCCGATCTTCAACGCCGGTGCGTTGAGTGCCAGCCTGGATTACTCGAAAATCCAGAAAGACATCACCGTCGCGCAGTATGAGAAGTCGATTCAGACTGCTTTCCAGGAAGTGTCCGATGGCCTCGCGGCGCGTCAGACCTTCAACCAGCAGTTGCAGGCCCAGCGTGACTTCGTACAGGCCAACCAGGACTACTACCGCCTGGCCGAGCGTCGCTACCGCATTGGTGTCGACAGCAACCTGACCTTCCTCGATGCCCAGCGTCAGTTGTTCAGTGCGCAACAGTCGCTGATCACCGATCGCCTGTCGCAACTGGTCAGCGAAGTAAACCTGTACAAAGCGCTCGGCGGGGGCTGGAACGCCCAGACCGCGAAGAACGAGCCGGTGAAAGAAGAAGCACCGAAGCTGAAGATGTTCTGATCAGCGCGTAAACACGAAGCCCACCTTTTGGTGGGCTTTTTGTTGACCTCGGGAAGCTGAGTTGCCTGGCCTGAAGCTTTCGCGAGCACATCCCCCCGCCCTCAAAAACCTGATCCATCCTTCGTTCGATAATCGCCCAAAAGCCCGTTTCGCCGATTGAACCTCTGCGCCCATCCCCCGCACCATTTGTCGTACAACACCCATGACATCAGGTTCGACACCATGCTCCCGCGCCCTGCCCCGTCCGGCTGATTCCCTTCGTTTACCCCCGATTCGATTGTTTGTCTGCAACCCCCGGGTTGCGGCATTGCCTCGCCTCATCCCTGACAATAAGAGAAACCCGAACCCATGACGCCCTCCACCACGCCGTATTTGTTTCCCGGCCTGATCGCCATCGCCATGACCGGCACGGCCCTGCCCGCCATGGCCCAGGAGTCTGGTTTTGTCGAAGACGCCAAGGTCAATCTGAACCTGCGTAACTTCTACATCAACCGCAACTTCACCAACCCGACCAAGGCTCAGGGCAAGGCCGAAGAGTGGACGCAAAGCTTCATCCTCGATGCAAAGTCCGGGTTCACCCAGGGCACCGTCGGCTTCGGCATGGATGTGCTGGGGCTGTACTCAGTGAAGCTCGATGGCGGCAAAGGCACCGCCGGTACACAGTTGCTGCCGCTGGACCACGATGGCCGGCCAGCCGACAACTTCGGGCGCACCAACGTGGCGTTCAAGACCAGGCTGTCGCAGACAGAACTGAAGGTCGGCGAATGGATGCCGGTGCTGCCGATTCTGCGTTCGGACGATGGCCGTTCATTGCCACAAACCTTTCGCGGCGGCCAACTCACTTCGAAGGAGATCGACGGCCTGACGCTGTACGGCGGGCAGTTGCGCGCCAACAGTCCGCGTGACGACAGCAGCATGAGCGATATGTCGATGAGTGGCCGAGCAACCGTCACCTCCGACCGCTTCAACTTCGCAGGCGCCGAGTACAGTTTCAATGAAAAGCGCACGCAAATCGCCGCGTGGAATGCTGAACTCAAGGACATCTACAGCCAGCAATTCCTCAACCTGATCCACAGTCAACCCGTGGGCGACTGGACCCTGGGGGCCAACCTATGGTTCTTTCATGGCCAGGAAGAGGGCAGCGCCCGGGCCGGTGATCTCGACAACAAGACCTGGTCCGGAATGTTCTCGGCCAAATACGGCGGCAGCACTGTCTACCTCGGCTTGCAGAAGCTCACCGGCGACAGCGCGTGGATGCGGGTCAACGGCACCAGTGGTGGAACGCTGGCCAACGACAGCTTCAACTCAAGCTACGACAACGCCAGGGAAACGTCCTGGCAACTGCGCCACGACTACAACTTCGCCGCCGTCGGCCTCCCCGGCCTGACCCTGATGAACCGCTACATCAGCGGCGACAACGTTCACACCGCAACCGTCACCGATGGCAAGGAATGGGGCCGCGAGAGTGAGCTCGGCTATACGGTACAAAGCGGCAGCCTGAAAAACCTCAACCTCAGGTGGCGCAACTCGACCCTGCGCCGGGACTACAGCAACAACGAGTTCGACGAAAACCGTGTGATCATCAGCTACCCCATCAGCCTGCTCTGACTCGATATAATGTCCTCGACCTGCTGAACCGTTCAGTGTCGTGACGTTCCTATGGGGACTTTCCCGGGAACGACTGCCTTGGCGCGCGGTAAATGACTGTGCGCCAACAGGTTGCCCCCTTCCTGATCTGTCGCCGGTCACGTCAACACTATGAAATCGATCCTCTGCTTTGTGTCTGCCCTCGCCCTTGCGCTCGGCCTCAGTGGCTGTATCGGCCCGCCGATCGCCCTGACGCCGCAGACCGAGCAGCGCTTACAGGCATCACCGCCGATCCGTTTCCTGCTGACCTTCGACGATGGCCCCAGCGCATCCGGCTGGGCCAATCCGTCACGTGCGATACTCGAGGTGTTGGCCAACAACCCGATTCAACCGGGCATCAAGGCGGTGTTCTTCGTACAGACACGGGCCCCACGGGCCGGTGGCAGCGAACGGGGTCGCAAAACCATGCTCCGTGAACATGCGGCCGGCCACATCCTGGGCTTCCACACTGCCACGCCGTGGCACACCAATCATCGTTCCCTTGATCCACAAGAACTCGAGCAGGCGCTCACCTGGGGCTGCGCCGACATCGCGTCGCTCACCGGCACACCGCCGACGCTGGTCCGTCCGCCCTTCTGGAGTTATGACAAACGCACCTTCGCCGCCTATCAACAGCATGGCTTGCAAGTGCTGCTGACTGACTTGAGCGCCAATGACGGCAAGGTCTGGGGCATCACTGCCAGCCCCCGCAGGCGCGCCAATCTGGTGCGGCAGCTGTCGGAAACCCGCGAACGAATCGCCAACGGTGAGTTGCCGACCGTGGATGGCGTCATCCCGGTGGTGGTGACCTTTCACGACCTCAATCGCTACACGGCCCGGCACATGGAGGAGTACCTGCAGATTCTGCTCGACAGTGCGCAACAGACAAGCGTGCGCGTAGACGCCAAGCCCTTCTACGATGATTCGACGGCGTTGCAGCGTGCGGCCATGACTCGCACGCTGCGCAATTCGGACGAGCCCGCGCGCTTACCGGGGGCGTGGAACTGGATCTGGGGCCGCAACCCCCATTGAGCCGGTACGCACTTACTCCCGGGACTCGACACCCAGCTCGTCCCACACCGATGCCGCCAGGTGGAAGGTCGCATTGGCTGCCGGAATGCCGCAGTAGATCGCACTCTGCATCAGCACTTCCTTGATCTCGGCGCGGGTGACGCCATTGTTCGCGGCCGCACGCAGGTGCAACTTCAGCTCTTCGTTACGGTTCATGCCGATCAGCATGGCGATGGTCACCAGGCTGCGGGTGTGCCGCGGCAAGCCCGGGCGGGTCCAGATGTCACCCCAGGCATGCCGGGTGATCATTTCCTGAAACTCCGAATTGAACTCGTTCAGGGTCTCGAGACTGCGGTCGACATGGGCATCACCCAGCACCGCGCGACGCACTTGCATGCCGTCGGCATAACGTTGTTTCTCGTCCACGGATATCCCCTCAATGACCTGACAGAAAGGTCAGCACACGCTCACTGAACGCACTACCGGCCTGAACGTTGGACAGGTGCGCGGCATAGAATTCGGCGTACT
Organism: Pseudomonas sp. Irchel s3a18; assembly: GCF_900187535.1. NCBI lineage: Bacteria > Pseudomonadati > Pseudomonadota > Gammaproteobacteria > Pseudomonadales > Pseudomonadaceae > Pseudomonas > Pseudomonas sp. Irchel s3a18. The sequence continues at coordinate 96,619 of NZ_FYDV01000018.1, read as the reverse complement.
CCGCGCCCTGCACGCGCTCCTGGATGAAGTGGCTGCCCGAGGGCGGCGTGACCGCATCTTCGGTACCGGCGATCACCAGCAGCGGCACCTTGATCGAAGACAGTTGCTCACTGAAATCGGCATCACGAACCGCAGCACAGTTGGCCGCGTAACCCTGTGGCGAGGTGGCCGCCAGCATGTCAGTGATCTGCTTGGCCACCGCCGGATGCGCCTGGGAAAAGTCCGGGGTAAACCAGCGGGCAATCGAGGCATCACGCAGGGCTACCATCGCCGCGGGGCCATCGCGCAACACGGTTTCGATGCGCGGGTCCCAGATCGAGGACTCACCAATTTTCGCCGCCGTATTGCACACCACCAGCGAGAGCAGGCGCGAGCTGGCGTTGATCCCCAGCCACTGACCGATCAGGCCGCCCATGGACAGGCCACAAAAGTGCGCGCGCTCGATGTGCAAGGCATCCAGCAAGGCCAGCACATCGCGCCCCAATTGTTCGATGCTGTAGGGGCCCGGAGTGACCAGCGAACGGCCATGGCCGCGTGTGTCGAAACGCAACACCCGAAAGTGTTCGGCAAACGCGGGAATCTGCGCGTCCCACATGTGCAGGTCGGTGCCCAGGGAGTTGGACAACACCAATACCGGCGCATGCTCTGGACCGTCGAGCTGGTAGTGCAGTTCGCCATCGGCGAGTGGTACAAATGCCACGGAAATTCTCCTTCAGACAATCAATGCCAGATGTTCGGCCAACGCACGCTCGACCCAGGTTTTCGCCTGGCCGAGGTAATGCGCAGGGTTCATTAATTGATCGAGTTGCGCCCCGGACAGCTCGGCTGTCACCCGGGGTTCATCCCCCAGCACCGTCCGCAGATGTCGCTGCTCGGTCACGGCGCGTTTGCAGCACAGCTCCAGCAGGTGATGCGCTTGCTCGCGTCCGATGCGTTGGGCCAGCACGATACTCACCGCTTCCGCCAGGACCAGCCCTTGGGTCAAGTCCAGGTTTGTGGCCATGCGCTGGGTGTCGACCTCCAGACCTTCGGCCAGCAGCAACGCTTGCTGCAAGGCACCGGACACCAGGCAGCAGATCTCCGGCAGGGTTTCCCACTCGGCATGCCACAACCCCAGGCTGCGCTCATGCTCTTGCGGCATGGCGCTGAACAGGGTCGAGAGCAGGCCGGGCACGCGCGTGGCCGCGCTGATCAGCACCGCAGCGCCCACCGGATTGCGTTTGTGCGGCATGGTCGAGGAACCGCCCTTGCCCGGAGCCGAAGGCTCGAATACTTCCGCCACTTCGGTCTGCATCAACAGGCTGATGTCGCGACCCAGCTTGCCGAGGCTGCCGGCAATCAATCCCAGGGCAGCGCCGAACTCCACCAGGCGGTCACGCTGGGTATGCCAGGGTTGTTCCGGCAGGGTCAGTTGCAGCTCCTGAGCCAGCGCCTCGGCAATCGGCATCGCCTGTTCGCCCAAGGCTGCCAGGGTACCACTGGCGCCACCGAACTGCAGCACCAACAGCCGCGGCTTGAGGGCTTGCAGCCGTTGCTGGCTACGGGTTACCGCACCCAGCCAGCCGGCGATTTTCATCCCCAGCGTGACCGGCGTCGCATGTTGCAGCCAGGTGCGCCCGGCCAGTGGCGTGGCGATGTGACGTCGGGCCTGGGTCGCCAGCGCGGCGCCGAGGCGTGCCAGGTCGGCTTCGATCAGGCACAAGGCGCTGCGCACTTGCAGCACCAGGCCACTGTCCATCACGTCCTGGCTGGTGGCTCCCAGATGCACATACCGCTCAGCGTCCGCGTCATGCACCGCGATCTGCTTGCCCAGTGCCTTGACCAGGGGAATGGCCGAATTGCCTGCGCAGACAATCGCCTCGCCCAAGGCAGAAAAATCATAGAGCCCTGCCCGACAAGCCGCTTCGATAGGGGCAACGACTGACGGTGGAATCAGTCCGACCCGCGCCTCAGCCCGGGCCAATGCCGCCTCGAAGTCGAGCATGGCCTGCACCCGCCCCTGATCGCTGAACACTTCACGCATGGTCAGGGCAGTGAAATAGGCGTCGAACAGTTGATTGCCCGGTCGTTGCATAGGGATTCCTTACGCGGCGCGCGCCCGATGCAGGCGCGCGCCAACAGCTTAAAGATCGTGGTGCAGGTACGCAGCCTGCTTTGGTAAACGCAAACTGAACAGGAACGCGACTACCATCATTACCGTCACGTACCGCTCCCTCCCCACAACAGCGCTTTCACTCAGTAGTCGAAGAACACCGTCTCGGCATCAGTGCCTTGCAGGATCACGTTCCACTGATATACGCCTGTCGCATCCTGCTTCGCCAGCAATGTACTGCGGCGCTCGGCCGGTACGCATTCGAGCAACGGGTCCGCGACGTTAGCCGGCTCGCCCTCGAAGTAAATCCGGGTGAGCAGGTGTTTGACCAGGCCACGGGCAAATACCAGCACCACCAGATGGGGCGCCTGGGTACTGCCTTTGAGTCCGGGCACGGTACCCGGCTTGATCGTGGTGAAGCGGAACCGCCCCTGGGCATCCACCGGCACTCGACCGAAGCCCATGAAGTTCGGATCCAGGGGTTTGTCCTGATCGTCTTCGGGATGGTCATACTTGCCGGCGGCGTTGGCCTGCCAAACCTCCAGCATCGCATCGTTGACGAACTCGCCATTGCCATCGACCACTTGCCCGGTGATGACTACCCGCTCGCCAAGGGTGTGTTCGACGGTCAGGTTTTCACGGTTCAGCCAGGTCAATCCAATGTGGTAGTACGGCCCTACGGTGTGGGACGTCGTTGCAGTCAGCGTCATCTTATTTCTCCATCGGCGTGGCATCGCGGCCGCGCAAAACGATGTCCCAACGATAACCGAGGGCATGGGAAGGGATGGTTTTTTCCAGGTCGAAGCTGGCGATCAAGCGCTCTTTGGCACGGGTGTCGGGTACGCAGTTGTAGATCGGGTCATAGGCCAGCAACGGGTCGCCCGGGAAATACATCTGGGTCACCAGGCGCGTCAGAATGCTCGGCCCGAACAGCGAAAAATGGATATGGGCCGGGCGCCAGGCATTGTGGTGGTTGCCCCAAGGGTACGCACCGGGTTTGATCGTCTGGAACTGGTAGGCACCATTGGCATCGGTGACGGTACGGCCGGTACCGGTGAAGTTCGGGTCCAGCGGCGCGTCATGCAGGTCACGGGCATGGTTATAGCGACCGGCCGCATTGGCCTGCCAGATTTCCACCAGGATCCCCGGTACCGGCAAGCCGTTTTCGTCCAGCACACGACCGTGAATGATGATCCGCTCACCCAGGGGGGCCCCCGCATGCTGAGCCGTCAGGTCGTTGTCCTGCTCATTCACGGACTCGGCACCGATGGTCGGGCCGGTGATTTCCGACAGCGAATGCGGTAGGAATACCAGTGGTTTGGACGGCGAACGAAGGTTCGTCGATTGATACGCCGGATGCAGATACTCCGGCTGGGTGCCCGCTTGCGGGCGAAGGTAACCAGGCTTGTCAGTCATGAAGCAGTCCTCGATTCTTATTCGATGTTCACAGCGGCGTCAGACCCGTTCGATCGCCAGCGCCAGACCTTGGCCAACGCCGACACACATGGTCGCCAGGCCTTTCTTGCCACCGGTCTTTTCCAACTGGTGCAGTGCCGTCAGCACCAACCGCGCACCACTCATGCCTAACGGATGCCCCAGCGCGATGGCGCCACCGTTCGGGTTGACCTGCTCCGCGTCATCGGCCAGCCCCAACTCACGCAACACCGCCAACCCTTGGCTGGCAAAGGCCTCATTGAGTTCGATCACATCGAAATCACTGACCGCCACACCCAGGCGCTCGACCAGCTTGCGCACCGCCGGTACCGGGCCAATGCCCATGACACGGGGGGCAACACCGGCGCTGGCCATGCCCAGGACTTTCGCCCGGGCGGTCAGGCCGTGCTTCTTCACCGCGTCGCCCGAAGCCAGAATCAGCGCCGCGGCGCCGTCGTTGACGCCCGAAGCGTTGCCGGCAGTGACGGTCTTGTCCGAGCCATTGACCGGCTTGAGCTTGCCCAGGGTTTCCAGAGTCGTGTCCGCTCGCGGATGTTCGTCCTGCTCGACCACACTCTCACCCTTCTTGTGAGCAATGCGTACCGGGACGATTTCTTCAGCGAAGTAACCCGCCGCTTGCGCGACGGCCGTGCGTTGCTGGCTGCGCAGGGCAAAGGCGTCCTGATCCGCGCGGGAAATCCCATAATCGTCCGCCACGTTGTCAGCGGTCTGAGGCATCGCATCGACGCCGTACTGGGCTTTCATCAAAGGGTTGATGAAGCGCCAGCCGATGGTGGTGTCTTCCAGCTTCATGTTGCGCGAAAACGCCGCATCTGCCTTGCCCATCACGAACGGGGCGCGGGACATCGACTCGACGCCACCGGCAATCGCCAGCTCCATTTCGCCACTGGCAATGGCCCGGAACGCGGTACCGATCGCGTCCATGCCCGAAGCACACAGGCGGTTGAGGGTGACCCCGGGAATGCTGTGCGGCAAGCCGGCCAACAGCAACGCCATGCGCGCGACGTTGCGGTTGTCTTCGCCGGCCTGGTTGGCACAGCCGAGGAACACCTCATCCACTGCGTTCCAGTCAACGCCTGGATTACGCGCCATCAGTGCCTTGATCGGCACCGCGGCCAGGTCATCGGCGCGGACCGCTGACAAGCCACCGCCAAAACGGCCGATGGGGGTGCGAATCGCGTCGCAGATATACACTTCGCGCATCATGCTTCTCCTGGTGCCTGGCCGTGGGCGGCGGCGGTGCGCGCTTCCAGATCGCGCAGCGCAACCAATTCAATCTCGGTCGGCGCCGCTGTCTGCTGCACCTGCTCGGCAAAACGGATGGCCCAACCGGTGGCGGCGATCACTTGCTCGCGGGTCACCCCCGGGTGCAACGCCGTGACTACGAATTCATGGGTGCCGGCTTCCGGTTCCATGATGCACAGGTCGGTGATGATCCCGACCGGGCCGGCACCGGGCAGCCCCAGGCGCTGGCGTGAATCACCGCCCTCGCCATGACCGACCGAAGTGATGAAATCGAGCTTGTCGACGAACGAACGGGCCGACTGCTTGAGAATGATCAGCACGCTCTTTGCCGAACCGGCGATCTCCGGCGCACCACCCGCACCCGGCAGGCGCACTTTGGGCTGATGGTAGTCACCGACCACCGTGGTGTTGATGTTACCGAAACGGTCGACCTGGGCCGCGCCGAGGAAACCGACGTCAATGCGCCCGCCCTGCAGCCAGTAGCGAAAGATCTCGCCGGTCGGCACCACGGTATCAGCGGTCTCGGCCAGTTCGCCGTCGCCGATGGACAGCGGCAATACGCTCGGCTTGGCACCGATCGGCCCCGATTCGTAAATCAGCACCACATCCGGCGAGGACGTCAGGCGGGCCAGGTTGGCCGCTTTGGAAGGCAGGCCGATGCCAACGAAGCACACCGAACCGTTCTTCAGGCGGCGCGCGGCGGCCACCGTCATCATTTCATTGGTGGAGTAAGTCATTATTGGGCCTCCGAAGCACGGGCCAGCTTGGCCTGGAATTCATTGAAATCAGCACTGCCGTGGATGTATTCGTTAATCCACGCGGTGAAGGTTTCGCGGTCGCGGGCGATCGGGTCCCAGGCTTGATAAAAACGGTTGTCGCGCTCGGTGTAACCGTGAGCGTAGGACGGGTGCGCACCACCAGGCACGTGGCAAACCGCGCTCAGGGCCCAGGTCGGCAGTACACAGGCATTCATCGGGGCATTGAGGTCGTCGACGATCTCTTCGACGGTGACGATGCAGCGCTTGGCCGCCAACGCTGCCTCCTTCTGTACGCCAAGAATGCCCCAGAGCAGAACGTTGCCCCGACGGTCGGCTTTCTGCGCGTGAATCACCGTCACATCCGGACGCACCGACGGCACTGCCGCCAATACTTCACCGGTGAACGGGCAAGTGACGCTCTTGATCAGCGGGTTGACCTTGGGCAAGTCTGAACCGGCGTAGGCCCGCAGTACCGCGAATGGCAGGCCCGAGGCGCCAGCGACGTAGGCATTGGCCAGGTCGGCATGACTGTGTTCTTCGATCTCCAGCGGGTGCGGCCACTGCTTCTCGACCGCATCGCGCAGGCGGTGCAGCGAACCCACGCCCGGGTTACCGCCCCAGGAGAAAATCAGCTTGCGAGCGCAACCGGCACCGATCAACTGGTCGTAGACCAGGTCGGGGGTCATCCGCACCAGTGTCAGGTCTTTCTTGCCCTGACGAATGATTTCATGACCCGCTGCGGTGGGAATCAAGTGAGTGAAGCCTTCGAGCGCGACTGTGTCGCCGTCATTCACGAATTGCTTCACTGCGTCGTGCAGCGAAAGGATTGCAGCCATGGGGGTGGACTCCCGAGTATCAGTAAACCGACGTGGAGGACAAGGCGCGATAGGCAGCGCCGGATTGCCTGAAGGTTAAGCCGTGAAAAAAACCCAAACAATCCGATAATCGACTAAGTGTTCGTTTATCGAACATATTGTTACCTGCCTACCGATCCCCGTGCAGGAACGGACTTACCGGCGAAACGGCCAGTCCATTCACAAAAAGTCCGGCTCAGGTCGCATCCGCATGGCTGACCATGCCCTTGATCACCACCGCCGTTGTCGCCAGGGCCGCCGGGATCACCAGCGCTGTCAGCACCTGCTCGAAGTTCCAGCCCAGCCCCAGCAAGGTCGCGCCCATCCAGGCGCCGAGAATCGCGCCAAAGCGGCCAATTCCCAGCATCCACGACACCCCCGTGGCCCGGCCTTGAGTCGGGTAGAAACGCGCCGCCAGTGACGGCATCGCCGATTGCGCGCCGTTGACGCACATCCCGGCTACCAATACCAACGTCGCAAGCACGGTGATGCTGCCCAGGCTTTGCCCAACCGCGTAGGCAAATACCCCCGCCAGCAGATAGAAGATGCCGATGACCTTGTGCGGATTGAACCGGTCCATCGCCCAGCCAACCCCTACCGCACTCAATACCCCGCCGAACTGGAACAGCGCACCGATGAACGCCGCCTGCTCCATGCTCGCGCCACTGTCACGCATCAGCGTCGGCAACCAACTGGTCAGCAGGTACACGATCACCAGCCCCATGAAATAGGTCAGCCATAGCAGCAGCGTACCGACGCTGTAAGTGCCGGAGAAAATCACCGCGAACACGTTGCGGGCCCTGACGGTTTTTTGTTCCGGCACGCTGAAGCTCGATGCCTGCGCCACGACGGCAGGGTCAATCGGTGCCAGTGCTTTGCGCACTTTGTCGGTACCGCGATTGCGCACCACCAGATAGCGTGCCGACTCCGGCAACCAGAACAACAGCACCACCGCCAGGATCAAAGGCAAAATGCCGCCAATCAGTAACAGGCTGTGCCAGCCGAATGCCGGGATCAGCTTGGCGGATATAAAACCGCCCCCCGCCATGCCCAGGTTGAAACCGCAGAACATGCTGGTCACCAGCAGGGATTTCTTGCGCTCGGGGGTGTATTCCGACAACAGCGTGGTGGCATTCGGCATGCCCGCGCCCAGGCCCAGGCCGGTCAGGAAGCGCAACACCAGCAATTGTTCGACGTTACTGCTATAGGCCGACGCCAGGCTGAAGGCACCGAACACCAGCACCGCACCGACCAGTACGACTTTACGTCCGAAGCGATCCGCCAAGGGGCCGGAGCCCAGGGCGCCGAAGACCATGCCGATCAAGGCGGCACTCATCACCGGCCCCAGGCTGGCGCGATCGATGCCCCAGTCCTGGGACAAGGCAGGCGCGATAAAGCCCATGGCCGCCGTGTCCAGGCCATCGAGAAAGACAATTAGGAAGCACAGGATCACCACTCGCCATTGATAGCGCGACAGCGGTTGGGCATTGATAAAGGACTGCACATCGAGGCAGTTACCGACAGCAGACTGAGACTGGCTCATTATGGTTATTCCACGCAAGAAACGCAGGCAGACGCAGGCCGGCAAATGCCAGCCATCGAAAAAAACGGACGGTACCGGGCTCAGTGGGCCGGGCGGCAATGGCCGGGTCGGAGAGTGCGGTGACAGGCTGGGGACATGCGCATGAGGGGGCCTCTTCATTATTATTGGGTCGCCGCCCGATGCCAGGCTTGAGTCCCATGACACCGGATGGCGCTGGCGCGACATTAATGAAGCAGGCGAAACAGCGTCAATTGAGCAAGCGCGACTCTGTGCGTTTATCGAACAGCTTAAGCAAACAACTGGGCACTCAGCTCACGGCTGGCATTCAGTAAGCCGGGGAGAAAGCGCTGCTCCAGTTCGTTGCGACTGACACGCCCGGCATGCGTGCTCACATTGAGCGCCGCCAGTACCTGGCCGGACGCATCGTAGACCGGGACGGCAATCGAACGCAGGCCCTGTTCCAGTTCCTGGTCGACAATGCACCAGCCCTGCTGGCGGACCTCTTGCAAACACTCGAGCAAGGCCTCGGGTGTATGCAGGGTACGGCTGGTCTTGGCTTGCAGGTCGGCGTGGTCGAGGTATTCGCGCAGCGATGCGTCATCCAGCGCTGCCAGCAGAATCCGCCCCATGGACGTGCAATAAGCCGGCAGGCGCCCCCCAACCGACAGGTCGACGGAAATCAGCCTCTGGGTGGTCGCCGAACGGGCAATGTACAAAATGTCATTACCTTCGAGCGTGGCCATGTTGCAAGCCTCGTGCAATTGCTCGCTCATGCGGTCCAGATAAGGCTGGGCCGAGACGGCCAATGGGGTCGAGGACAGGTAGGCATGGCCCAGGGTCAGGACCTTGGGCAGCAATGAATAGGTGCGGCCATCGGTGGTGGCATAGCCGAGCTTGATCAGCGTGTGCAGGCAACGACGCACCGCGGCGCGGGGAATTTCCGTGCGGTGGCTGATCTGCGCGATGGTCAGGTGCCGCTTGCGCTCCTGGAAAGCCTGCACCACCGCAAGGCCACGGGCCAGCGATGTCATGAAGTCCGGATCACCCGTGAACGCCTGGATCCGCTTGGCAGGCGAAGCGACGATCGGCGGCGCGACGGAAGCAAAGGAGTTACGCAATTGATCGTTCATTCAGGTCGTTCCCCAGAGTTCGTCAGCTATTACAGGCTGCCGCAGACCTTGGCACAAGCCACAGGCAGTCAACTTTGGGCGATTATCGAACCATCAGCCGATAATCGCAATCAACCCGGTACCGCTGAACGCCTGGAACACCGTGAACCAGCACCACCCTGACGAGCCGTCCCAGGTCCTTTCCAGACAAGACGGTTTCACCGTTGCACTGCGCCGACAAACCTGGCGCCAGAGTACAAACATAACCGACTTGTTAATGGCGTCAGGGAAAAAGCCCATAAAGACATTACCCACTGTTTACTCATTCAACATAAGCGCGAGTAAAAAACACTTGAGCGATCCGAGACACTTTTAACTTATTGGAGATAGTCATTCGCTGCCTGGCCGCTATAATAGCCACAGTGGTGAGCTGGTTTTCTTTCAATTAACGAAAGCCAACCACTCGGGTAACACTGGCTTGACTGCCACTACCCTTGGCAAGCGCCTGGCGCTCATTTCGAATGGGCAGACAATGCGCTCGCAGGAAACAATAAGACTGAAGCTACATCAGTGATTCTTCTCTGGTGCTGTGGCCGCCTGCAACAACGATGCTGTCAGCAGCGCGCCGTCATGACTCAAGGATCCTCGTGGACTCCGTCATGATGACGCCCGCAATCAACAGCTCCCATGCCGTGCGTTTCACCAGGGTTCATTTCAACTTGAATCAGGTATAACCGTGACGAAAGACGAACTGCGCGCGGAACTTGAGCGCCAGGAACAACGCTACAAGGAAGTTTACGGCGGGGAAGTCACCACCTACGCCGCCCAGCCCGAACCGGAACGCAAACCCTGGCGTAAACGCGCCAGCATTCGTGATCAGGCATTCACCCAGGAATTGCAAAAGATGGAACAAGAACTCAAGGCCGAAGAGCCCTAGTCTCGTCGGCTTGAGTCTTTCAGGACCTGCATCCTTTCAGCCATGAACTGAAAGGTTCCGTGTTCGATATTCGCCCTCCACAAGCAGGCGATGGCAACCTCATCCCCCCTTCGGATGAGGTGATGGGTGCTGGCTTGACCTTCCTTTCAGATATTTCATACCGCGTTTTTCGCTGCCCGCCGAAGCCGCGTGCTGTCGGCCAACTCGCGTTAGGCCCAATGAAATCAATGACTTGGAAAACCTACGGCGGCGCTAGGTCTTAAGGTCTTGTTACAAACAAAACCACTGAAGAATGTTACCGATGAGCAGCAAGTGCATTGATTACCTGTCTTTTCTGGCATAATCGCGCCCCCTTATGACCGGGTCAGAAAACCTTCATGATCGATTTATTCAGCGGACTGGATGCTTGGGTGCTTGTGAGCCTCTTGCTCGCCCTGGCCTTTGTCCTCGCCTTCGAGTTCATCAACGGCTTTCATGACACCGCTAACGCGGTTGCCACTGTTATCTACACCAAAGCCATGCCGCCCCACCTGGCGGTATTCTTTTCCGGTGTATTCAACTTTCTTGGCGTGTTGCTGGGCGGTGTCGGCGTGGCGTATGCCATCGTCCATTTGCTGCCGGTAGAACTGTTGATCAATGTGAACACCGGCCACGGGCTGGCGATGGTGTTCTCGTTGCTGGCTGCGGCCATCACCTGGAACCTGGGCACCTGGTACTTCGGTATCCCGGCTTCCAGCTCTCACACCCTGATCGGTTCGATCCTGGGCGTGGGCCTGGCAAACGCCCTGATCAACGACATTCCACTGGTTGACGGTGTTAACTGGCAGAAAGCTATCGATATCGGCGCCTCGCTGGTGGTCTCGCCAATGGCCGGTTTCGCCGTTGCCGCCCTGGTATTGCTTGGCCTCAAGTGGTGGCGTCCGCTGTCCAAGATGCACAAGACACCGGACCAGCGCCGCAAGATTGATGACAAGAAGCACCCACCGTTCTGGAACCGTCTGGTCCTGGTGATCTCGGCGATGGCAGTGAGCTTTGTGCACGGCTCCAACGATGGCCAGAAAGGCATCGGCCTGATCATGCTGGTACTGATCGGTATCGTACCGGCGCAGTTCGTACTCAACCTGAACAGCACGACCTACCAGATCGAGCGGACTCGCGACGCCACCTTGCACCTGAACCAGTTCTACCAGCGCAATCACGAAACCCTGGGTGAGTTCCTGGCCCTGGGCAAAGGTGTGAAGGATGATCTGCCGGAGAAGTTCCGTTGCAACCCGCAACAGACCGAACCGACCATCAACGCGCTGCTGAGCACTCTCAAAGGTGTATCCGACTACCATTCGCTGCCGCAGGAAAGCCGCATCGAAGTCCGTCGCTATCTGCTCTGCCTTGACGACACGGCAAAGAAAGTCAGCAAGCTGCCTCACCTGGACGCCCGTGAAAAGGCCGACCTGGACAAGCTGCGCAAAGACCTGACCGCCACGACCGAATATGCCCCGTTCTGGGTAATCCTGGCCGTCGCCCTCGCTCTTGGCCTGGGTACCATGGTTGGCTGGAAACGCGTGGTACTGACCATCGGCGAGAAGATCGGCAAACAAGGCATGACCTACGCACAGGGCATGTCGGCACAGATCACCGCGGCGTGCATGATCGGCATGGCGAACATCTTCAGCCTGCCGGTATCGACCACCCACGTGCTGTCCTCGGGTGTAGCCGGGACCATGGTCGCGAACAAAAGCGGCCTGCAAGGCGGCACCGTTAAGACCATCCTGCTGGCCTGGGTCCTGACCCTACCGGCGACAGTGGCTCTCTCGGCCGGCCTGTTCTGGCTGGCATCGAAGGCACTGGGCAGCTGATTTACAGCCGCACAAAAAAGGCGCGCCCTCCCCGGAGGTCGCGCCTTTTTTATGGGTGACCACTTTAGTAGCGCTTTGCTTTGCTTTGCTTTGCTTGGCTTGGCTTGGCTTGGCTTTTGATCTTGATCCACCCGCCCCATCGGCAGGCCGAGCGCAGGCGTTCATCAGGGGAATGGCGCGCAGCGCCCCTCGACACAGTCGAGGACATCGCATGGAGGTCGAGCGAAGCCGACCGGAGGGCGATGCCCCTGAGGAATGCCGGAGCCGAGGGAACCCCGAGCCTCGGCGAGGGGCCGGACGCTCGGGGCGAAGCCTTTTGCTTACTTTTCGGCGTTTGGAAAAGTAAGTCGCTGTAAAAGCGAAACCTCCAGCGGCCATAACCGCAGCAACGGATATGTACACCACACCCGCAAGAGAATGGTTGGCTGCCAGGCCGCCTTCGCGGGCAAGCCCGCTCCCACAAGCGACATCGACATGAGAGGGATCGGCTGCCTGGTTATCTCAGTCAATCAACCAAAACCCTAAACCGCAGGCAAAAAAAAGGGCAACCGAAGTTGCCCAAAATGCCTTGCGTGCTCGTGCTTCCAGAAAGACCTAAGGCTTTTTGCGCTTATGTGCATCTTTCCAGATAAAGAAACCAAACCCGGCAAAAAACAGAACCATGAGGCCGACTGTCAGCACTCCGGCGATCACCACATTGTCGAAAAACATGACTGGCCTCCTGCGTTTGCCTCGTTGCGATGGGTCTAAGTTAACCAATCAGGCACAGGAGAAAATTGACCGGGATCAATGCCGCCCAAGACTGGGCGTAAAGGAGGGGAAATAACTGACCTGAATCAACGAATCCAGGTGGTTCAACGCTTTTTCGGTTTGTTTTTCGGCTTTTTCTTGGGCTTGCCCAAGGGCATGGCCTGCTCGAACGCCTGGCGTACTTCGTTCAGGCGTTTTTCATTGAGGTCATGCACGCGCTTGGCACGCTCGGTGTTGAGGTCGATCAGCTTGTCGTCTTGGCTCATGGCGTGGCTTACATCTTCAGGTTCAATACAGGCGTAGCGCGGCGACCATCGTCACCCTGCCCGCTCAAGGTTCGCCAATAATGCGGTCAAAAACCGACGAAGACCAGCCACCTGCAAGGCACAACAAAAAAGGTGCAGGTTTCAGACCTCGATGTCGACCCACACCCCCTGGCGTGGCGATTCGTCCATCAACGGCACCACGGGCACCGTATTGTCGGCATTCAACTCATCGCCCGGGACCGCCAGATGTGCCTGCGGGTCGTCCTCGGCTTCGCGGCGACGCTTGTCGCGCGCCTGCTGGCGACGCTGCTCTTCGCGCAACAACAGCGCCGACTCCTCGCCATCGTGCTTTTGCAAGTCGATGGTGCTTTCACTGGAACTCGCCTGCACCGGCACCACCGGCGCAATGTCCGGCTTCGGGCGGATCGGGTCCTGCTGAGAGGTGATCGGCACGGCGCTCAAGGGAAGCATCGGTGGCAGCATGTTTAGGGTCTCCTGTGGGCAAGCTGTCGGCTGTTGGGGTCACGACTTGAGCCATCGGTCGCAAACTTGTGAGCCGGTTGCCACTCTTTATGTCCATTCGCTTCGATGCGCTACCGTAAGACTAGTAGTTTTTATGAGAGTCCTTTGGCTCTGAAGGCAGTGATCCGTTAAGATAGTCGGCTTTTTCAAGGCGGGAGTCAGGCAGCATGGCGCAGCAGTATCAACCGGGGCAACGCTGGATTAGTGACAGCGAAGCCGAGCTAGGTTTAGGCACCGTTCTGGCACAGGACGGTCGCTTGCTGACCGTGCTCTACCCGGCCACTGGCGACACTCGTCAGTATGCGCTACGGAATGCGCCCCTCACCCGCGTGAGGTTTTCGCCGGGCGACACCATCACTCACTTCGAAGGCTGGAAGATGACCGTGCGCGAAGTCGACGACGTCGACGGCCTGCTGGTCTACCACGGGCTCAACGCGCAGAACGAAGCGGTGACCCTGCCTGAAACCCAACTCTCGAACTTCATCCAGTTCCGTCTGGCCAGCGACCGTCTGTTCGCCGGGCAAATCGATCCGCTGGCCTGGTTCTCGCTGCGTTACCACACCCTGGAACACACCAGCCGCCAGTTGCAATCCTCGCTCTGGGGCCTGGGTGGCGTACGTGCGCAACCGATCGCCCACCAGTTGCACATTGCCCGTGAAGTCGCTGACCGTATCGCGCCACGGGTACTGCTGGCGGACGAAGTCGGCTTGGGTAAAACCATCGAAGCCGGCCTGGTAATCCATCGCCAACTGCTCTCCGGTCGCGCCAACCGCGTGCTGATCCTGGTGCCGGAAAACCTCCAGCACCAGTGGCTGGTGGAGATGCGTCGCCGTTTCAACCTGCAGGTTGCGTTGTTCGACGAAGAGCGCTTCATCGAAAGCGATGCCGGCAACCCGTTCGAAGACACCCAGCTCGCGCTGGTTGCGCTGGAGTGGCTGGTGGACGACGAGAAGGCCCAGGACGCGCTGTTCGCGGCCGGCTGGGACCTGATGGTAGTCGACGAAGCCCACCACCTGGTGTGGCACGAAGACCAGGTCAGCCCGGAGTACTCGCTGGTCGAGCAACTGGCCGAGACCATCCCCGGCGTGCTGCTGCTGACCGCCACCCCGGAACAACTGGGGCAGGACAGCCACTTCGCGCGTTTGCGCCTGCTCGATCCCAACCGTTTCCATGACCTGAACGCCTTCCGTGCCGAGAGCGAGAACTATCGCCCGGTGGCCGAAGCCGTCCAGGAGCTGATGGACCAAGGTCGCCTGTCCCCGGCCGCACATAAAACCATCCACGGTTTCCTGGGTGACGAAGGCGAAGCGCTGCTGACTGCCGTCAACGATGGCGACGCCGAGGCCAGTGCGCGCCTGGTTCGCGAACTGCTCGATCGCCATGGCACCGGCCGTGTGCTGTTCCGCAACACCCGCGCCGCCGTGCAGGGTTTCCCGGAGCGCAAGCTGCATCCGTACCCGTTGCCGTGCCCCGACGAATACCTCGAACTGCCGCTGGGCGAACATGCCGAGCTGTACCCGGAAGTCAGCTTCCAGGCCCAGCCGGATGCCAGCGAAGAAGAGCGCTGGTGGAAGTTTGATCCGCGCGTCGAGTGGCTGATCGACCAGCTGAAGATGCTCAAGCGCACCAAAGTGCTGGTGATCTGCGCCCACGCCGAAACCGCGATGGACCTGGAGGACGCCCTGCGCGTGCGTTCGGGCATCCCGGCCACCGTGTTCCACGAAGGCATGAACATCCTGGAGCGTGACCGCGCAGCCGCTTATTTTGCGGACGAAGAGTTCGGCGCCCAGGTACTGATCTGCTCGGAAATCGGCAGTGAAGGTCGCAACTTCCAGTTCTCCCACCATCTGGTGCTGTTCGACCTGCCTTCGCACCCTGACCTGCTGGAACAGCGGATCGGCCGTCTCGACCGGATCGGCCAGAAGCACGTGATCGAATTGCACGTGCCATACCTGGAAACCAGCCCGCAAGAGCGTCTGTTCCAGTGGTATCACGAAGCGCTGAACGCCTTCCTCAATACCTGCCCGACCGGCAACGCCTTGCAGCATCAGTTCGGCCCGCGCCTGCTGCCGCTGCTCGAAGAAGCCGATGACAGCGACTGGCAAGCGCTGATCGACGAGGCCCGCGCGACCCGCGAAAGCCTGGAAGCGGAATTGCACAGCGGCCGCGACCGCCTGCTGGAGCTCAACTCCGGTGGCACCGGCGAAGGCGATGCCCTGGTTGAAGCGATCCTTGAGCAGGATGATCAGTTCGCCCTGCCGATCTATATGGAAACCCTGTTCGACGCCTTCGGCATCGACAGTGAGGACCACTCGGAAAACGCCCTGATCCTCAAGCCGAGCGAGAAAATGCTCGACGCCAGCTTCCCGCTGGGTGACGACGAAGGCGTGACCATCACCTACGACCGCAACCAGGCACTGTCTCGCGAAGACATGCAGTTCATCACCTGGGAGCACCCGATGGTTCAGGGTGGCATGGACCTGGTGTTGTCCGGCTCGATGGGCAACACCGCCGTCGCGCTGATCAAGAACAAGGCACTCAAGCCCGGTACCGTGTTGCTGGAACTGCTCTACGTCAGTGAAGTGGTTGCCCCGCGCTCGCTGCAGTTGGGTCGTTACCTGCCACCGGCGGCCTTGCGCTGCCTGCTGGATACCAACGGCAACGATCTGTCGTCCCGCGTGTCCTTCGAGACCCTGAACGATCAACTCGAAAGCGTGCCTCGTGCCAGCGCCAACAAGTTCATCCAGGCCCAGCGCGACCAACTGACGCCACGGATCAACGCAGGCGAAGAGAAGATCACGCCACGTCACGCCGAACGCGTGGCCGAAGCGCAACGCCGCCTGGCTGCCGATACCGAAGAAGAACTGGCGCGCCTGACCGCGTTGCAAGCGGTCAACCCGACCGTGCGCGACAGCGAACTGGTTGCCCTGCGCCAGCAGCGCGAGCAAGGCCTGGCCATGCTCGACAAAGCCGCACTGCGACTGGAAGCGATCAGGGTGCTGGTAGCGGGTTAACCCCTCCCCCGCCCCGCCAAACGAAAGGCCCGCAGCGATGCGGGCCTTTTTTTGTCTGCTTGTTTATTGTGATGTTGCTGATGCCCTCTGCACGGGCTGGTGAACTTGCCCGCTAAGGCGATCAGGCAATCGCGGCTGAACCCTCAGGCTCAACCACCGCCCCCAGTCCTTCTTTCATCCGCTTGGCATCGCGTACAAAGCAACGCGCCGCCAGGACCAGAAACACCATCGTCAGCAACAACGCCACCGGGATCAGGTACATCGCATCGTGCAGGCCGACGGCCTTGAATGCTTCGCTCATCTGCCCGGCCCCGGCCGCAAGCATCGCGGCCTGGGCGAAGTGGTCAGACAGAGCGCCCACGACCACCGGCCCCAATCCGCCGCCCAACAGGTACAGCCCGGCAAAGAACAAGGCCATCGCCGTCGCACGCAGACGCGGCTCGACCACATCCTGAATCGCCGTGTAGACGCAGGTATAGAAGTTGTACGCAAACAACCAGCCAAGGCTGAACACGGCCACGAACACACCGATTTCAATACGCCCGGCATGCAGCGCCCAGGCCGTGCACAGCGTCGAGATGACCAGGCTGAAGGCGGCAAACAGTAACCGGCCATTGGCCACTCGCTGGTGAATCCTGTCGGCCACCCAGCCGCCCAGGGTCAAGCCGAACAACCCGGTAACGCCCACAATCATCCCCGTGGCCACTGCCGCATCCTGCAATGGCAACTGGAAGTAGCGTTGCAGCATTGGCACCAGAAACGAGTTACAGGCATAGGTGGCAAAGTTGAAACACAAGCCCGCCATCACCAACCAGAGAAAGGTCGGAATCGCCAGCACCCGACGAATCGGCCGATCCACAGGTTCCTGGGATACGTGCACGGTTTCCGCGGCACCGCGCTTGGGCTCCTTGATGAAGAACATGAACACCGCGAGCATCAGGCCCGGCACCGCCGCGATGAAAAATGGCGCGCGCCAGCTGTCGAACGCCTTGACCATCCAGCCGATGGTAAAGAACGCCAGCAACAGCCCCAATGGCAGCCCAAGCATGAAGATGCCCATGGCCCGTGCCCGCCGGTGCGCCGGGAACAGGTCGCCGATCAATGAGTTGGCAGCCGGCGCGTAACTGGCCTCACCAATGCCGACTCCCATGCGCACAATCAGGAAACTCCAGAAACTTCCCACCAGGCCGTTAACCGCCGTCAGCCCACTCCACACCGCCAGCCCCCAGCCCATCAGCTTGCTACGCGAGCCGGTATCGGCCATTCGCCCCAAGGGCAGACCGGCAATGGCATAGACGATAGTGAATGCGGTACCGATGATCCCCAGCTGAAAGTCGCTCAAGTGCCATTCCATGCGGATCGGCTCGATGATAATGGACGGAATGGTGCGATCGAAAAAGTTGAACAGATTGGCAAGGAACAGCAGGAACAGAATGCGCCAGGCATTCGCCGCTTGGGTCGAGTTCTGCATGGGTCCGTCTCGTTTATTGTTATAGGGGCTTCATTGCCGGCAGCATTCGAGCCCGGAACCTGCAATCTAGTCAGCTGCAAGATACCTGTCTGTCATTATTCGCCTGGCTGATACCCACTCATCGCGCCCGGCCTGGCGCATGAATCAATTTATGTCCAATCGCTCTAAAACCCATTACAAAATCATTTGGGCCAATGTGCCACTATCGCTTGCGCACCGTGCATGACCTCTATACTCCATGCATTCGCCAGCGTTCATGGCGCAGGCAGGATGACTCAGAGACGGGATGTGCTATGGAGTGGCTTGGCTTGCATTTCATGACCGAACTGCCAGAGAGCAGTGCACAGGTTGTACTCAACAGTGGTCATAACACGGTTCTGGTGCTGCTGGCCTATCTGGTTGCCTGCGCTGCCTGCTTTGCCACGCTGGACATGGCCGAACGCGTTGGCCATGCCGAAACCCCGGCCTCTCGACGACGCTGGCGCTGGGTCGGTACTTCCTGCCTGGCGGGCGGAATCTGGGCGATGCATTTCATCGCCATGCTGGCGTTTCACCCCCCCATCGACTTCCACTACGAGCTGTCGATCACCCTGATGTCCCTGCTGATTGCCTTTCTTGCCGCCTTCCTGGCCATGGATACCCTCAGTGATCTCCAGCTACATCCCTGGCAGTACATGAAGGCCTCCATCGGCATCGGCCTGGGTATCTGCGCCATGCATTACGTGGGCATGGCCGCCATGCGCTCCGATGCCCAGATGTACTACCAGCCAATGCTGTTCGCGTTGTCGATCGCGATCGCCATCGTGACCAGTGCCGTCGTCTTGCTGCTTTCCCACTGCCTGCGCAACGGCAACGGCGTATTCCATCAATTGCTCAAATACACCACCAGCCTGTTGCTGGGCGCAGGCATGGTCAGCATACACTTCACCGGCATGTGGTCCATGAGCCTGGTGCTGCCCGCTGGCTCACCAACGCTGCAATCGGTGAACAACGACCACATGCAACTTGGGCTGACCATTGCCGTCATTGCCCTGCTGGTGATCGGCAGCAGCATCAGCGCGGCCTTGGCCGACAAAAAGCTGCAACACAAAGAACACGACCTGCGCCGGGTCAATGCATTGCTCGGCCAGTTGGATCAGGCGCGCGTGTCGCTGCAGCAGGTGGCGCACTACGATGCCCTGACCAACCTGATCAACCGTCGCGGCTTCAATCAGATCTTCGCCGAAAAACTCATCGAGAAAAGCGCCCATGGCGGCATGCTGGCGATCATGTTTCTGGATATCGATCACTTCAAGCGCATCAACGACAGCCTGGGCCATGATGCCGGCGACGAGTTGCTGAAAGTCATCGCCGGCCACATCAAGGCTTCGACCCGTAGCCACGAAGACGTGGTGGCGCGGTTTGGCGGCGATGAGTTCTGTATTCTCATCAACCTGCACGATCGCGAGGAAGCGCGGCACATGGCCCAGCGCATCATGCAAAAAATGAAGGACCCCATCGAGCTGGCTGGCCGACACATGGTCATGACCACCAGTATTGGCATCAGCCTGTTTCCTGAAGACGGCAAGACCTGCGAAGAGCTCCTGAAAAACGCCGACCTGGCGCTCTACCAATCCAAAGGCAACGGCCGCAATGGCCTGCACTTTTTCAGCAGCAACCTGAAAACCAGGGCCACGATGGAATTGCAGCTTGAAGAAGAACTGCGCAATGCACTGCACGATGACAGCGGGCTAGTGCTGCATTACCAGCCTATCTTCGACCTGAAAGCCGGCCGGGTGACCAAGCTCGAAGCGCTGATTCGCTGGCAGCATCCGGTGCACGGCCTACTGGCTCCGGATCGCTTCATTGCCATTGCCGAAGCCAACGGCCTGATCGCCGAGCTCGATAACTGGGTGCTGCGCAAGGCGTGCGAGGATCTCGGCGATCTGTTGCGCAATGGCCACGAAACAATGAACATCGCAGTCAATTGCTCGCCACTGAGCCTGGGGCGCGAAGAACTCGCCAACGAAATCAACAGCGCATTACGCTCAGCCGGCGTGGCCCCCCAACGCCTGGAGCTGGAAGTCACCGAAAATGCACTGATGGGCAATATCGCCAACACCCAGGCGCTGATGCGGCAGATTCGGGCGCTGGGGGTTTCACTGTCAATCGACGATTTTGGCACCGGCTACTCGTCCCTCGCCTATCTCAAGCGCTTGCCGTTGAACACCCTGAAAATCGACCGTTCGTTCATCCAGGACACCCCCTGCTCCACCCAGGACATGGAGATCATCCACGCCATTATCGTCATGGCCCATACCCTGCAGTTAACCGTGGTCACCGAAGGCGTCGAGACGCTGGAGCAGTACCAGTTCCTCGAGCGCTTCGGCTGCGATTTCGTCCAGGGCTACCTGCTCAGCCACCCGGTGCCGTTGGCCCAACTGCAACCGGTCCTGAACGAAATCAACCGGCGAAAACAGGCTCACAGCCTCAACCCTTTGAGCCTGGCTCGCGATACAGATGAATCAATGTCGCAGGATCTTTTTCCAGATAGCCCTGACCTCCATGCAAGCGCATCAACTGGGCGGCCAGTCCACTGATCGGTGTCGCCGAACCCTGCTCGCGGGAAAACTTTACCGCGCCATCCAGATCCTTGAGCAGGGTTCGCACGTGCCACTTGATCGGCTCAAAACGGCTTTCAGCCATTTGCGGAGCCAGAATCTGCAAAGGCCTGGAGTCGGCAAACCCACCACTCAAGGCTTCAGCCAACAGGCTCGCATCCACGCCTGAACGCTCGGCCAGCGCCACCACCTCGGCAATTACCAAGGCATTGCAGGCCACGATCATCTGATTACAGGCCTTGGTCACCTGCCCCGCGCCGACGGGTCCCATGTGCGTCACCCGCTGGCCAAGGTTCTGCAACACCGGGCGAATCCGCTCAACGTCCGCCGACTCACCACCGACCATGATTGCCAGGCTTCCTGCTTCGGCACCTGCGACGCCACCGGACACTGGCGCATCCAGCCAGCCCATAGCCGTGCGACTGGCCAGCTGTTCAGCCATTTCCCGTGTGGCAGTGGGTTCCAGGCTGGAAAAGTCCACCAACAGCTGGCCCGGTTTCGCACCACTGGCCACACCTGCGATGCCGAAGACCACGTCACGCACCACGTCGGTGTTGGCCAGGCACAACATCACCAGATCCGCGTGCTGACACAACTCGGCTGGCGTCGAGACTTGCCGTGCCCCGGCCTCGACCAAAGGCGCGCACTTCTCGGGATTGCGGTTCCACACGGTCAGCGGATAACCCGCCGCCAACAAGCGCCGACACATCGGCAAGCCCATCAGACCGATTCCAGCGAACGCCAGCGAAGGTAACAGTGCCATCAAATTGCCTCTGTTCGATTAAAGATCACCGAATAGTGGCCGATTCAACAAGGCTTAGGAAAGTATTCCCCTAGCGAGGCTCAGGTTAGCCCCCTATCGCTGGAGAGACCGCCGCGCCGTAATGTCGCGAACGCCTCTGGGCAATAGCCAGAGACATCTCACCTCCGAACCCATCAGTCCAGGCACATGGCGCACAATGACTTCTAAAAACAATCCTGCCCCCGCGGTATCCGAACTGACGCTCACCGCCGCCATGGACAGACCCTCAGGCATGAAGCCATTGACCAGCTCGCGCCCGCTTGCGACTCAGCAGTACCTGTATTTCACCGAAACCAACACCGACCGCATCCTCGATAACCTCGACGGCCTGCGCAACATGGTGTTCCCGCAGCCGCCACACCTGGAAGGCGATGCCGAGCAGCACCAACAGGAGTTTCCTTCGGTGTGCCTGATCGGCCTGGGACGTTGCGGCTCGAACATTGCGCTGGACGTGGCAGAGTTGGTGTACAACGCCCGCAAGTTCTACCTCAACGAGTTCAACAACGAAGACAAGTCCTACGCCGACAAGGGCTACAGCCCTGCGCAGTGGATCCGTACCAACTTGCGACTGGGGGCAGGCAAGGCGTCCAAGCCGGTGTTCCTGGTCGAACCCCTGGTCATGCTGGGGGACCTGGACAAGGACATCGCCGGACGCATCCGTTTTTCACGCAAGGGCGAAAAAAGCGGGTTCCTGCGCGATTACAGCAAAATGAAAATCATGGACCTTTCCGAAGTCCATGCCGGTGGTGCCGGTAATGCGCCGATCCTCGGCCAGTACCTGGCCAAGATCATCCTGAACAAGGATACCCAGCGTTTCTCCAGCCCTGACTGGAAGATGATCCATTCGTACCTGATCGACAGTTGCGGCATCAAGGCCAACCAGTCGCGCCTGTACTTCTCGATCTTCAGCGCCGGTGGCGGTACCGGTTCGGGCATGGCCTCGGAATTCGGCCTGGCCCAACAGCACTCGTACATGAACAAGACGTTCGACACCAAGCCGATGGACGAGCACGACAGCAAGAGCGGCCATTCCTTTGTTTTCGAGCCGATCTTCACCAGCGGTATTTGCGTACTGCCGAACATTTCCGATCACCGCAGCGAAATGTCGGAAGCCCTGCATATCAACGCCGGCCGCCTGCTGTGCAAGTACCTGTCGGAAGAGTGGGATTTCTCCTACAACTTCGCCAACGAAGACAGCAGCGAAGCCAGCGTCATGGGGCGCATCCGCCCATGGAACGCCATGATGCTGATCTCCAATGACATCATGCGTTACGCCGAGGAGAACGATGACGGCAACATCCAGAACATTGATGTCAATGCCATGGAGAAGCACGCCAACCAGTACATCTCCCAGCAGATTTTCAACATTCTGACGGCTCAGGCAGTCACCACGGACTACGACCAGAACTACTTCCGCCGGGCCGGCATCGACATTGGCGAAACCATTCGCCTGGACGCCAACGATCTGTTCATGAGTCTGGCCGGCCCCGTGGCCATTGCCTACGCGGAATCCGTGGTGCCGGAACAACCGGCGCCGAGCAGCGACAAATTCAAGGTGTTCGACAAAGAGCCGCAGCGCTTGAACATCGACGACCTGTTCTTCCGCTCCATCGACCTGCCGCACTTCAACAAGGTCACCCAGGCGATCGAGGGCATCAGCCTGTTGCCGATCGAATCCAAGCGCTATCGCGCCGCGTTGGAGCAATACAAGAACTCGGGGTACGACGCTGCTGCCCTGCACGACCTGCACTTCTTCAAGAACTGCTCCTCGGTGGTGTCGATCGTCTCCTTGCCCAAGGACTACAAACTGTCCTACATGGACCTGAACCGGTTGAAGACCCACCTCAACAGCCTCTTCCCCAACACCACGCTCAAGCGTTATGCGCTGGTAATCGGGGCCTCGGCCAACCTGTCGTTGACCACCCTGATCGCCAAGAGCTCGTGTCTGTCGGACGATTTCCTGACCCTGATCGTGGCCTTCATCAAGCGGTGTTTTGCCCGCAACCCGTATCGTTTCGACGACACCCTGGACAACTCGATCCTGGACTTCATCATCCATGAGGACTTCGATGAAGCCATGATCGACGACTTGCTCAACGAATTCGAAAATCCGGCGAAGATCCTCGACACCAACTGGTATGCGATCAAACCGATGTATGAGAAGAAGTACCGCGAGCTGATCAACGACAAGGACAAGTTCGTCTCGATCAACGACATCCGCCTGTCTCGCGATTGCGTGAAAAAGGCCATCAAGTACCTGCGCGAAATCTACCGTCACCGCATCGGCAAGACCAAGGTAATTTCGCTGAACAACCACACCGGCAAAACCTGCTGAGACAGGCTCGGTACCGAGTCGCCCCCTTCCTCTGCCCGCGAAGGGGACCTGGCACTCACCCCGTGACCAACGCCTTCCCTCACACCAGAAACAATTAAGCAGCCGTTAGCTGCTTACTAAACTGTTCCCGTTACGTTTACGTCACCGTGATGCTGGCCCCTCTGTGGTCTTTCTCTACGGCACCGTGCTATCACGCTACTCGGCTACACACTTTTTTCAGCGCCCACCGGGCACCAATAGCGTGCAACCTTTCAAGGTTGCGCCCTTTCCTGAATCAGGATCCACGGCGAAACCACCACCGCCCAGAGTTCAGGATCACGCTCGACCAGATCCAGCGCCCGCGTCGCAGACACTTCGGCAACCTTCCCCGCGGCCAGCCAGGCAGCCACTTTCTCTCGTTGATCCTCTGCCATGGCTTCAGCCGCCACGATCAGATCCAGATCAGCGTCGACCCACAATAGGGCACCCTTGGCAAAGAAGGGTTCCAGTTCCTTCCAGCGGATAGATGCGGTTTCACCAAGCAGCTTGGCATAGAGGGTGCTAGGTTCTTGACTCATGGGCTCTGTCCGGTAAAGAAATCGACGCGAATGATAACGTCGGTGCCCCGGCAGAAAAACCCGGATGCAAATGAGTAACTGACTGAAAACTGCCGGAACGCCAAGGAATGCGCTGAATCAACAGACTGTCCAGCGAAAACCCCGCCGCAATTCTGTCTTTTTCTTTCATAAAAGCGACACCCTCAGGTTTTGCCCCCTGGCGCCAGCTTCCCAGGCCGACAATTGGCGCTCTACACTGTACCGGTACAGTTGCCGGGGGCATTTCCGGAGGATATCCAAGATATCTGACCCGGTTCTGCTGCTACGGCGCCAGGACTATAAAAATTACAACAGCAAGAGTGGAGCACTATGAATAAGGCTACTAAGCAGATTTCCAAACTGTTTGCCGCTATGGTTCTGGCCGGGGTTGCCAGCCATTCGTTCGCAGCTGACACCATCAAGATCGGCATCGCCGGCCCTAAAACCGGCCCTGTAGCCCAATACGGCGACATGCAGTTCAGTGGCGCCAAAATGGCCATCGAGCAAATCAACGCCAAAGGCGGCGTGAACGGCAAGCAACTCGTCGCCGTTGAATACGATGACGCCTGTGATCCGAAACAAGCCGTGGCCGTTGCCAACAAAGTGGTCAACGACGGCATCAAGTTCGTGATCGGTCACCTGTGCTCCAGCTCCACTCAACCGGCTTCGGACATCTACGAAGACGAAGGCGTGATCATGATCACCCCGGCTGCCACCAGCCCGGACATCACCTCCCGTGGTTACAAAATGGTGTTCCGCACCATCGGCCTGGACAGCGCCCAGGGCCCTGCCGCTGGTAACTACATCGCCGATCACGTTAAACCGAAAATCGTTGCCGTCCTGCACGACAAACAGCAGTACGGTGAAGGCATCGCCTCGGCCGTGAAGCAAACCCTCGAGGGCAAGGGCGTCAAGGTTGCCGTGTTCGAAGGGATCAACGCTGGCGACAAAGACTTCTCCTCGATGATCGCCAAGCTCAAGCAAGCCAACGTCGACTTCGTCTACTACGGCGGCTACCACCCGGAGCTGGGCCTGATCCTGCGTCAATCCCAGGAAAAAGGCCTGAAAGCCAAGTTCATGGGTCCGGAAGGCGTGGGTAACGATTCGATCTCGCAGATCGCCAAGGGCGCGTCCGAAGGCCTGCTGGTAACCCTGCCGAAATCCTTCGACCAGGATCCTGCCAACGTTGCCCTGGCTGACGCCTTCAAAGCCAAGAAAGAAGACCCGAGCGGCCCGTTCGTGTTCCCGTCCTACTCGGCGGTTAAAGTCATCGCCGACGGTATCACCGCCGCCAAGAGCGAAGATGCTTCCAAAGTGGCGGAAGCCATCCACGCAGGCACTTTCAAAACCCCGACTGGCGACCTGAGCTTCGACGCCAAGGGCGACCTGAAAGACTTCAAGTTCGTGGTTTACGAGTGGCACTTCGACAAACCTAAAACCGAAGCTTCGCCTCAGTAAGGCTTGCCTGACTGACTGCCAATAAAGCCCACGGCGTGCCGTGGGCTTTGTTTTACGAAGATTTGGGCCGCACTTGCGTGATCCGCGGGTCTGCCCACCTGAAAATCTCAAAACCGTCATCAGCGGTTCGCTGGCAAAACTCACGCTCGAAGTGGATGAAGAACCACGGGGCCTGAGCAGGAAAATGACTCCACCAGTGAAATGCGTATCAGGTTTTTAGGAGCGTTGTAATGCCTGACATCTATCACTTTTTCCAACAGCTGGTTAACGGTCTGACCGTTGGCAGCACGTATGCCCTGATCGCCATCGGCTATACGATGGTTTACGGCATCATTGGAATGATCAACTTCGCCCACGGCGAGGTCTACATGATCGGCTCCTATGTGGCATTCATTGCCATTGCCGGACTGACCATGATGGGACTCGACAGCGTTCCGCTGTTGATGACCGCCGCTTTCATCGCAACCATCGTTGTCACCAGTGCCTACGGCTACAGTATCGAACGGATCGCCTACCGCCCCTTGCGCGGCAGCAACCGTCTGATCCCGTTGATTTCCGCCATCGGCATGTCGATTTTCCTGCAGAACACTGTTCTGTTGGCGCAAGACTCCAAGGACAAATCCATCCCCAACCTGATCCCCGGCAATTTCTCCATCGGGCCAGGTGGCGCACACGAAGTGCTGATTTCCTACATGCAAATCGTGGTGTTCGTGGTGACCCTGATCGCCATGCTCGGCCTGACGATGTTCATCTCCCGTTCTCGCCTGGGCCGCGCCTGCCGTGCCTGCGCCGAGGACATCAAGATGGCCAACCTGCTGGGTATCAACACCAACAACATCATCGCCCTGACCTTCGTCATCGGTGCCGCGCTGGCGGCCATCGCCGCAGTGCTGTTGAGCATGCAATACGGCGTGATCAACCCGAACGCGGGCTTCCTGGTCGGACTCAAGGCCTTCACCGCCGCGGTACTGGGCGGCATCGGCAGTATTCCGGGCGCCATGCTTGGCGGTCTGGTACTGGGGGTGGCGGAAGCCTTTGGTGCCGATATCTTCGGCGATCAATACAAGGACGTCGTGGCGTTCGGACTATTGGTCCTGGTGTTGTTGTTCCGGCCAACCGGCCTGCTGGGCCGTCCGGAGGTTGAGAAAGTATGACTAGGAATCTTAAGCAGGCGCTCTTCAGCGCACTGTTGGTTTGGGCTGTGGCGTATCCGGTACTCGGTCTGAAACTGACCATTGTCGGCATCAACCTCGAAGTGCATGGCACCAGCAACACCACCTTGATCACTATCGCCGTCTGCTCGGTGCTGATGTTCCTGCGGGTGCTGTTCGACCAGAAGATCAGCGCCGCGTGGAAAGCCTCGCCGAGCATGCCGGTCATGCCAGCCAAGGCCAGTAACTTCCTGACCCTGCCAACCACCCAGCGCTGGATCATTATTGCGTTGATCGTTGGTGCACTGGTATGGCCGTTCTTTGGCTCCCGTGGCGCGGTGGATATCGCGACCCTGGTGTTGATCTATGTGATGCTCGGCCTGGGCCTGAACATCGTGGTCGGCCTGGCCGGTCTGCTGGACCTCGGTTACGTCGGTTTCTATGCCGTCGGCGCCTACAGTTATGCGCTGCTGTCGCACTACTTCGGTCTGAGCTTCTGGATCTGTCTGCCGATCGCCGGGATGATGGCGGCCACCTTCGGCTTCCTGCTCGGTTTCCCGGTGCTGCGCTTGCGCGGTGACTACCTGGCAATCGTGACCCTGGGCTTCGGCGAGATCATCCGTCTGTTCCTGCGTAACCTGACGGACATCACCGGCGGTCCGAACGGCATCAGCAACATCGACAAGCCAACGTTCTTCGGCCTGACCTTCGAACGCAAAGCTGCTGAAGGCCTGCAAACCTTCCACGAGTACTTCGGCCTGCAATACAACTCGATCAACAAGGTGATCTTCCTTTACCTGATTGCGTTGTTGCTGTCGCTGTTTGCCCTGTTCGTCATCAACCGCTTGCTGCGCATGCCCCTGGGTCGTGCCTGGGAAGCACTGCGTGAAGACGAGATCGCCTGCCGTGCGCTGGGTCTGAACCCGACCATCATCAAGCTGTCGGCCTTCACCCTGGGTGCCTGCTTCGCCGGTTTTGCCGGCAGCTTCTTCGCCGCGCGCCAAGGGCTGGTGACACCGGAGTCCTTCACCTTCATCGAGTCGGCGACCATCCTCGCCATCGTGGTGCTGGGCGGCATGGGCTCGCAACTGGGCGTCGTGCTTGCCGCCACCGTGATGATCCTGTTGCCGGAAATGATGCGTGAGTTCAGTGAATACCGCATGCTGATGTTCGGTGCATTGATGGTGCTGATGATGATCTGGCGTCCTCAGGGTCTGCTGCCCATGCAACGTCCTCACATGGAGCTGCGCAAATGAGCCGCGAGATCCTGAAAGTCGAAAATCTGAGCATGCGCTTCGGCGGCCTGCTGGCGGTCAACGGCGTGGCCCTGACCGTGAAGGAAAAACAGGTGGTGGCACTGATCGGCCCCAACGGCGCCGGCAAGACCACGGTGTTCAACTGCCTGACCGGTTTCTACAAGCCGAGCGGCGGCAGCATCCTGCTGGACGGCGAGTCGATCGAAGGCCTGCCCGGCCACAAGATCGCCCTCAAGGGCGTGGTGCGTACCTTCCAGAACGTGCGGCTGTTCAAGGACATGACCGCGGTCGAGAACCTCTTGATCGCCCAGCACCGTCACCTGAACACCAACTTCCTGTCCGGCCTGTTCAAGACCCCGTCGTTCCGCAAGAGCGAGCGCGAGGCCATGGAATTCGCCGAGTA
Source organism: Pseudomonas sp. Irchel s3a18 (assembly GCF_900187535.1). Taxonomy (NCBI): domain Bacteria; kingdom Pseudomonadati; phylum Pseudomonadota; class Gammaproteobacteria; order Pseudomonadales; family Pseudomonadaceae; genus Pseudomonas; species Pseudomonas sp. Irchel s3a18. The sequence continues at coordinate 68,170 of NZ_FYDV01000018.1, read as the reverse complement.
CTGGCTGGAGAAGGTCAACCTGAAAGAGTTTGCCAACCGTACCGCCGGGACATTGGCCTACGGTCAGCAACGTCGCCTGGAAATCGCTCGCTGCATGATGACCCGTCCGCGGATCCTCATGCTCGACGAACCGGCCGCCGGCCTGAACCCCAAGGAAACCGAAGACCTCAAGGCGCTGATCAGCATGCTGCGTGAAGAGCACAACGTCACCGTGCTGCTGATTGAACATGACATGAAACTGGTCATGAGCATTTCCGACCATATCGTCGTGATCAACCAGGGCACACCGTTGGCCAACGGTACGCCGGATGAGATCCGCGACAATCCTGAAGTGATCAAAGCCTACCTGGGGGAAGCGTAAATGCTGCAGTTCGAAAACGTTTCCACCTTCTATGGCAAGATCCAGGCCCTGCACAGCGTCAACGTGGAAATCCGCCAAGGCGAAATCGTCACGCTGATCGGTGCCAACGGTGCCGGCAAGTCGACCCTGCTGATGACTCTCTGCGGCTCGCCGCAAGCCCACAGCGGCAGCATCCGCTACATGGGCGAGGAACTCGTCGGCCAGAGCTCGGCGCAGATCATGCGCAAGAGCATCGCCGTGGTCCCTGAAGGTCGCCGGGTGTTTTCCCGCCTGACCGTCGAAGAGAACCTGGCCATGGGCGGGTTCTTCACCGACAAAGGCGATTATCAGGAGCAGATGGACAAGGTCCTGGGATTGTTTCCGCGCCTGAAGGAACGCTTCAGCCAGCGGGGCGGCACCATGTCCGGCGGTGAGCAGCAAATGCTCGCCATCGGCCGGGCGCTGATGAGCAAACCCAAGTTGTTGCTACTCGACGAGCCGTCACTGGGCCTGGCACCGATCATCATCCAGCAGATCTTCGACATCATCGAACAGCTGCGCAAGGATGGTGTGACGGTGTTCCTGGTCGAGCAGAACGCCAACCAGGCCCTCAAGATCGCCGACCGCGCCTACGTTCTGGAGAACGGCCGCGTGGTGATGCAAGGTACCGGCGAAGCGCTGCTGACCGATCCGAAGGTCCGCGAAGCGTATCTGGGCGGTTAAACACTGCTGTCATGACAAAAAAACGGCCTTCGGGCCGTTTTTTTTGGCCTGCGCTGTAACGAATCACAGTGAGCTTTCTCTACTGGGATAAGCAAGCACAGACGCTTCCTTGACCCACTCACTGCTGGAGAAACACCATGACCGCTACCACTCGTACCCTGTCTGCCGCCACCCTGGCCCTGGCCCTGGGTTCCGCGCTGAGCCTGGCCACCCTGCCGACCATCGCCCACGCGGCCGACGACATGGAGAAATGCTTTGGCGTTGCCATGAAAGGCAAGAACGATTGCGCCGCAGGTGCAGGCACCACCTGCGCCGGTACCTCGAAGGTCGATCACCAGGCCAACGCCTGGAAGCTGGTGCCAAAAGGCACCTGCGACAAGACCGCCAGCTCCACGTCATCGACCGGCTTTGGTCAATTGGCCGCCTTCAAAGCCAAGTCGTAATCGCCGTCCCTGCCTGAGCCCTGATGATGCCGACCTCACCTGCACACTCCACCCGGCCCGTTGCCCAGGCAGGCGCGAACCTGCTCCCGCCCCGCGCCGGACTGGGACTCAAGAGCGAGCACTTCACCCAAGTGCTCGACTCATCACCGGACATCGGCTTCTTCGAGGTCCACGCTGAAAACTACATGGTCGCCGGCGGCCCCTTTCATCACTACCTGGGCCTGATCCGCGACCAATACCCACTGTCGCTGCACGGCGTCGGCCTGTCGATCGGTGCCGAAGGCCCACTCGACACCCGGCATCTCGAGCGCCTTGCCGGGTTGATCGAGCGCTATCAACCCCATTCCTTTTCCGAACACCTGGCCTGGTCCAGCCATGGCCCGGTGTTTCTCAATGACCTGCTGCCACTGGCCTACGACGAACCAACCCTCAACCGCGTCTGCGAACATATCGATCAGGTGCAAACCCGGCTGAAACGTCCAATGTTGCTGGAGAATCCCGCCACCTACCTGCAATGGCGCCACGCGAGCCTGAGCGAAACCGATTTCATCAACGCCGTTGTACGCCGCACCGGTTGCGGCCTGTTGTTGGACGTAAACAACGTCTACGTGTCCTGCATCAATCACCAGCGCGACCCGCTGGCCTACATCGACGCCCTGCCACTGCACGCGGTGGGAGAGATTCATCTGGCCGGGTTTGCCGAAGACACCGACAACCTGGGGGACCGCCTGCTGATCGACGATCACGGCGCCCCCATCGATAACGCCGTGTGGACCCTGTATCAGCAGGTACTGGAACGCGTCGGCCCGGTGGGCACCCTGATCGAACGCGACCATCAGATCCCGGCGTTGTCTGTCCTGTGCGACGAAGCCCGTCAGGCGGATGAGTTGCTGCGTTGCGCCGGAGCCCGGCCATGAGCGATCAAGCCACCTTCGCCGCCGCGCTGCTGGATCCATCGCTGGCCTGCCCATCCGGATTGTTCAGCAGCAACGGCGCCGCCCCCGACAGTCGCTTCGCGGTCTATCGGAACAACGTACAAAGCTCGCTGATCAATGTTCTCACGGACAGCTTTCCGGTGGTCTTGCAACTGGTCGGTGACGCGTTTTTCCGGGCCATGGCGCGCACCTATGTTCAAGATGCTCCCCCGCGCCATGCCGTGATCAATGATTACGGCCATGACTTTGCCGACTTCATCCAGGGTTTTGCACCTGCGGCCAGCGTGCCGTACCTGGCCGATGTTGCCCGCCTGGAGCGGCTGCGGATCAACGCCTATCACGCGGCCGATGCCGGCTGCATTGACCCGATGCAGCTCGCCGCCGCCCTGAATGAGCCCGAAACCTTGGCGCAGCTGCGGTTTCAGCTGCACCCGTCGCTGTTCACCCTCTGCTCGCCTTATGCACTGGTCAGCGTGTGGAGCGCCCATCAGGACGACCAGCCGCCGCCCTCCCTGACCCCTTACCGAGAGCAGTGCGCCCTAATCCTGCGCAACGGCCTGCACGTCGAGGTGTTCGCCATCGATCAAGGGGCTGCCCGCTTTATCGAGCGCCTGCAAGCCGGTGACTGCCTGGAGCAGGCCGCAATCCACGCGTTGGATGTCACACCGGCATTCGACCTGAGCCAATGCCTGGCGCTACTGATCAGCCGTAACGCCATTACCCATCTGCAACAACACGACAAGGTATCGCCATGAACACCCACCGCGAACACATCAACCCTGTTGCCCGCCTGGTCGAACGCGCCATCGAGTGGCTCAGTAGAATTCCACAGGGACTGATCGCCTTCATCGCGCGGTTCTCCATTGCCGCGGTGTTCTGGAAGTCGGGGCAAACCAAGGTCGAGGGGCTGGCGATCGACCTGATCGACGGCACCTTTGAACTCGGTGCGCCGCACCTCGCCGACTCGACTATTCCATTGTTTCAGAGCGAGTACCACGTCCCCCTGCTATCGCCGGAAATCGCCGCGCACCTGGCGGCCTTTGCCGAGCACCTGTTTCCAGTCCTGATCCTGGTGGGCTTCGCCACGCGTTTTTCCGCACTGGCGTTGCTGGGGATGACCCTGACCATTCAACTGTTCGTTTACCCCGATGCCTACCCGACCCACGGCACCTGGGCGGCGATCCTGCTGTACCTGATGGCCACCGGCCCGGGCAAGCTGTCGATCGACCACTTGATCGCCAGGCATTATCGCTGAAGGCTATCCAACGCTTCGCCGCTGCGCTTGAACCAGCCAATCAGGTAGTCGGCCAACACCTGCGTGCGCCTGGGCAAGCCCCCCTGATACGGGTGCACCAGGTACATCGGCATGCTGCGGGTCTGGTAGTCGCGCAGCAGCCAGCACAAGCGGCCATCCGCCAGTTCCGCCTGTAGCAGATAGGAAGGCAGCCGCGCGATGCCGGCATGGGCCAGTGCGGCTTTCTTCAGCAGGTTGTAGTGATTGCTGGCAAAGGGTCCGCCCACTCGTACTCGCAACAACTCATGTTGTTGGTGGTACAGCCACTCTTCCCGACCGCTGTAATGACTGTTGAGCAGGCACCGATGTTCGGCCAGGTCTGCGGGCGTCCGAGGCTCGCCGAACTGCTCAAGGTAGACTGGACTGGCACAGGTCATTTCGTGCCAGGCCAACAGCGGCCTGGCCACCAGGCGTTCGTCGTTGGCCACCTCTGAGCGGATCGCCAGGTCGAAACCGTCGCGGGACAGGTCGCGGTAGCTGTTGTTGAGTTCAAGCTCGATCTGGACCTGGGGATACTCCCGGGAGAACTCCAGCAGCAGGCCATCGAAAAACGTCTCGCCCAAGGATACCGGCACGGTGATGCGTACCGGACCGGCCATGTCGTCCTTCAGCCTCGCCAAGGCCTGGCGCGCCCGCTCGACCTGGACCATCAGGGCCTGCGCCTGGGGCAACAATGCCGCTCCCGCTGCCGTCAGGCTCAGGCGCCGCGTAGTGCGTTGCAGCAACACCACATTGAATCGGGCTTCCAGCAGACTGATGCGCTTGGACAACTGCCCCTTGCTGCACCCTAGCTGCTGCGCCGCCAAGGTGAAGCTGCCAGCGTCGATCAACACCGCGAAGGCCGCCAGATCATCCATTTCACTCATGGATTGTTTCCTTTTGAAAACCAAAGGTTGCCTATTAGTGCGCTTATCAACAGAAAAAACCACTCTAGACTAAAACCTCGTTTACTTACCCGAGGAAACAGCACGATGAAAATTCTCTTGATTGGCGCCAGCGGTACCGTGGGTTCGGCAGTCGACAAAGAACTGTCACAGCGCCACGAAATCATCCGCATCGGTCGCAACGGCGGCGACTTCCAGGTCGATATCAGTGACAGCGCATCGATCCGTGCCCTGTTTGAAAAAACCGGAAAGTTCGACGCGCTGGTCTGCGCGGCCGGCAGCGTCACCTTCGCCCCGCTGGACGAAATGAGCGAACAAAGCTTTACCCTGGGCCTGCAAAACAAGCTCATGGGCCAGGTCAACCTGCTGTTGATCGGCCGCGAGTACGCCAACGATGGCGCGTCGTTCACCCTCACCAGCGGCATCCTCAGCCATGACCCGATCCGCAGCGGCGCATCGGCCGCCTTGGTCAACGGGGCACTGGACAGTTTCGTACGTGCCGCCGCCATCGAGTTGCCCCGTGGCCTGCGCGTCAACTCGGTCAGCCCTACCGTGCTGGTCGAAGCCATGGGTAGCTACGCCCCGTATTTCCGGGGTTACAAGCCGGTATCGGGGGCCGATGTCGGGCTGGCCTACGCCAAGAGCGTGGAAGGTTTGCAGACCGGCCAGACCTTTCACGTCAACTGAGACCCTCTTGCGTCAGTCCAGAAGCGTGGGTAACAGATCCCTGGCGATGGCGCGCGACATCGCGACCTGGAGCTGCGCACCAAGAACTGATTGCACGGTCGCCGTAGTTATCACCCGGCCATTGATCAGCAGGGTCAATGGCTGGCCTATCGACTCACGAGAGACTTTCTCCATACGCTCCGCCGCTTGGGGAGAGAGTGTGACAGTCAAACTCACCAGGTCGGGGTTGGATCTGTCGATATCCTTTAACAGCAATTCCATCCTGATGAAGTCCCTAGCCGATGAGAGATCAATCTCGATCGCCTGACTGGACGTGGTCACCGCCATCGCCAGCAACAACAACCAAACCTTGTAGCGCATTCCCACCCCAGCAGACATTGAAAAGACTGATCACAGGGTAGCCGACACACCCGGTCTTCCCCATGCACGAACAATGCACAGAATGTTGCAGCAGACCGTCCTCAAACTCGCCCCGAGTCACACCGGCCTTGTGATTGCCGGCGCGGCTGCGTAACGTGGCGGCACTTGCCTGGAGAGCCATCGATGCGCGCTGCCCGTTCCCTGATGTTTGTCGCCCTGCTGCCCTTGTTCGGCGGTTGCCAGTTGCTTCAGAGTTCGCCGCAGGCGCCCTCCACGGCCGGCCTGACCCGCATGCAGGGCGAACTCAGCATGGCCAACGGCAAGCTGGTGTTTGCGCCGTGCCAGGAAAACCGCCAGTACCTCGTCAATGACGCGGGCGCCACCAGCGTCCTGCAGGAAGCGGCAACACTGGCCGGCACCCAGCACAAAGTGTTCGCCGACCTGCGCGGTCGGGTGCCCTCGGCCACTGTCTCCGGCAACCAGGCACAACTCGACGTCCAGCAACTGTATCGCCTGCAGCGTCTGGGTGCGTCCTGTGACAACCCCGACTTCCAGCGCCTGATCCTGCGGGCCAGCGGCAACACCCCCGAATGGAGCGTCAACGTGACGGGCAAGGGCATGGTCATCCAGCGCGCGGGGCAGCCGGCACTGGCCTTGCCCTACCTGGAAGAACAAGTTGGTGACGGCCGCTTCAACCTCAGCAGCGAAGCCAACAACCAACACGTCGAACTCTGGATCGCCCCGCAACGCTGCGTTGACCCGACCCTGCCCAGCGTCCAGTCCATGAGCGCAGAATTGCGGGTCAATGGCCAGGTTCAGCGTGGTTGTGCGTATTTCGGCGGTGCCCGCAGCGACTGATTCGACGAGCTGCTGTTTTAGCCTCACTGGAACCGGCCATTGGGGCTTATAATCGACGGTTTGTGAAACGCCTTGGCGCATTGGTGCGCCCGCGAACCGGATCCTGTCATGTTACGAATCACCGAACTCAAGTTGCCGATCGACCATCCCGAAGAAGACCTGCGCCCTGCCATCGTGCAGCGCCTGGGCATCGCCAGTGATGACCTGCTCGATTTCACCTTGTTCAAGCGCAGCTACGATGCGCGGAAAAAGTCCTCCGAACTGTGCTTCATCTACACCATCGACCTCAACGTGCGCGACGAGGCGAAGGTGCTGCTCAAGTTCGCCGACGACCGTAACGTCAACACCGCGCCGGATGTCAGCTACAAGGTGGTCGGTCAGGCCCCTGAGGACCTGAACGAGCGGCCGGTGGTGGTCGGTTTCGGCCCGTGCGGGATTTTTGCCGGACTGGTGCTGGCACAGATGGGCTTCAAGCCGATCATTCTCGAGCGTGGCACTGAAGTACGCCAGCGCACCAAGGATACCTGGGGCCTGTGGCGCAAAAGCGTGCTCAACCCTGAATCCAACGTGCAGTTCGGTGAAGGCGGCGCGGGGACGTTCTCCGACGGCAAGCTGTACAGCCAGATCAAGGACCCCAAGCACCACGGCCGTAAAGTCCTGCACGAATTCGTCAAGGCCGGCGCGCCGGAAGAAATCCTCTACGTCAGCAAGCCGCACATTGGTACGTTCCGCCTGACCGGTGTGGTCGAAAACATGCGCGAGCAGATTCGTGCACTGGGTGGCGAAGTGCGCTTCCAGCAGAAAGTCACCGACGTCCTGATCGAAGACGGCCAACTGACCGGCATCGAGCTGGCCGGTGGCGAACAGATCCGCTCCCGGCACGTGGTCCTGGCCCTCGGCCACAGCGCCCGCGACACGTTCCGCATGCTCCACGGCCGTGGCGTGTTCATGGAAGCCAAACCGTTTTCGGTGGGTTTCCGTATCGAGCACCCGCAATCGCTGATCGACAGCGCGCGCCTGGGTAAGTACGCCGGCCACCCGAAGCTCGGTGCCGCCGACTACAAACTGGTGCACCACGCCAGGAACGGTCGCTCTGTCTACAGTTTCTGCATGTGCCCGGGTGGTACGGTGGTGGCAGCAACGTCGGAACCGAACCGCGTGGTCACCAACGGCATGAGCCAGTATTCGCGTAACGAACGCAATGCGAACTCCGGGATCGTGGTGGGCATCACCCCGGAAGTCGATTATCCGGGCGGCCCGCTGGCTGGGATCGAATTGCAGGAGCGCCTGGAGTCCCACGCGTTTGTGCTCGGTGGCAGCAACTACGAAGCACCGGCCCAACTGGTCGGCGATTTCATTGCGGGCAAGCCTTCGACGGCACTGGGCAGTGTCGAGCCGTCCTACAAGCCCGGCGTGGCGCTGGGTGATCTGGCACTGGCGTTGCCAGCCTTTGCTATCGAAGCCATTCGTGAAGCCTTGCCAGCGTTCGAGAAGCAGATTCGCGGCTACTCGCTGCACGACGCCGTGCTGACCGGGATCGAAACCCGCACCTCGTCACCGCTACGCATCACCCGCAACGAAACGATGCAGAGCCTGAACGTCAAAGGCCTGTTCCCGGCCGGTGAAGGCGCCGGTTACGCCGGTGGGATTCTGTCGGCAGGCGTGGACGGGATTCGCATCGCCGAAGCGGTGGCGCGGGATATTCTCGGAATCGAAGCCTGACCCTCCCTGTAAGAGCAAGCTTGCTGGCGAAGCCATCACCCGCGTGATCCTTCTTCGCTGGCAAGCCTGCTCCCACAAGGAGTAGGCGGTTGAGCTGTCAGATATTGGCGCGCAGGACTGAAGTCGGTAACGGCTCGCCACGTTCGACACTGGCCGCAACGGCCGCGATCAAACCGCTCAACTCGTACCCCTGCGCTTTCAACCAGTCCTGATCGTAGTAGGTGGTGGCATAGCGTTCACCGCTGTCACACAGAATCGCCACGATCGAACCACTCTCCCCTGCCTCCGTCATCTGCTGCGCTGCCATCAGGGCACCAATCAGGTTGGTCCCGCTGGAGCCGCCCACATGCCGCCCCAGGCGCTGCGCCAGGTAATGCATGGCCGCCAGCGACAAGGCATCCGGCACCTTGACCATCGCATCGATCACCTTCGGCATAAACGAGGCTTCCACCCGTGGCCGGCCAATACCTTCGATGCGCGAACCGCAATCCAGGCGCAAGCTCGCATCGCCGCTCTGGTAGTAATCGAAGAACACTGAGCGCTCGGCATCGGCACACAACACACGGGTGCGGTGCTGGCGATAACGCACATAACGCCCCAGGGTTGCCGTGGTGCCGCCCGTACCGGGACTGGAAATCAGCCAGCTCGGCTCCGGATAACGCTCGAAGCGCATCTGCTGAAAGATCGACTCAGCAATGTTGTTGTTGGCTCGCCAGTCAGTGGCACGCTCGGCATAGGTGAACTGGTCAATGAAGTGCCCGTCATGCTCGCGCGCCAGACGCTCGGACTCGGCGTAGATCTGTGTCGGGTCCTGTACCAGATGGCTTTTGCCGCCATAGAACTCGATCTGTGCAATCTTTTCCGGGGACGTCGTTGCCGGCATCACCGCAATGAACGGCAGGCCCAGCAATCGCGCGAAGTAAGCCTCGGAAATCGCCGTCGAACCACTGGACGCTTCAATCACCGGCGCGCCCGGCTTGAGCCAGCCATTACACAGCGCATACAGAAACAGCGAACGCGCCAGCCGATGCTTGAGGCTGCCCGTGGGGTGGCTGGACTCGTCCTTGAAGTACAACTCGATCCCCGACAGGCCTGGCAGCGGCAAGGGGATCAAATGCGTGTCGGCGCTGCGCTGGAAGTCGGCTTCGATGATCCGGATGGCTTCGCGGGCCCACTGTCGGTTGTCGCTCATGGTCTTTTTCTCGTTGAATCGGTTGGCCGTAGGGAAACCTGGCGGTGACAACAGGCACGGTCTGGCCTCGTCAAAGGGCTCAGCCCACAAGCTTAGGAAAAAACCTACATAACGCACAGGTACAGCTGGGGTTCAATACACCAGGCAACTGCTAGGCTCTGTCGAGGCACTGTTGTAACGGTATATAACAAAAAAGAATATAACTTTTGTTTTAACAACTAACCGTACGGGTTAGGGTGTTCCACCTTTTGAATCTATAGATGGAGAGCGACCTTGCCTCTGCGTAGCACTTTCACGCGTTTCTTTCAGTTGGAAGCTGCCAGCGGTCTGTTATTGATTGCCGCTGCAGTTCTTGCCTTGATCATCAACAACTCACCCCTGTCCTGGCTCTACAACGGCCTGCTGGAGACCCCCGTGGTCGCCCAGATCGGCGCCTTGAAAATCGCCAAGCCCCTGTTGTTATGGATCAACGACGGGCTGATGGCGCTGTTCTTCCTGCTGATCGGCCTTGAGGTCAAGCGCGAAGTCCTTGAAGGGCATTTGTCCAAGCCCTCGCAGATCGTACTGCCGGGAGCCGCCGCCGTTGGTGGCATGCTCGTACCCGCACTGATCTACTGGTTCCTCAACAAGGACAATCCTCCTGCCCTTGATGGCTGGGCGATTCCAACCGCCACCGATATCGCCTTCGCCCTGGGCGTGCTCGCCCTGCTGGGCAAACGTGTACCGGTGTCGCTGAAGCTGTTCCTGATGACCCTGGCCATCATCGATGACCTGGGTGCGATCATCATCATTGCGATCTTCTACTCAGGCGCCCTCTCGACACTGTCGTTGATGCTGGCCGCCGCCTGTATTGCCGCGCTGGTGGCGATGAACCGCCTCGGGGTGGTCAAGCTGGGGCCGTACATGATCATAGGCCTGATCCTGTGGGTCTGCGTGCTCAAGAGCGGTGTCCACGCCACGCTGGCCGGCGTGACCCTGGCATTCTGCATACCGTTGCGCACCAGGAATGCCGAGCCATCACCGCTGTTGGGCCTGGAGCACGCGCTGCACCCATGGGTCGCGTATGGCATCCTGCCGCTATTCGCATTCGCCAACGCCGGCCTGCCGCTGGCGGGCGTCACGGTTGAAAGCTTCACCCACTTCGTGCCAATGGGTATCGCCATCGGCTTGCTGCTGGGCAAGACCGTCGGTGTGTTCGGCCTGACCTGGCTGGCCGTGAAAACCGGCATCGCCGCCCTGCCAGCCGGCGCCAACTGGGGTCAGGTACTGGGCGTCGCGATTCTCTGCGGTATCGGCTTCACCATGAGCCTGTTCGTCGGCTCGCTGGCTTTCGTGCCGGGCAGCAGCGAATACGCTGGCATGGACCGCATGGGCATCCTGACCGGCTCGATCCTCGCCGCACTGATCGGTTACACGGTAACAGCCATGGCCAGTCGCAAGAGCCCGGCGATTTCCTCGTAAGCCGCTAGCGTTGCAAGCAACTGAAAACACAAAACCCCGACCAGTCACCTGATCGGGGTTTTGTTTTGAGCGCCAGGAACTCAGTGCGATACGCGGCTGGTGCCATCGACACTGGCAATACGTACGCGCTCGCCGACACGGAACACTTCGTTCTCCTGAACCTGCTGCACATAGGCACGCATGCTGCCGTCGTCTTCACGCACGGTGATTTCCACACCCTGGGTACGGGTCAGGCCTTCTTCGGTAGCCGAACCGATCAAGCCGCCTGCGACCGCGCCGATGATTCCGGCCACAATGCTGCCATTGCCCTGACCAATGGAACTGGCGCCGACGCCACCAACGGCCGCACCGGCAAGGCTGCCGATTGGGGTCTTGGTGCCTTCGATTTTCACTGGACGCAGGGCTTCGATGGTCCCCATGCGAATTGTCTGCACCCGACGTGCCTCGTCACGGGAATAGGAATCACCCGTCAGGCTGGACTGGCAGCCCGTGAGCAACATCGCCATCGTGGAAAAGGAAGCAACCAACAGAACAGACTTACGCATAGCATCAACTCCAAAGGATCAGTATTCATTAAACTCCGCAGCTTGACGCCTGTCACGACGCCGCCCGGATAAAAGTGGTTTCATTCAGGCCCCGTACAGCCGCACCCGAGAACGCCTCATACAGTAGCGGTCATTTTCAGAACCTGCGCCGCAATACCCAAGGACTTTCATGGACTACTTCATCATTGTCGTCACCACCGTTGCCGGCCTGTACTTCCACGGGTGGCTGTATGTGCGGATCAAACGCTGGATGGACCGCGACCTGGCACTGGCGCTGGCGGGCAACGACGAACAGAAAAAAGTCTTCATGCTGCAACAATTGGACAACGCCCGGCAGCAGAAGATCAAACGCAGGGACCTGCCGAAGTGGCTGGAGGCGGCCGCAGCCACCTACCCAGCCCGGTAGAGGATTCAGGGGGCCAGACGCTCACGGCCCCAGCCGCCGTCTTGCAGTCGGTAGTTCAAACGGTCGTGCAGACGGCTCGGACGGCCTTGCCAGAACTCGATACGCTCAGGCAGCAAACGATAGCCGCCCCAGTGTTCCGGACAATGCGGTTGAGTATCAGTGAAGCGCTGCTCGGTAACCTTGAGCAGCTCTTCCAGTTCGGCGCGATCAGCGATCACCTCGCTCTGAGGAGATGCCCAGGCGCCCAGGCGACTGCCCATTGGCCGCACCTGATAATAGGCATCGGACTCCTGAGGCGTCACCTTCACCACACGCCCTTCAATCCGTACCTGGCGCTCCAGGGTCGGCCAGAAGAAGGTCATGGCGGCAAACGGGTTGACCGCCAGTTGTTGACCCTTGGCACTGTCGTAGTTGGTGAAAAAGGTAAAACCCTGATCATCAAGCCCCTTGAGCAGCAGGATCCGGCAATGCGGGCGACCTTGCGCATCAACAGTGGCCAGGGTCATGGCGTTGGCCTCGACCGGAGGTTGCTCGGTCTTCACCGCCTCGGCAAACCACTGATGAAACAACGCGAAGGGTTCGGTCGGGGCCTGAGCCTCGGTCAAACCATCGCGGGTGTAGTCGCGGCGCATATCCGCCAGAGCCCGGGTCATCGCATTTTCCTTGTGCTTGATCAATCAGTGCCTGGCCTGATTACTGGCCGCTGGCTTTCTTTGCCGTTGCATCAGCCGTCGGCGTCACCGGCTTTTTCGCCGCAGTGGTGGTCTTGGCCGGCTGCTTCTTGGCAGGTGCGGCTTTTTTGGCCGGAGCCTTTTTAGTCGCAGCGGTTTTCTTCACGGGTGCGGCTTTCTTCTCAGTTACCGCTGCGGTCGCAGGCTTCGCGCTCTGTGTCGCAACCATTTCAGCGGCTGGCGGGGTCGGCTGGCTGTACTTGCTCAGCAACGCCAACATGGTGGTGCGTTGGGTCAGCACGATTTCCACGCGACGGTTCAAGGCACGACCCTGAGCACTGTCATTGGCGGCACGCGGCATCAGGTCACCCATGCCACGCAACATCAGGCGATCACGCTTCAAGCCGCCGAGGCTGAAGATCGACGCCACGGAGGTCGCACGATCCTTGCTCAACGCTTGTGCCGACGAGGCTGCGCTTGAGGAGTCGCCATGGCCGAGGACCAGGACGGAGGTCTTGGTATCGCCTTCCACCAGCTTGGCGATCCGGGAGAACGGACCCAGCGTCGATGGCAGCAGCATGGTCGGCCGTTTCGGGTTGAAGGTTTCGTCTACCGGCACGATCACCACCAGCACGTTTTCACGACGCTCTACCTGCAAACGCTTGTCCTGAATGGCACTGCGCAGGCGTGGCTCGTAGTCGTCCAGCCAGGCCTGGGTGATTTTCGGATCAGGCATCGGAACGTCCTTGATGTCTGCCTTGGTCACCGCTTTTGGCTGGTCGTTGAATGGCCACCACCATTTGCTCTCGGAATCGGCCTTGGCCGCCGCTGCGGCGGACGTGCTGGCAGGGATTGGCGCCAGTACCTTGATTTCCGAGGCGGGTGCCTTGTCGGCGGACGCCGAGGAGGCGAACGGCCACCAGCTGCTGCCAGTGTCCTGGGCCTTGGCGACCGGCGTCGGGGTTGGCGCAGGAGCCGCCGCGGGCGCTGCAGCGCTTACACCAGGCTTGGCCTTGCTGGCAGTACTGGCTGCAGTGCTGGCAGGAGCCGGCGCACTGGCTGCCTTGGGATCCGCTTTGACGTCCTGCTTGGCAGTGCCTTTGTCCGCGACCTTGTCGGGACCGGAACCCAATGACCACCAGTGGCCACCGTCTGCGTCATTTTGTGGGGTCTGTGCGCAACCAGTGATGCTGAGACACAGTGCCAAGGCTAGAGATTTGTTCGGTGACATGGGATATCCACAAAATGAGATAAATAGCTGTGGGTCGCTGTGACCCGTATACAACAGACGCTTTGTAACACGGAAAGTTACCAAGCATTTTTTATCGAAAAAGCGCCTTCAGCAACTCTATTTACAGGCATTCAGACAAAACCCGCACCAGCTTCTGCGCACGCGGGTCCATCAAGACGTAAGGCCCCAGGGTATTGGTGACAAAACCGAAGGCTACATCGTGTTCCGGGTCGGCAAATCCGACGGAACCACCCGCCCCGGGATGGCCAAACGCCCGAGGTCCGAGGCCGAAGGTGGCGTTGGGAACGTCCGGTTGATCGAGCATGCAACCCAGGCCAAAACGGGTCCGGGTCAGTAACGTCTTGTCTTCACCCAGGCTGTGCTCGCGGGTCAGTTCCTGGAGCATGTCGCTTTCGAGCAAACTGCCATCGAGCAGACCACTGTAGAACCCGGCCAGGCTACGCGCATTGCCGTGGCCATTGGCCGCCGGCTGCTGCATCCGGCGCCATTCCGGCTTGTTGGTGCTGGTCATGACCGACGGTGGATTGGTGAAGGCTCGCGTGGTCATGGCCGTTGGCTCACGCATGGTCACCTGCAGCAGACGCTGTGCGGCAGCATCACCCACGTTGCCTTTGCCGCGTGCGATGTGCGCCACGCGATGAAACTCTTCATCGGCCAGGCCGACGTGGAAATCCAGCGCCAATGGACGGGCAATACGCGCCACGATCGATTCGCCCGGACCCCGGCCGTCGGCACGGCGCAGCAACTCCCCCACCAGCCAGCCATAGGTAATCGCGGCATAACCATGCCCCTCACCCGGCGTCCACCAAGGCGCCTCGGCAGCCAGTGCATCGACCATGGTTTGCCAGTCGTACAGCGCTTCGGGGGCCAGCAACTCACGCAGTGCCGGCAAGCCGGCCCGATGGCAGAGCAACTGGCGCAAGGTAACTGCCTCCTTGCCCGCCGCGGCGAACTCGGGCCAGTACCGGGCAACCGGCGCATCGAGCTGCAACTTGCCTTCGGCAACCAGTTGCAGGGCCGTCACGGCGGTAAAGGTCTTGGTGCAGGAGAACAGGTTGGCGATGGTATCGCTGTGCCAGGCTTCACTACCGTCCTTGTCCGCCGTACCGGCCCACAGGTCGACGACTGTTTCGCCGCCGATCTGAATGCACAATGCAGCACCGCGTTCCTGAGGATCGTCGAGGAGGGCCGCAAACGCTTCTCGTACCGCTTCGAATTTAAGCTCGTAATGACCCTGAATCTGCACCCGCCACTCCCCGGAAAAACGTCTTGATACAAAGCCCCGCATTGTTCCAGCCCTTGAGGGTTTTGGGAACCCGCGCAGGCCGGGCGGTCAGTGCTTTGAAGCATGGAGTTTCAGGGTTCAGTGGCCTTTTCCCGAAAGCCCGCCGACGTGAGTGCCCTAGTCTGAGGTTTTCGCCTCGTGGTCGACTTTCCCGCCCTCTTCGCCAGGGCTGGTGCTTTGCGCTTTTTCGGCCGTTACCCTGGCTTTTTCAGCGGTTTTACGCAACTGATCAACAGCCTGCAGGTTGGCCTTGCGCACACTGTCGACGAAGCCCTGGAATGGCAGATCAGTGATCCCTACCAGTCCGAAATGACCGTTCTCACCATCCAGCAGACGACCGGTCACCGGCTGGTCCAGGTACTGGAACCAGTGCACGCCGACAATCGATGGCTCGCTCACCGCCTGCTTGACGAAGTTGGCGTAGGCCGGACCACGATCCTCTTCCCTGGCCACCTCAGTGACACCCGCCCAGAACGGTCCGCGATCGCGCGAGCCGAAGTTGAATTCGGTGATCAACACCGGCTTGTCCAACGCCTGGAGTTGGGCGAAGTCATAACCCTCCTGTGGCTTGAGCGTGTACAGGTTGAAACTCAGCACGTCGCAATACTGCGCGCAGGCCCCCACGGCCTCTGGTGTGCTGACGGCAAACCGGCCCCCAAGCAATAGATGGTTGGGGGCATGCCATTTCAGCGAGTCGGAAATGGTCTTGAAGTAGGTATCGGCGAAGACTTTCTGGAAGTATTTGAAGTCGGCTTCGATTTCCGGGTACTCCGCACTTGGCAGCGGCGGCACGAACCCCGGGTCCTCCATCAACTCCCAGGCTGGCAGGTCTATGCCCCAGGCCTTGGAAAGCCCGGCCTGATTACGGTATTTGTCGCGTAATTGCTTGAGGAACGCCCGTTTGGCCGGTACATCGGTGGTCATTTTCAACGTACCGTAGGCCAGGGCATAACGGGCCTTCGGGTCCTCGCCGGGACCTGCCCAGGCCAGCTCGTTGTCGGCAAAGTAGCCGATCAGCCACGGATCGTCGCGATGATCACGGGCGGCAATGGCCACGGCACGCTCGGTGGCCATGGCAAAGCGCGGATCGAACGGATCAGGCATGCCGCCCCACCAGTCATTTCCGGTGCTGATGCTGGTGTAATCGCCAACGATCGACAACGGCAAGGTGTAGGGCACACGGTCGTTCAGGCCAAGCGCTGGAGCGCTCCAGTTCCCCAGGGTGTTGAAACCCCAGGCTTGCAGGCGGTCGAGGGTGTGGCCGGCCCAGCGTTTTTCATCGAAGGCAGAAGGCACGCAAGGTGCGGCACTGGCGTCGGCCTTGGCCTCATCGACTTTGGCAGCCGTCGCAACGACACACGGCTGGCCATAGGTACGCTGCAGGTTGGCGCCATAGAAGTCGTACCAGCGGCCGGCATTGAACCCACGACCCTGATCGGCACCGTTACCGCCACGGTTATCGCCTTCGCCGTAGTAACGGGCCAAAGGCTCGTCGCTTGTCGGCAACGACTGGAACATTCCTTCACGCCCGGCGACGTAAGTCCGAGCGGCATCCGCGGTGACGGTATTGACCCCCAGGGAATAGAACGGATGACCTTCCGGTGTCACCAGATACCAGCGACCATCACGCTTTTCAGTGCGAAAAAAGCCGCTGGCCTTGAAGGCCGGGCCCTTGCTCCAGCCGCCGAACGTGTCCAGGGACGCACGCCCGCGCTCTGCCAGCCAGGTGTTCAGTTGCTGCTGTTCTTTATTGGCCGCGGTCTTGAGCTGATCGTCAGCGGCCACTTTCTCCGGCCACTTTGCCCGGCTGGACTGGCCATAGGCATCGACCAACGAGCCATAGACAGCACTGATCACCGCTTCGCCATCCTGCACGCCAAAGCGCTCAAGCATGATGCTCTGGGCGACTTTCGGATGATCCATCGACAGCGTGACCGAGACCACCTGGCTGCGATCCAGCTGCCCTTCGCTGCCGGCCAGCAAAATTCGCTGTCCATCTACCATCATCGGCATGGGCGGCCCGGCTTTCATCCCCTGGCTCAGTGGCGAGCTGGGGGTCAGCGGTACCAGCAGTGTTTGCGCAGGCCCCGCTGGCAGGTCGACGCGGCTGACCAGAACCTTGCCGTCACTGCTCTGGATCTTCACGTAGAGCGTGACCGCCCAGTTCATCGCACTCTGCAGGCGCAGGCTCATGACCCCGGACTGCGACCAGTCCCAGGCACCGGTTTGCGGCGTCAGGCGCAGGCTCGGTTGCGCCACCGGGTTGAACGTCACCCTACGCAGCACTTCACCCTCGGCTGTTTGCTCCGCATTGGATTGCGGCAGGCTGGCATCCTGCGTCGCCACCTGGACGACATCGGCGGGTCGAACAAAGTTGAACAGCGTCTGTTGCCCGGCGGGTGCCGCGAGCAGCGGAGCGGCAAACATCAGGGCAAAAACAGCGGGTAACGTGCGGCGAATCATATGAACCAGGTTCTCCCTAGGGCCAGTGTGCAATCGGTGATAGGGGATAGACAACGCGGCGGGCGATTTCGCCCACCGTGAGTCAAGATATTTCGCGACGGAACGGCGGCAACGCGTTGAGGATCGCTTTGCCGTAGCGCTGCGTGACCAGGCGCCGGTCAAGCAGGGTGATGGTGCCGCGGTCTTCTTCGGTACGCAGCAAGCGCCCGCAGGCCTGGACCAGTTTGAGCGAGGCGTCGGGCACCGAGATTTCCATGAACGGATTGCCGCCCCGGGCCTCGATCCATTCGGCCAGCGCGGCTTCAACCGGGTCATCGGGTACCGAGAACGGGATCTTGGCGATCACCACGTGCTCGCAGTAGGCACCCGGCAAGTCGACGCCCTCGGCGAAACTGGCCAACCCGAACAACACGCTGGAGTCCCCGCCATCGACTCGCGCCTTGTGCTTGTTCAAGGTTTCCTGTTTCGACAGGTTGCCCTGGATGAATACTTGCTTGCGCCAATCCCGATCCAGCCCGTCGAACACGTCCTGCATCTGTTTGCGCGAAGAAAACAGCACCAGGGTGCCGCGCGAACCTTCCACCAGTTCCGGCAGGTCACGAATGATCGCCGCCGTATGGGCGGGGGCGTCGCGAGGATCGGCCCGCAAATCCGGCACCCGCAACACACCGGCGTCGGCATGCAGGAAGGGGCTGGGCACCACGGCCGTCACGGCTTTCTTCGGCAGGCCGGCACGCATGCGGAAACGCTCGAACGTGCCGAGGGCCGTCAGGGTCGCCGAAGTGACCAATGCGCCATAGGCCACATTCCACAGGTTGCGACGCAGCATTTCTGCGGCCAGGATCGGGCTGGCGTTGACCTCGATGTCGAACAGCGAACCACTTTCGGCCAGGGTCAGCCAGCGCGCCATCGGCGGGTTGTCTTCCGGGTCTTCCGCGGTGAATGCCGTCCACAACTCCCAATTGCCCTGGGAGCGGGACAACAGGCTGCCAAACAGCGGGTACCACTCTTCCGCCTGGTTACTGGCGATGCCGATGTTGACCTCGCCATCCATGCCTTCTTTCAGCAAATCCGTGAGCCGGGTAAAGAGGTCCGTCAGGCGCGAAAAGCCTTTCTTCAGCTCGATGCCCATCTCGCGCATGTGCTCGGGAACCACTCCGCCCACGAAACGGTGACGTGGACGCTCCCGGCCTTCGACATCTTCACCGGGCTTGAAGTCAGCCACCTGTTCGCAGGCGCTGAACATGAACTGCTGCTGGGTCTTGATCTCCCGCGCCAGCTCCGGCACTTGCTCGATGAGCTTGCCCAGGTCGCCGGGCAACGGGTGCTGGGCCAGCAGTTTGGTGAGGTTCTTGGCGGTTTGTTCCAGCCAGTCCGCGGTGGAACGCAGACGGGTGTAATGGGCGAAGTGGCCGATGGCCTTGTCAGGCAAGTGGTGACCTTCATCGAACACATAGAGCGTGTCACGGGGATCCGGCAGCACCGCACCACCGCCGAGCGCCAGGTCGGCCAGGACCATGTCGTGGTTGGTGACGATCACATCCACCTTGCCCATGCCTTCGCGGGCCTTGTAGAACGCGCACTGGCCGAAGTTGGGGCAATGCCGGTTGGTGCACTGGCTGTGATCGGTGGTCAGGCGCGCCCAGTCGGCATCTTCCAGGGCATTGGGCCAGCTGTCGCGGTCGCCATCCCATTTATTGCCGGCGAGCTTCTCGATCATGCTGGTGAACAGCTTCTGACTGGCCTCATCGACCTCAATCTTGAAGCCTTCTTCTTCGAAAAGTTGCGCGGTGGCGGTTTGGGCGTGGCCTTCCTGCAGCAGCATATCGAGCTTGGAAAGGCACATGTAGCGTCCACGGCCCTTGGCCAGCGCAAAGCTGAAGTTCAGCCCGCTGTTGCGCATCAGGTCCGGCAGGTCCTTGTAGACGATCTGCTCTTGCAGGGCGACGGTCGCGGTGGCAATCACCAAGCGTTTACCGGCGGCCTTGGCAGTCGGGATCGCCGCCAGGCTGTAGGCCACGGTCTTGCCGGTACCGGTGCCGGCTTCCACCGCCACGACAGCGGGGTCGCCACTACGCCGGCCTTCGTCGTCGGTGTCGATGTCCCCCAGGACTTTCGCCACTTCGGCGATCATCAGACGTTGGCCGTAACGCGGCTTCAGGCTCTTGGCTTCGAGAAAACGCGAATAGGCGCCCTGGATCGTGGTTTTGAGTTCAGTGCTGATCATGGATTGTCGGGCGCAAAAAACGCTGGATAAATTTTCAGTGGTTCGGATCGGTCGCTATCATACCCCGCTAATGAATCCCGCGCAGAACGGAGTACCCCAATGACACCTTTCGCTATCATTTATACCTTCCATGTACTGGCTGCAACGATCTGGATAGGCGGCATGTTTTTCGCCTGGATGGTCCTGCGCCCGGCAGCCGTAAAAACACTGGAAGGCCCGGCCCGGCTGAAACTGTGGGTAGACGTGTTTCAACGCTTTTTTGTCTGGGTCTGGATCGCGGTGGTGATCCTGCCGGTCAGCGGAGTGGGGATGATTCACCTGCACTTCAGCGGCTTTGAAACCGCGCCACGCTATGTACAGATCATGATGGGCCTGTATCTGGTGATGGCCGCCCTGTTCATCCGCATTCAAGCCTTGCAACTTCCACACTTGCGCGAAGCCGTGCTGGCCGAGGACTGGCCGACCGGCGCCGCGACCCTTGGCAGCATTCGCCGCCTGGTAGGAATCAATCTGCTGCTGGGACTACTACTGGTAGCCATCGCCGCCGCGCGGCCGATGTTCTAACAACTTCGCTGACAACCCACCACCACCACCACCACCACCACCACCACCACCACCACTCAACAGGCCGAGCGTTAGCTCGCCTGCCGCCCTTGATCTTGCTTTGGCTTTGGCTCTGGCTCTGGCTCTGGCTTTTGATCTTGATCCACCCGCCCCATCGGCAGGCCGAGCGCAGGCGTTCATCAGGGGAATGGCGCGCAGCGCCCCTCGACGCAGTCGAGGACATCGCATGGAGGTCGAGCGAAGCCGACCGGAGGGCGATGCCCCCTGAGGAATGCCGGAGTCGAGGGAACCCCGAGCCTCGGCGAGGGGCCGGACGCTCGGGGCGAGACCTTTGGTTACTTTGGGGCGTTTGCCAAAGTGACCCGCCGTAAGGGCGGAACCATAAGTAGCCATGACCGCAGCAAAGGATATGTACACCGCACCCGCAAGAGAATGGTTGACTGCCAGGCCGCCTTCGCGAGCAAGCCCGCCCCCACAGAAAATCGGGGGCCATACCAATCAAAGCAGATTTACAGCCGCTGAACCGTCACCGAACCCGGCGCACCAGCCGGCCCAGGCTGCCCCGGTGCACCGGCCCGCCCACTCTTGCCGCCATCAGCGCGATAAACGAAGCACCCCTTGGCCTTGCCTCCCGCCCCCGGCTTACCACCGGCCCCCGCCACGCCACCGACGCCACCCTCGACCAGCACCTTGATCTGTTGCTCCGGATAATCACGCGGCAACTCCACGCGCACCAACGCGCCCGGGGCACCGGCACGACCATCGCCGCCGTTATCACCATCGGCACCTCGCCCCGCCTCTCCCCAAGTACAACCGGGTTCCTGACCATTGGCACCATCAAGCCCCACGTAACCCGGCGCCCCCGCGCCACCACGGGCATCGATCGACAATTCGGGTGCATTGAGCGAGGCAATCCGTAGATTCAGGTTGCGCCCCGCGCGTGCAGCCTTGAGGTAAGTACCAGGCGCACCGCGGGACGTGATCTGGCTGCCCGAGTCCAACTGCGCACGGCTGACCTTCAATTGCAGGCTCTGCTCACCGGGAACAATGGCGATCCGCGCCTCGCGCCCCAGCTGCAATAGGCCCACATTCAACTCGGTGACATTCGAAGGGATCAGCAACGTACCGTAATCCGCCACCTCCAGCCGTTCCAGCTGCAAAACGCTGGCGGTATTGGGCAGGCGCACCAGCGAATGGGTTTCGACCGTGACCACCTGCGCCAAAGCCATCGGACTGACCAGCGCGGCCAGCAAACAGAGCTTACGCATGGGAGGCCTCCGTAGAGTCAGACGTTGCGATGGTCTGCACATGAAAGATGCCGACCACCAGGACCTGCAAACGATCACGCCAAGGGTGCGGCCGGGTTTTAAGGTTGCGGTTGAACAGCACCAGTTCCAGAAGATGGGTCAGCAGCAACAGGCTACCGACCAGATTGACCATCAAATGAATCGGATTGGTGAACGGCTGGATCAGATTGATCAGCACCACCAGCCAGAACATCAGGGTCAACCACTTCCCCAACCCCCAAAACACTTTCATACGCGCCCCCGTGGATCATTATTCTTTGCGCGCACAGTAACGACTTCCACGAGGGATACGCCAGAGGCCAGTGAAAATTCTTCTTGAGCCCGCTGTTTGGCTGCCGGTTCGACGAGGATCGCCGGTCCGGCAGCGGTTGATCAGTGTCCGATCACCAGCTCCACCCGACGGTTTTTTGCCCGTCCTTCTTCGGTGGCGTTGTCGGCCACCGGCTGGCTTTCCCCCACGCCCTGGCTGGTCACTTTGTCCGGCGCAAGGCCCTGGTCCAGCAGGAATGCGGCCACACTGCTGGCACGCATCTCGGAAAGTCCCTGGTTATAAGCGTCCGCCCCTTGGCTATCGGTGTGACCGAGCACCTTGATACTCGCCACGTCGGCATTTTTCAGCTTGCCCATCAGCGCCATCAGTTGTTCGTTGGCAGCCGGTGTCAGCTCGGCCGAGCCGGAGGCGAACAGCACATTGCCTTGATCGCTGAGGGTGATGACTTCATCTTGAGGGGCCTCGACCGGCTTGACGGTGGCCGGGTACTGAGGAACCGGGCAACCTCTGTTGTCGACCGGTGTACTGGCGGGAGTGTCGGGGCAATGATCACGGCGATCGAACACGCCGTCTTCGTCGTCGTCGCCATCCTGTGCGTAACAAATCAAGCCACCGGTCAACAGGCCGAGTGCCGCACCGCCCCCTGCCCAACTCGCACTTTCAATGGCCCCCAGACCGCCGCCTACCAAGCCACCGATCAAGCTGCAGATCGGCCAGTTACCTTGATTGAGGGGGGCAGTGCCGTCGCTGTGTGTGGCGCAACCTGTCAACAGGCTGCCGAGCAGAAGAACCGGCATTGCGGCTCGCAGGCGAACACTCATGGTGATTGCTCCTGTGTCACCGGTCCATACCGGTCACACAGGAGTAAAGACCCGCCTCCGCGACTGCACAAGGCGCGGAGGCGAGAGGGTCTAACGGTTGATTTTGATTTCGGTACGACGGTTCATCGAACGGCCGTCAGCGGTTGAGTTGTCGGCCACTGGCTGGCTTTCCCCGGCGCCGCTCACCGAAACGAAACTGGCGCGTGGCACGCCTTCTTCGATCAGGTACTCGACCACCGAACGCGCACGTTTTTCCGAAAGTGCCTGGTTGTAGGCATCGCTGCCGACACTGTCGGTATGTCCGGTCACGCTCAACCGGGCGGAAGGTGCTTCCTGTTTCAGGCGGGTGGCAATGGTTTCAAGCTTGGCTTTGTCGGCTTCGGTCAGTTTGGCCGAGTCGAAGCTGAAATTCACATCACGGATAACAATGGTTTCTTCCTTGACCACCACGACCTCTTCAACCACAGGAGCCGGTGGAGGGCAACCATCTGCATCGACCTGCGTACCTTTCGGTGTGCCAGGGCACTTGTCACGACTGTCCAGAACACCATCGCCATCTTCGTCACCGTCGCCATGAACCCAGCAATAGGCGGCTGCCAGACTCCCCACGATCAGCGCGCCACTGCCAGCCCAGGCCGAGCTTTCCGTCGCGCCGAGACCGGCACCCACAACGCCACCGACCGCAGCACAGGTCGGCCAGTCTGTTTTCTGCAAACCTGCGCAACCAGTCAACACACTGGTTAGCAGAACCAAGGGTAATGCTGTCCGAACTATGCTCATCGAGTTATCTCCTGAGGGATCGGCTTACGACCGATTCATGGAGTAAAGACCCGGGTTTTAATATCCGCCAGCACTAGGCCACCTCTGTTTCACCCCGTAATCACTGGCTCTGGAAACCTGATGCGCAATCAGGCTCTAGGCCCGAGCGTTCCGGCAGGCTAGTCTCTGCAGTTCTGATTGAGGATCTTCGATGACCGCAGGCATTTCTTCGCGCACACCCCAGCAAGCCCTCGCCGCCCTGCTCGATCGCTATGCGCCGCAGCGACTGCTGCTGATCGGCGCCAGTGACTTCCCGGCACTGCAGGCGTTCAGGCAGGCACACCCCGAGACCCAGATCGCCCAGGCAGCACCTGGCGTACTACCTCCGGAGCTGGCAGCCCAACGTTTCGACCTGGCGCTGGCGCTCGATTGCCTTGAGTACCTGCCAAAGCGCGACGGCCTGAATCTGCTCGGTGGGATCCGCAACCTCAACGCCAGCCGCATCGCGGTGCTCGCGGACCTGAATGCCTGTGGCTGGCAGGAAACCGACTTCTATTCCCTGGCCCTGCAAGCCAGTGAACGCTTCCAGCGCAACGAGCAGGTGTTGACCCTGTTCACCTACGATCTGCTTGACTACAAGCAAGTGCCCGACTGGCTCAACTCACGATTCTGGGCCAATCCGGAAAACTTCGGAAAATACTGGTGGTAACACAATGAGCACATCCATATGTCCCTGCGGCAGCGGCACGCCGCTCGATGCCTGTTGCGGCCATTACCACGACGGCCACCCCGCTCCTTGTGCCGAGGCCTTGATGCGCTCGCGCTACAGCGCCTATGTGCTGGGCCTGGTCGATTATCTGGTCGCCACCACCCTGCCGGCTCAACAACCAGGCCTGGATCGCCAGTCGATCAGCGACTGGAGCGCGCAGAGCACCTGGCTGGGTCTGGAGGTGGAAAGCTCGGAAGTCTTCGGCGGCCAGCCTGAACACGCGTTTGTCACTTTCACTGCCCGCTGGCACGACAACACTGGCGAACACAGTCACCGCGAACGCTCCTCCTTTGTGCAAAACACCAGTCGCTGGTACTTCATCGACCCGACCGTGCCGCTCAGGATCGGGCGAAACGATGCCTGCCCTTGCGGCAGCGGACAGAAGTTCAAGAAGTGTTGCGCGGGGTATTTCGCGTAACCACGAACCTAGTGTGTAGAAAGGAGCCACACCATGCCCGGCCAATGGCGCGCACTGCGGACACTCACCTTGCTGATGGCCCTGGGCCTCGGCGGTTGCGTCTCCTGGTTCACCGACGACGACCTTGAGCCCCAGGTGCATCTGCTCAAGGTCGAAGTGGTGAGGGCCAAACTGCTCGAACAGAAATTCATGCTGCATTTTCGCGTCGACAACCCCAACGACTCCAGCCTGACGGTTCGCGGACTGGAGTACCGCATTCACTTGAGCCAGTTCCTGCTCACCGAAGGTGAGTCCAGCGAATGGTTCAGGGTCGACCCCAACAGCAGTGCCTACTTCGAAGTGCCGATTCGCACCAACCTCTGGCAACACCTGCGCGAGGTGGTGAAATTGCTGAAAAAACCCGATCAACCTATCCCTTATCGCCTTGAAGGCGAACTGAAAACCGGATTATTCATCGGCAATGACGTGCACCTGTCGCGTTATGGCGAGATAATTCCCGGCGATTTTATTCCGGAGTAACCTCGATGACCCAGCAACCTCATGTCCATGGCCCTGACTGCAACCACGATCATGACCATCACGACCACCATGATCACGACCATGGCCATGTACACGGCCCCCATTGCGGCCACGCTCACCAGGAGCCGGTACGCAACGCGTTGAAAGACGTCGGCCGCAACGATCCTTGCCCATGCGGCAACGGCAAGAAGTTCAAGAAGTGCCACGGCGCTTGATGCATTAGGCTTCTGGCGGATCGCGGACATTTGACCGCGATCACAGAATCCCGGCCAGGGGAATGACCGTGGCGTACTCGCCATGCAGGTTACCCAGTGACATGGCATGTACCTCCCGGGCCGAATGCGGGTTGCCGAAAAAGTCCGCTTTATCGAAGGTGTAGCAGGCATCTTCCACGACCCAGGTCGCAAACCCCAGATTACCGGCCGTCCGCGCCGTAGCCTCCACCGAGTTATGGGTTGCCACACCGACAATGACCAATTGCTCGACCTGCGCCTCGCGCAAATCAAGGGCAAGCGTTGTCCCGCAGAAGGCATCCGGCACCTGTTTCTGGATCACCCGCTCTCCCGCTCGCGGCTCAAAACGCTCCTGAAACTCGACCCCAGACTGCCCTGGCCAGAACACCGAGTCCGGTTCGCGGGACAGGTGTTGAACATGAATCACCGGTCGCGCCAATCGCCTCCACTCAGCCAGCAGACGCGCCATACAGTCTTCCGCCTGTGGGTTATTGCGTGGCCCGAGCCTAGGGTGATGAATACCTTTTTGTTGATCGATCAGAATCAGCGTTGCGTTTGCCTGAAACTCCATGGCGAGTGTTCCCTCATAGCGGTCATCGGATTCTGCCTACTTGAGCATCACCGATTCCGCCAGGCAAGCCTCGGATGGCGGGTCATCGACTGCAAATTCGCTGAATTATCGGACAAACCTTGAAATAAGGTCGGCCCCCGCTTGCGCGGCTCCCGGCCGCTCACTAACGTAGCGCCTTTATTGGTACTACCCCCCTGCAGGAGCTTTGCCATGGCCTCGCCAGCCCTTACATCTTTTCTTCCCCGGTTCGGCGTTGCCGCAGCTGTAGCCAGTGTGCTCAGCCTCTCAGGGTGCCAGACCTGGAACACCCAGGACACGTTGCCACCGACCTCCGGCGTGCAACCGCTCAAGGGGCTGGCACAGAACGTCTCCGTACGACGTAATGCCATGGGCATGCCATTGCTTGAAAGCAGCACCTTCCACGACGCGCTGTTCACCCTCGGTTACGTACACGCCAGTGACCGCATCAACCAGATGGTCACCCTGCGTTTGCTGGCCCAAGGGCGTTTGTCAGAAATGTCCGGGGCACAGATGCTGGACGCTGACCGCTACATGCGCGCGGTCAATCTCAAGAAAAACGCCGACGAACTCTATAAAGCCTCCTCCCCACGCCTCAAACGCTTCTTTGAAGTCTATGCTCGCGGGGTCAACGCCTACCTGTTCCGGTATCGCGACAAACTGCCAGCGGACCTGGCGGCCACGGGCTACAAGCCCGAATACTGGAAAGCCGAGGATTCGGCGCTGATTTTCTGCCTGCTCAATTTCAGCCAGTCGGCCAACCTGCCGCAGGAAATAAACGCACTGGTCATGGCGCAAAACGTCACGACCGACAAACTGGCGTGGCTGTCGCCGTCCTACCCGGACGAGCAACTGCCACAGGGCGAGACGGACAAACTTCAAGGCGTGAAGCTCAACGGCGCGATCCCGGGCCTGGCCGATCTGGCGAAAGCCGGCGAGCAACTGTCCGGATTGAATCCACTGGGCACCACCGCCTCGAACAACTGGGCCATTGCCCCACAACGCAGCCGCAGCGGCAAGAGCCTGCTGGCCAGCGACAGCCAGTTCCCGATTGGCGCGCCCTCGCTGTGGAGCCCTGTACAGATCCGCGCGCCGAAGTACCAGGCTGCCGGGATCACCATTGCCGGCTTGCCGATGATCCTGTCCGGGTTCAATGGCAAGGTGGCCTGGAGCATGACGGCGGTCATGGGTGACAACCAGGACCTGTTCCTGGAAAAACTCAAGCGCCAGGGCACTGGGCTGGTTTACGAAGTGGCAGGCAAATGGCAGCCGGTGATGGTTCGCAATGAAACCTACTTCGTCAAAGGTCAGCGACCGATTCGCGAAGCCGTGTACGAAACCCGTCACGGCGCGCTGCTCAACAGTGCCCAAGGCAGCGCACTGGGCAATGGTCTGGGCGTGGCCCTGCAGATGCCTGAGTTCAAGGATGACAGGAGCCTGGATGCGTTCTTCGACCTGTCCCGTGCGCAGAGTGTGGAAAAAGCCTCGGATGCCAGCCGTGAAATCCGTGCCATTGCCCTGAACATGCTGTTCGCCGACGCCAGTAACATTGGCTGGCAAGTCACGGGCCGCTTCCCGAACCGTCGCGAAGGTGAAGGCCTGCTGCCATCGCCCGGCTGGGAGGGTCGTTATGACTGGGACGGCTATGCCGACCCGATGCTCCATCCCTACGATCAGGACCCGGCCCAAGGCTGGCTCGGCACCGCTAACCAGCGGATCATTCCCCACGGTTATGGCATGCAGTTGTCCAACTCCTGGGCGGCACCCGAGCGCGGCGAGCGTATCGCCGAACTGGCGGGCGCCGGCAAGCACGACAGTCGCAGCATGATTGCCATGCAGTACGACCAGACCACCCTGTTCGCCGCCAAACTGAAAAAGATGTTTGAAGCCCCCGGCATGTCGCAGCCGCTGAAACAGGCGATCTCGGCCCTGCCAGGCCTCGAAGCCGGCAAAGCACGCGAGGCGTTCAGCCGCCTGATGGCATTCGATGGCAAGCTCAGCCCGACGTCGACCGACGCGGCGATCTACGAACTGTTCCTGCAGGAAAGCATGAAGCAGGTGTTCCTCGACGAACTGGGACCGGATTCCAGCCCGACCTGGAAAGCGTTCGTTGCCAACGGCACCTTGTCCTACTCGGCCCAGGCCGACCATTTGCTCGGCCGCGAAGACAGCCCGTTCTGGGATGACATTCGCACAGCGCAAAAAGAAGACAAGCCGACGATACTCGCCCGTAGCCTGGCGGCGGCGATCACCGCTGGCGAGAGCCAGATGGGCGGCGATCGCAAAGCCTGGCAGTGGGGCAAACTGCACCGCTATGAATGGAAAAACACCCGCGGCCAGACAGTACGCGAGGCCATGGCGGCCGGTGGAGACCACACGACACTGAATGCAGCAGCCTACACCTGGGGCCAGGACTTCAATGCCACGCGAGTGCCGGTCATGCGCTTGATTGTCGACTTCGGCCAGGCCGAACCGCTGATGGTTCAAAACGGTACAGGTCAATCCGGTAACCCGGCCAGCGCGAACTACCTCAACGGTATCGAGCCTTGGCTCAAGGGCCAATACCAAGGCCTGCCGCTACAGCCGCAGAACTTCGACAAGGTGTATGGAAAGACTCGATTGACCCTGATCCCGGGCAAATGACCGGGTCGAGGCTGAGGGTGCCTGGAAACAGGCCCCCCTCATGCAGATTGCCCAGTGTGGGTGCGGTAAACCCGTCACGCCCGTTTTTGGGGCGTGATGCCTGACCAGACGCTTCTTGAATCAACTTTTAAAACGCTTGTTCGGGACTCTGGTTCGGAAATTGCTACTTTCATAATGTCTTACGCTTTCCAGTAACAATACTTACGCGCCACAAGCGCTCATATTGCTTCTTAAGGATTGAATAATGAAAAAAGCATTGCTGACCCTTTCTGCACTGGCCTTGTGCATGGCTGCAGGCTCCGCGCTGGCCAAGGAATACAAGGAACTGCGTTTTGGTGTCGATCCTTCCTATGCGCCGTTCGAATCCAAAGCCGCCGATGGCAACCTGGTGGGCTTCGATATCGATCTGGGCAATGCAATCTGCGCCGAACTGAAGGTCAAGTGCAAATGGGTCGAAAGTGACTTCGACGGCATGATTCCGGGCCTCAAGGCCAATAAATTCGACGGTGTGATCTCCTCGATGACCGTGACGCCGGCCCGTGAGAAAGTCATCGACTTCTCCAACGAGCTGTTCTCCGGCCCTACCTCCTTCGTGTTCAAGAAAGGTTCCGGGCTGACCGAGGACACTGCGTCCCTCAAGGGTAAAACCGTGGGTTACGAACAAGGCACCATCCAGGAAGCCTACGCCAAGGCCGTGTTGGACAAGGCCGGGGTGAAAACCCAGGCCTATGCCAACCAGGACCAGGTCTACGCGGACCTGACGTCCGGTCGCCTCGACGCGTCGATCCAGGACATGCTGCAAGCCGAACTGGGCTTCCTGAAGTCGCCACAAGGCGCTGACTTCGAAGTCAGCAAGCCTGTCGACAGCGAGTTGTTGCCCTCCAAGACCGCGATCGGTATCTCGAAAGGTAACAAAGAGCTGAAGGCGCTTTTGGATAAAGGTATCAAAGCGTTACACGACGATGGCACCTACGCCACCATTCAAAAGAAACACTTCGGTGATCTGAATCTGTACAGCGGCAAATAATGCCCGGCGCCCATCTTCGTGATGGGCGCTTTTTCTACACCATCAGGTCGCTGATTTTATGTTTGAACAACTCCTGCAAGACCTGGGGCTCTCTGCCTTCAGCTTGAAGGGCTTCGGCCCACTGCTGATGCAAGGCACCTGGATGACCATCAAATTGTCGGTGTTGTCGCTGCTGGTGGCCGTGTTACTTGGTCTGCTGGGCGCCAGCGCCAAACTTTCCGCTTCCAGGCTGCTTCGGATACCAGCCCAGTTCTACACCACACTGATTCGCGGGGTACCGGACCTGGTACTGATGCTGCTGATTTTCTACAGCCTGCAAACCTGGCTGACATCCTTTACCGACTTCATGGAATGGGAATACATCGAAATCAACCCGTTCAGCGCCGGGGTCATCACTCTGGGCTTCATCTACGGCGCCTACTTCACCGAAACCTTTCGCGGCGCGATCATTGCCGTGCCCCGTGGCCAGGTCGAAGCAGCCACCGCCTATGGCCTCAAACGCGGCCAGCGGTTTCGTTTCGTGGTGTTCCCGCAAATGATGCGCTTTGCCCTGCCGGGTATCGGCAACAACTGGATGGTGATGCTCAAGGCCACCGCGCTGGTATCGATCATCGGCCTGGCCGATCTGGTCAAGGCCGCCCAGGACGCTGGCAAAAGCACCTATCAACTGTTTTATTTCCTGGTGCTCGCCGCTTTGATCTACCTGGTGATCACCAGCGTGTCGAACATTGTCCTGCGCAGGCTTGAACGCCGTTATGCCGCAGGCAGCAGGGAGGCCGTACGATGATCGAACTTCTGCAGGAATACTGGCGGCCATTCCTCTACAGCGACGGCTACCACATCACCGGCCTGGCCATGACGATGTGGCTGCTCAGCGCCTCGATCTTCATCGGCTTCGTGGTATCGATCCCGCTGTCGATAGCCCGGGTTTCGCCACACTTCTACATCCGCTGGCCGGTGCAGTTCTACACCTACCTGTTCCGGGGGACGCCGCTCTATATCCAGCTGCTGATCTGCTACACCGGCATCTACAGCCTGGCCGCGATCCGCGCGCAGCCGGTGCTGGATGCGTTCTTTCGCGATGCGATGAACTGCACCATCCTGGCGTTTGCCCTGAACACCTGTGCCTACACCACGGAGATTTTCGCCGGGGCGATTCGCAGCATGGCCCACGGCGAAGTCGAAGCGGCCAAGGCCTACGGCCTGACCGGCTGGAAGCTGTATGCCTACGTGATCATGCCATCTGCCCTGCGTCGTTCGCTGCCGTACTACAGCAACGAAGTGATCCTGATGCTGCACTCGACCACCGTGGCCTTTACCGCAACCATCCCCGACGTACTGAAAGTCGCCCGCGACGCCAACTCGGCGACCTTCATGACCTTCCAGTCGTTCGGCATCGCTGCGTTGATTTACCTGACCGTTACCTTTGCGCTGGTCGGCCTGTTCCGACTGGCCGAACGCCGCTGGCTGGCGTTCCTTGGGCCGACTCACTAGGACTTTCTGCACATGCGCCACCAGATTCATGACTTGCTGGCCCCATTGCCGGGCACCACGCGACAGATCCACAGCTTCCACTTCGGTCCGACACAGGGCCAAGGCAAGATCTACATCCAGTCCTCGCTGCACGCCGACGAACTGCCCGGCATGCTGGTGGCCTGGCACCTCAAGCTGCGCCTGGCGGAGCTTGAAGCCGCCGGTCGCCTGCGCAGCGAAATCGTGCTGGTGCCCGTCGCCAACCCGATTGGCCTGGAACAGGTGCTGATGGATGTGCCGCTCGGGCGTTACGAGCTGGAAAGCGGACAGAACTTCAACCGCTGGTTCGTCGACCTGAGCGAAGAGATCGGCAACGAGATCGAAGGCCGGCTCAGCGATGACCCGCAACGCAACCTGGCACTGATCCGCAGCCACCTGCGCAGTGCGCTGGCACGGCAAACCGCCAGCACCCAACTGCAATCCCAGCGCCTGGCCCTGCAGACACTGGCGTGTGACGCGGACATGGTGCTGGACCTGCATTGTGATTTCGAAGCAGTCACGCACCTGTACACCACCCCTGACGCCTGGCCCCAGGTCGAACCCCTGGCACGCTACATTGGCGCCGAGGCCAGCCTGCTGGCCACCGACTCGGGCGGCCAGTCGTTCGACGAATGCTTCACCTTGCTCTGGTGGCAACTGCAGGAGCGTTTCGGCGAGCACTTCAACATTCCGATGGGCAGTTTCTCGGTCACCGTAGAACTGCGCGGCCAAGGTGACGTCAACCACCCCCTGGCCAGCCTCGACAGCCAGGCGCTGATCGACTATCTGACACACTATGGCGCGATTGAAGGTCAGGCCCCGCCCTTGCCGGAGCTGCCCTACCCTGCCACGCCGCTCGCTGGCGTAGAGCCAGTGGCCACGCCGATTGGCGGCTTGCTGGTGTACCACGTGCTACCGGGTGAATACCTGCAGGCAGGGCAATTGATCGCTGAAATCATTGATCCGATCAGTGACCGGGTCACACCGGTTCACTGCACCAACGCCGGCCTGCTGTACGCCCGCTCCACGCGACGCATGGCCACGGCCGGCATGGTGATCGCCCATGTTGCAGGCCTTGAAGCGTATCGCACCGGCTACCTACTTTCGCCTTGAGGATGTTTGCCCCATGTACAAACTGACCATTGAAGGCCTGCACAAGAGTTACGGCAGCCATGAAGTACTCAAGGGCGTTTCGCTGAAGGCCAAGACCGGTGATGTGATCAGCCTGATCGGCGCCAGCGGTTCGGGCAAGAGTACCTTCCTGCGCTGCATCAACTTTCTCGAGACCCCCAACGACGGCGCCATGAGCATGGACGGCCAGGCCATCCGCATGATCAAGGATCACCATGGCATGCGCGTGGCAGACGAAGCCGAACTGCAACGACTGCGTACCCGCCTGGCCATGGTGTTCCAGCACTTCAACCTGTGGAGCCACATGACCGTACTGGAAAACATCACCATGGCCCCGCGCCGGGTGCTGGGCGTGAGTAAAAAGGACGCTGAAGAGCGTGCTCGCCGTTATCTGGACAAGGTCGGCCTGTCGGCACGGGTGGCGGATCAGTACCCGGCGTTCCTGTCGGGCGGTCAGCAGCAGCGCGTGGCCATCGCCCGGGCGCTGGCGATGGAACCGGAAATCATGCTGTTCGATGAACCGACCTCGGCCCTGGACCCCGAACTGGTCGGCGAGGTGCTCAAGGTGATCCAGGGCCTGGCCGAAGAAGGCCGGACCATGATCATGGTCACCCATGAAATGAGCTTCGCACGCAAAGTGTCCAACCAGGTGCTGTTTCTGCACCAGGGGGTGGTGGAAGAGGAAGGGACACCCGAGGATGTACTGGGCAACCCGAAGAGCGAACGCCTGAAACAGTTCCTCAGTGGCAACCTGAAGTAACTGATCACGCATGAAACGGGAGTCGGCCTGGCCGACTCCCGCCCCCCCCTGGGCTATGTGCTTGCTTTTGAGGGATAACGGCTCGGCCCCAGCCTTTTACACAAGCAGGCATGACGAGCAGGCCGCGATCAAAACACGGCCCACCTACCTGAAGGTTCCACAGGCACACACCGTTATTTCCGAGTATGAGCGGCCAGTCTGGTTATCACACTACTGGAGCAGGAGGCGGCTCATCCGGCAAGGTCGGCTCACCGGGCTCGTTGGGCTGTTCGTTGGGGGTGTCCGGGTCGGGTTGGCCGGGGATCCCGCCAGCCTGGGTGACGGCCGGATGCGCCAACAATGACCACGCCAGCCCCCCCACTTGGTTGGGTTCGAGCCTGGCCAGTTCGGCACTTATTCGAGGATCGATCTTCATTGCGCACTCCTGAGCGATGGCTCGACACGCCTTGCGCGGATCGGAGCAGTACACTTCATAGAGTGTACGCTCGCTCAAGAACTCATACGCGTTGTCAGACGGTTGACTCAGGTGCGCGGCAAGGTCACGCCACGCTGGCCCTGGTACTTGCCGCCACGGTCCTTGTAAGACACTTCGCACTCTTCATCGGATTCGAAGAACAGCATCTGCGCCACGCCTTCATTGGCATAGATCTTGGCCGGCAGCGTGGTGGTGTTGGAAAACTCCAGGGTCACGTGACCTTCCCATTCCGGTTCCAGCGGCGTGACGTTGACGATGATGCCGCAACGCGCGTAGGTGCTCTTGCCCAGGCAGATGGTCAGCACGTTGCGCGGAATACGGAAAAATTCGACGGTACGGGCCAGCGCGAACGAGTTCGGCGGGATGATGCAGACATCGCTTTTGACGTCGACGAAACTCTTCTCATCGAAGTTCTTCGGATCGACGGTCGCCGAATTGATGTTGGTGAACACCTTGAACTCATCGGCGCAACGCACGTCGTAGCCGTAGCTCGACACCCCGAAGGAAATCAGCCGGTCGGCGCCTTCGCCACGCATCTGGCGCTCTACGAAGGGCTCGATCATCCCGTGCTCTTGCGCCATGCGGCGAATCCACTTGTCCGATTTGATGCTCATGGCGGGTGTCCTGAAATAGCGAGGTGGAAAAATTCTGTCCGGCATCTTACCGGGGCACGCCGTAGGGTTCAAAGTCCGGGGGTGGATAAATCGCCGATCCCCTGAATATCAGAGGCCGTGCGTCGCTGATGCGCACCGTCAGTCACGAAAACAGAGAAACCTTCGCAAAGACCATTGGCACGTTCCGGAAAAAGGGTTAAGGTGGCGCCACTGTGCTGCTTGTGTCACTGAGAATCTCTACACGATATGTTGAATTTCGATCCAACCATCTACAAGAATTTTTCCTGCTCTTTGCACTCAGTCTCGGCCAGGGTTCTTCCTGAGTCGCAGTTATCTTTGTTCAAGGAGTTACACCATGTCTAATCGCCAAACCGGTACCGTTAAGTGGTTCAACGATGAAAAAGGCTTCGGCTTCATCACTCCACAATCCGGTGACGACCTGTTCGTTCACTTCAAAGCTATCCAATCCGACGGCTTCAAAAGCCTGAAAGAAGGCCAACAGGTTTCTTTCATCGCTACCCGCGGTCAGAAAGGCATGCAAGCTGAAGAAGTTCAAGTTATCTAACTTGTACTGATTTAGTAAAAAGCCCCGCCCTCAAAGCGGGGCTTTTTTGTGCCCGGGTGTTTTGTACGGAAAAATGGCTGCAACACGGCCAGCCACACCACTGCGCGCCTTACCAGGTCACCCCAAACCCCGCGGAATAATGGGTCTTGTCCAGGTCGCTCTCCTGCGTGCCTTTGATTTCATTGCGCTCGGCCTTCAGATTGAGCGACGCCCAGTCCGTCACCCTGTAACGCAATCCAGCCTCGGCATCGAGTGCGTAGTCCGCCACACTGGACAGGGGCTTGCCCACCTCACCAGTGGTGAACAGCTCGACCGACCTGCCAATCAGGTAGCGGTTGTAGTCCCACTTCATCGCCAGGGAGTAGAAATTATCCCGCCCTCCCTGCGTGTACTCATAGTCGGTTCGATTCAACAGCGAACCTAGCGAAAACGCACCCAGTTCATCATCCCAGAACTGATAGCCCGGCCCCGTACCCACAGTGCGCTGCAGCTTCAAGTCTTCAACCTTGTCGCGCTTGTAGTTGAATCGCCCTTGCCAGAACCACTGCTCGGTAATGAAGCGGTCAAGGGCGTATTCCGCACGCCAATTGTCCGAGGTCACCACCTCATCCTGGAACTCGCGGTTATATTCGCCTTCCGCCGTGTGACGCCAATGACCATGACGCGCACTGGTCTTGAAATCGATGGCGTAGTCATCCGTCTTGGTTTCCGAGCGCTCGTAATCCAGCGCGACGTCGACATTGCCCTTCCACACCATATCCTCGACCACCGGTCGGGGCTTGAGCATTTGCTGAATAGTGGCCAGCTCCACGGTCCTGGGCGCATCACCGTTGGCCAACGTGACCTTGCCTGCATCGGCCGCCTGCAACGATTTGGCCACCTCTGCACTGTAGTCGCCCTGTTTGACCAGCAGTTGCTGATCACTTTCCAGGGTCTTGACCTGCTTCCAGTCGATCGCAACCGCCCCGGCGTACTCGGTCTGGATCAGCAACTTGCCGCCGTCGAAGAGCCTGATCTTGCCACTCAAGCGATCACCATTCTTCAACCAGACAGTGTCGGCGAGTGCTGGCGTGCAGGCAGAGAGGACGGCGAGGCATAACAAGGTTCTGGACAGCATAAGCAACGACAACACTCGGGTTCGCGAAAAAAGGCGGCATTATCCCATAGAGAACGCCCAAGCAAGGACTGACCGGGGTATTTGCATCGAGTTCATTTATCATTGGATCATTGGCGCCTCGAGCTACCAACGGTACGACGCCCCCTTTCCAAGGAAACCCGGACGTGAGTGACGACGAGAACGATTCCCAGGACCCGGCACACATCCGCCGAACGGCACTCTACGTCACCCTGGCGCAAGTGCCGGAAGGCAAGGTCGTCAGTTACGGCCAACTCGCGGAACTGGCCGGCCTTGGTCGCGCCGCTCGCTGGGTGGGACGTACCCTCAGCCAATTGCCCGCGGACAGCACGCTGCCCTGGCACCGCGTACTCGGCGCGGGCGGCCGGATCAGCCTGCCAGCAGGCACCCCATCGGGCGACGAACAACGGGCGCGCTTGCGCATGGAAGGCGTCAGCATCCTGAACAATCGTGTTGATATTCAGCGCCATGGCTGGCGCCCGGTAGAGCACAGCGGTTAGAGTGCGCGCTTTGTTTCCGTATATTTTGAGGCAGACTCCAGCCCATGCCCCGTAAAACCTGGCGCGCCGCGCTCGCCGCTTATGCCAGCCCCTCGACGCTCGTGCTGTTGCTGCTGGGCTTCGCCGCCGGCCTGCCCTACATGCTTGTGTTTTCGACGCTTTCCGTCTGGTTGCGTGAGGCCGGCGTGGCCCGCGAAACCATTGGCTACGCGAGCCTGATCGGGCTGGCCTATGCCTTCAAATGGGTCTGGTCGCCACTGCTCGACCAGTGGCGCCTGCCGCTGCTGGGCAAACTGGGCCGACGACGATCCTGGCTGGTGCTGTCGCAAATCCTGGTGATCCTCGGCCTGATCGGCATGGGCTTCTGCGACCCGCAAAAACACCTGTCCTGGTTGATCGCGATTGCCGTGGTGGTGGCCTTTGCCTCGGCCACCCAGGACATTGCCGTCGACGCCTACCGCCTGGAAATCGTCGACGACACCCACCAGGCTGCACTGGCCGCCAGCTACATGTCCGGCTATCGGGTTGCTGCCTTGCTGGCCACCGCAGGCGCCCTGTTCTTTGCCGAAGGCTTCGGCTCCACCGGTTTCAATTACAAACACTCGGCCTGGACCGGTACCTACGTCCTCTTTGGCCTGCTGATGGTCCCGGCGCTGGTGACCTGCCTGCTCATGCGCGAACCGCCAGTGCCGCTGCGCACACAACTGTCTGCCGGCCGCTACAGCTTTGTGCACCAACTGGCATCCGTATTCGTCCTGATCGTGCTGCTGGTGTCCGTACCGGCGATGTTCACCCAGCTCTACAACACCGACTTTGCCAGCGTACTGTTCGGCGACGCCAGCCCGCTCGACCTGCTGCTGGAAGACCGCGCTTTCCTGCGCGCCATTCTCTACATCACCTTCACTGTCATGTGTCTGTCGACCATGGGTCGACGGGGCTTGGCCCCGGTACTGACACCGGTCAACGACTTTGTCATGCGCTATCGCTGGCAAGCCTTGCTGCTGCTCGGCCTGATTGCCACCTACCGCATGTCCGATACCGTGATGGGCGTCATGGCCAACGTGTTCTACATCGACCTGGGCTTCACCAAGGACCAGATCGCCGGGGTGAGCAAGATCTTCGGCCTGATCATGACCCTGATCGGCGCCGGCATGGGCGGCCTGCTAATCGTGCGTTTCGGCATCCTGCCCATTCTGTTCATCGGCGGCGCGGCCTCGGCCGGCACCAATATTCTGTTCGTGATGCTCGCTGACATGGGCGCCAACCTGCAGATGCTGATTGCCACCATTTCCCTGGACAACTTCAGCTCCGGCCTGGCGACATCGGCCTTCGTGGCCTACCTGTCGAGCCTGACCAACCTGAAGTTCTCGGCCACCCAATACGCCCTGCTCAGTTCGATCATGCTGCTGCTGCCGCGCCTGATCGGCGGCTACACCGGGGTCATGGTGGAAAAGTTCGGCTACCACGACTTCTTTATCATCACCGCCCTGCTTGGCATCCCGACCCTCGTCCTGATCCTTGTGCACTGGTACCAGGAAAGCCGCCGCGAAGGCCCGACGCCGACACAGACGCCGGAGCCCACCCAGACGACTAACGCCATCGAGTAATCCCGGACAGCGCGGGGCTTTCCCCGCGCCCGGGTGATACCCTAGGCTGCACGCCTGTACGTCAGCGGATCTCGCCCGTACAATGTTCCGTCATTTCTAGTCTTCAGCAACCGACAACGGCCTACCATGCGCACCAGTCAATTTTTGCTCGCCACACAGAAAGAAACGCCTTCCGATGCGGTCGTCATCAGCCACCAGCTGATGCTGCGTGCCGGCATGATCCGCAAACTCGCCTCGGGCCTGTACACCTGGCTGCCCATGGGCCTGCGGGTAATGCGCAAGGTTGAAGCCGTCGTTCGCGAAGAAATGAACGCCGCCGGCTCTCTCGAAGTGTTGATGCCGAGCACTCAACCGTCTGAGCTGTGGCAGGAATCCGGTCGCTGGGAGGAGTACGGCCCTGAACTACTGCGCTTCAAGGATCGCCATGGTCGCGACTTCTGCGCAGGCCCGACTCACGAAGAAGTGATCACCGACCTGATGCGCAACGAGTTGAGCAGCTACAAGCAGCTGCCGATCAACCTGTATCAGATCCAGACCAAATTCCGTGATGAAATCCGCCCACGCTTCGGCCTGATGCGCGGCCGCGAGTTCATCATGAAGGACGCCTACTCCTTCCACGCCGACCAGCCATCGCTGCAGGTCACCTACGACCGCATGCACCAGGCTTATTGCAACGTGTTTACCCGCCTGGGCCTGAAGTTCCGCCCGGTTGAGGCCGACAACGGCTCGATCGGCGGCGCCGGTTCCCACGAGTTCCACGTACTGGCCGAGTCCGGTGAAGACGACATCGTTTTCAGCAACGGTTCCGACTACGCGGCGAACATCGAGAAAGCCGAAGCCGTGCCACGGGAAACTTCCCGCGCCGCAGCCACCGAAGAACTGCGCCTGGTCGACACGCCGAACGCCAAGACCATCGCGCAACTGGTCGAAGGCTTCAACCTGCCGATCGAAAAGACCATCAAGACCCTGGTAGTACACGCCGAAGAAGCCGGCAAGCTAATCGCGCTGATCATTCGCGGCGACCACGAGCTCAACGAAATCAAGGCCGCCAATCAGCCTGGCGTTGCCAGCCCGCTGGTCATGGCCTCCGAAGCCGAACTGCGTGACGCCATCGGCGCCGGCGCCGGCTCCCTCGGCCCGCTGAACCTGCCGCTGCCAATCATCATCGACCGCTCGGTCGAACTGATGAGCGACTTCGGCATCGGCGCCAACATCGACGACAAGCACTACTTCGGCGTCAACTGGGAACGCGACCTGCCGGTTCCGACCGTGGCCGACCTGCGCAACGTCGTGGCCGGCGACCCGAGCCCCGACGGCAAAGGCACCCTTGAAATCAAGCGCGGCATCGAAGTCGGACACATCTTCCAGCTGGGCAACAAGTACAGCAAGGCGATGAAGTGCGAAGTGCTGGGCGAGAACGGCAAGCCGGTGACCCTGGAAATGGGTTGCTACGGTATCGGCGTGTCCCGCGTGGTGGCGGCAGCCATCGAGCAGAACAACGACGAGAAAGGGATCATCTGGAGCGACACCCTCGCACCTTTCCAGATTGCCCTGGTGCCATTGCGCTACGAAACCGACCTGGTTCGCGAAGCCACCGACAAGCTCTACGCTGAATTGACGGCGGCCGGCTTCGAAGTGCTGCTGGACGATCGCGACAAGAAAACCAGCCCGGGCATCAAGTTCGCGGACATGGAGCTGATCGGCATTCCTCACCGGATCGTGGTCAGTGACCGCGGCCTCGCCGAAGGCAACCTGGAATACAAGAGCCGTACCGAGGCCGAACCGCAAGCGCTGCCGGTCGCCGACGTGCTGTCGTTCCTTCAGGCTCGTATCCGCCGCTGACACCAGATAGAGACCTCATGTTCAAGCGAAACACCTTAAGCCTCGGTGGTGCCGCCCTGTGCGGCACCCTGCTGATCAGCGGCTGCGCCAATCAAATGTCGCAGCGCAGCGAGCACGAGGAGCGCATCGAGCGAAAACTGCTCGATCACAGCCTTCAGATCGATGTCGGTGAGCCTAAGGTGCTTGAGCTGCCGCAACGCCGGGTACGGATAAACGAACAGAAGACCTTCGAGGTCACCGAGTTCGAAGTCACCCGTCGCTATGATCGCTATACGCCGTACCAACCCTGGCGGGAGGTCTACGAGATCCCGCTGGGCGCGGTCGCGGTGGTGGCCGGCGTCGGCGCCAACGTGGTCAATGTCTTCGCCCTGGGCAACCTGCCGGACAGTGCCACCAAGGACTGGATCAGCTACGGCTTTGCCGGGCTCAACCCGTTCATGAACGTACAGTCCCACGGACGCGCGCAACAGAACCTGGCGGGCATCGATGAAGTCCAGCGCGACAAGCGCACGGAGTACTCGAGCCTGCCCTGGAGCGAACGCCCGGTAGAGGTCAAGACCGGCAAGCAGACCTTCGAGCTCACCACCGACCGTAATGGCCTGTTGCGCTTGAACCTGCTCGACAGCCCGTTCTCGGAAAACGACCTGAGCCACATCAGCAAGCTGCATATTTCCGTAGCGGATGCCCAGGATGACGTGCACACCGACTCATCACTGGCCATTAGCGGCAACTTGCGCAGCAAGCTGCTGGAAGCCCATGAGCTGATTTACGACGACCTCGAAGACGACGAAGTCAGCCAGTGGGTACACCGGGTCAAACGTCTGTCGGAACTGGGTCTGGAAGAGGAAGCCAGCGAGCTTGAACAGAGCCTGATCGAACTGACTCGCAACGATCCTGAACTGCAGAGTGAGTTCCTCAAGTCCCTGACCAAGGATGCCGGACGGCTAGTGGCCGACCCTGGCCCGAATTGATCTGACGCTTCACGGGCAAGCCTCGCCCCTACCCTGGTAGGCGCGAGGTCTTACCAGCCAAATAGATCCAGTTGCTCGAACCCGCCCCGCAGATCCTGCAAACGCACGCCAATCCCCAGCAATCGCACCGGCTTGCCACCCCGGTTGAATGCCTGTGTCAGCAACAGCTGAAAACTGCCCAAATCCCGCCCCGCGCCGGCCTGCTCCAGTGTCGTCTGGGTGAAGTCATGAAACTTCACCTTCACGAACGGCTTGCCCGGACGGTAACTGCTGTCGATGCGAGCCATGCGCCCATTCAGCGACTCCAGCAACGCTGGCAGCTTGTCCAGGCAGCTGACCAGGTCTGGCAGATCAACGTCGTAGGTGTTTTCCACGCTCACCGACTGCCGCCGACTGTCATTCTGCACCTGCCGCTCATCAATCCCACGAGCCAGACTCCATAACCGTTCGCCGAAACTGCCGAACTCGCGCACCAGCGCCAGCTTGTTCCACTCGCGCAACTGCAGGCAATCGACAATCCCCAGCCGGGCCAGCTTGTCCGCCGTGACCTTTCCCACCCCGTGCAACTTGCTTACCGGCAGTTGCGAGACAAAATCCTCGACCTGATCCGGCGTGATCACGAACAACCCGTTGGGTTTTTTCCAGTCACTGGCGATCTTCGCCAGGAACTTGTTCGGCGCCACGCCTGCCGACACCGTGATGTGCAACTGATTGGAGACCCGGCGCCGGATATCCTGGGCAATTCGCGTGGCACTGCCCGCGAAATGGCTACTCTCGGACACATCGAGGTAAGCCTCGTCCAGCGACAGGGGCTCGATCAGCTCGGTGTAATCGCGAAAGATGGCCTGGATTTCCTTCGACGCCTCTCGATAGGCTTCCATCCGCGGCTTGACGATGACCAGGTCCGGGCACAGCTTCAGTGCATGTCGCGAAGACATCGCCGACCGTACCCCAAAGGCTCGCGCCTCATAGTTGCAGGTTGCAATGACGCCCCGCCGGTCCGCCGAACCACCCACGGCCAGCGGCTTGCTGGCCAGCGTCGGGTCGTCACGCATCTCGATGGCAGCATAAAAGCAGTCGCAGTCGACGTGGATGATTTTGCGTTGCGTCAT
Organism: Pseudomonas sp. Irchel s3a18; assembly: GCF_900187535.1. Classification (NCBI taxonomy): domain Bacteria; kingdom Pseudomonadati; phylum Pseudomonadota; class Gammaproteobacteria; order Pseudomonadales; family Pseudomonadaceae; genus Pseudomonas; species Pseudomonas sp. Irchel s3a18. The sequence goes on along the minus strand of NZ_FYDV01000018.1, from coordinate 26,278 downwards.
ATCAAGGCGGTGTTCAATGAAGGAAAAGGAACCCAAACAAGCCAGATCACCAGTATCTCACTGACAACTGTATATAGCACCAGTACCTTGAATCTTCTCTACTGAGCGTAGGACAGGTGACTGATGGATTTATTTTTCTAATCAAGTTCAAGCCACCAATAGAGCTGAAAGCCTTGCACAGCAAGCCTTCAAGCCCATAACCCTCCTGACAAAAAACGCTAACCGATTGAACAGACAGCATTTTTTATGAATCAATCGTTGACAGCACCCTGATCCTCTGTAGAATGCCGACACACAGACGCGGGATGGAGCAGTCTGGTAGCTCGTCGGGCTCATAACCCGAAGGTCGTCGGTTCAAATCCGGCTCCCGCAACCAAACATCAAAAAAGGCTACTCGAAAGAGTGGCCTTTTTTGTGCGCGCATGTTTTACCTCTCCCCCTGGGGAGCAAACATCGAGATGCGATAATTTTTCTTTGCACATCTGATACTTAACCGCAAAGCCACAACCGCTTGGGGTGAATTTACGTTTATTTGACCCCGCGAACAACTAACGGTTGACACTCAGGCATTCACCTGTAGGATGCCGACACACAGACGCGGGATGGAGCAGTCTGGTAGCTCGTCGGGCTCATAACCCGAAGGTCGTCGGTTCAAATCCGGCTCCCGCAACCAAACATCAAAAAGGCTACTCGAAAGAGTGGCCTTTTTTGTGCGTGCGTGTTTTTACTTCTCCCCCTGCGGACCAAACGCCGAGACACGATAAATTCTCATTGTGCGTCCGAGACTTAACCGCACACCTACGACCGCTTGAGGCGATTTTACGTTTACTTGACCGCGCGTATAATTAACAGTTGACACTCCGGCGTTCGCCTGTAGAATGCCGCCACACAGACGCGGGATGGAGCAGTCTGGTAGCTCGTCGGGCTCATAACCCGAAGGTCGTCGGTTCAAATCCGGCTCCCGCAACCAAACATCAAAAAAGGCTACTCGAAAGAGTGGCCTTTTTTGTGCCTGTCGAAAAACCCTTTCGTAACAATGGCTTGGCAATTCACTGCCCGGTCTCCCCATGCCCTCCCCACTCCAACATCTCAGGCTATGCTCAAGCACAAGCCTGCCTTGCCCATTGGCAACGCACATCCACGGGGCAATACGCGTTAATATTTGTAACTATATTTTTCTGCAGGGATTGGTAACTTGGCTGGATACCTCCATCCTGTCGCGCACAATCCAAGAGGTGATTGATGCGCGCCAACTCGTCTGACTCACAAGACACCGTGACAGGAACTCAACCGATCAACGCCAGCCGCTTGCACTGGCTGGACCTGATCAGCAAATACCGCCAGCCCATTGGCCTGGCAGTGACGCTGCTGCTGTTCGCGATCGCCCTGATTGCCTGTCGTCATCTATTAAGCGAACTCGACCTCTACGCCCTGCACGACTCGATCCTGCAAGTCCCGCAGCCAGCCTTGCTCGGTGCATTGGGCGCAACGATTATCGGCTTCATGGTGTTGCTCGGCTATGAATGGTCGGCGACGCGTTATGCCGGCGTGACCCTGCCAGCACGCACTCTGTTTCTGGGGGGCTTCACCGCATTCGCGATCGGCAATGCCATCGGCCTGTCGCTGTTGTCGGGCGGCTCGGTGCGCTATCGCCTGTACGCGCGCCACGGCCTGGGGGCGGCAGAAGTCGCTCGCATGACGCTGTTTGCCAGTTTATCGCTGGGCTGCGCCCTGCCGCCGCTGGCCGCCCTGGCCACGTTGAGCAACCTGCCCGCCGCGTCTGTCGCACTGCACGTGTCGCAACCTGTGCTGGCGGCGATTGCGATTGCCGTACTGCTGCTGTGCGCGATCCTGGCGATCGGCCTCTACCGTCGTCGCCTGCCCGAGCAGCCGTATGCGGATAATTTGCTGGTGCGTATCGGCCGGCGAACCTTGCGCCTGCCAGGCCGGCGCCTGACCTTCCTGCAACTGATCATCACCGCGCTCGACGTGGCCGCTGCCGCGACCGTTCTGTACCTGCTGCTACCGCAGGCACCACCCTTCGGAGCGTTCCTGCTGGTGTATCTTCTGGCCTTGGCCGCAGGCGTGCTCAGCCACGTACCGGGGGGTGTCGGGGTATTCGAAGCCATCTTGCTGGCCGCGTTCGCCGACACGCTCGGTGCAGCGCCACTGGCCGCCGCGCTGCTGCTGTATCGCCTGATCTATGTGGTCCTGCCGATGCTGGCGGCCTGCATTCTGCTGTTGATCAATGAAGCCCAGCGGCTGTTCACCACCCGCGAAGCATTGCGCACGGCCTCTGGCCTCGCCGCGCCGGTACTGGCCGTGCTGGTGTTTCTCTCCGGCGTGGTCCTGCTGTTCTCCGGCGCCACGCCGGAGATCGATACCCGCCTGGAACATATCGGCTTTCTGATCCCTCATCGCCTGATTGACGCGTCGCACTTCGGCGCCAGCCTGATCGGCGTGCTGTGCCTGCTGCTGGCCCAGGGCTTGCGCCGCCGGCTGTCGGCTGCGTGGATGCTGACCACCGTGTTGCTGCTGGCCGGCGCCCTGCTTTCGCTGCTCAAGGGTTTCGACTGGGAAGAAGCCAGCCTGCTGATCCTGACGGCCAGCCTGCTGGCCATTTTCCGTCGCTCGTTCTATCGCCCCAGCCGCCTGACCGAACTGCCCTTCTCGCCCCTGTATCTGGTGGCCAGCGTCTGCGTACTCGGCGCCTCGATCTGGCTGCTGCTGTTCGCCTATCAGGACGTGCCCTACAGCCACGAACTCTGGTGGCAATTCACCCTGGACTCCGATGCGCCCCGTGGCCTGCGCTCGCTACTCGGCGCCGCCGTGGTACTGGTGGTCGTGTCGTTGACCTGGCTGCTGCGCACCGAACGCCCGGTGATCCACCTGCCCGACAGTACCGAGCTGGATAAAGCCCAGAAGATTCTGCTGGCCTCGGCGCAGCCGGACGGAGGCCTGGCCCTGACCGGTGACAAGGCGCTGCTGTTCAACCCCGACGACAACGCCTTCCTGATGTACGCGCGCCGTGGCCGCAGCCTGGTGGCGCTGTACGACCCGATCGGCCCGCCCCAGCAAAGGGCCGAGATGATCTGGCAGTTCCGCGACCTGTGCGACCTGCATCACGCCCGCCCGGTGTTCTACCAGGTCCGTGCCGAGAACCTGCCCTACTACATGGACATCGGCCTGACCGCGATCAAGCTTGGCGAGGAAGCCCGGGTCGACCTGCAGCGCTTCGATCTCGACGCCAAGGGCAAGGAGATGAAAGACCTGCGATACACCTGGAACCGTGGCACCCGCGATGGTTTGTCGCTGGAGATCTTCGAACCAGGGCAGGCACCGATGGACGAACTGAAAGTCATCTCCGACGCCTGGCTCACCGGCAAGAACGTGCGCGAGAAAGGCTTCTCGCTCGGCCGTTTCAGCGACGACTACCTGAAGCACTTTCGCATTGCGATCATTCACTTTGAAGGCCGCCCGGTGGCGTTCGCCAACCTGCTCGAGACTTACAGCCACGACTTGGCCAGCCTCGACCTGATGCGGGCGCACCCCGAAGCCCCGAAGCTGACCATGGAGTTCATGATGGTCGGCCTGATTCAATATTATAAAAGCCATGGCTATGCGCGCTTCAGCCTGGGCATGGTCCCATTGTCGGGCCTGCAGCCGCGTCGCGGTGCGCCACTGACCCAGCGCCTCGGCTCGATGGTGTTCCGCCGTGGCGAGCAGCTCTACAACTTCCAGGGGCTGCGCCGCTTCAAAGACAAGTTCCAGCCTGACTGGGAACCCCGCTACATGGCCGTGCCCGCCGGACTCGATCCGCTGGTGGCGCTGGCCGATACCGCCGCCCTGATTGCGGGCGGCTTGACTGGATTGGTGAAACGCTGATGATTCGACGTGCCTGGCGGTATGTACTGGCCACTCTGGTGGTACTGGCTGTAATACTCGGCGGTGGCTACTGGTACTGGAACTGCCCCGCCCCCGAACCGACCCTGGAAGTGCTGGCGCCGCCTGATGGCGCACCCATGACCCGGGTCATGCCTGGCTCGACGCCCCACGCCCGGGTGGTGGTTGCGGTGACCGATGAACAGAAGCTGAGCGACAAGCAACTGATTGCCCTGAGCCGTGGCGGCGCCGCGCAGATCGTCCAAGTGATCCTGCCCAAGGACTGCCTGCTGCAAGGGCGGGCGCTGCAATCGGCACTCAGGGAACTCAAGGGCCCGGCGACGCTGGTCAGCGGCATAGGCCCGGGCGCGGTACTGGCCTGGCGCTGGCTGGCCGAACAAAAGGACGACAAGTCCCAGGCGGTCTCGGTCGACCTGGCCCTGGAAAAGCCCGGCTGCACCCACCTGCTGCCAAAAAGCGCCGCCCATGGCCATTGGCTGGTGGCCTGGAACGACAACCCGGACGATACCAGTGCCGGTTTCGTGCGCGACCAACCCAATGCGCAAACCAGCATCAGCGACTATGACATCAACTTGCCGCAAGTCCTCAACAACGAGCTGCGCAAGATCCTGGTCGGCTCCGACAAGGGCAATGGCGGGCTCAGCATCCCCGTGGTCGAGGTGCCTGCCGGCCAAGCCAGGGACACCGTCACCCTGTTCCTGTCCGGCGACGGCGGCTGGCGCGACCTGGACCGTGACGTGGCCGGAGAGATGACCAAGATCGGCTATCCGGTGGTCGGCATCGACACCCTGCGCTACTACTGGCAGCACAAAAGCCCCGAGCAAAGCGCCATCGACCTGGGCGAACTGATGCAGCACTACCGGCAGAAATGGGGCACCAAGCGCTTCATCCTCACCGGCTATTCGTTTGGTGCGGACGTACTGCCTGCCATCTACAACCGCCTGCCCGAGTCGGAGCAGCAGCGCGTCGATGCGATCATTCTGCTGGCCTTCGCCCGCACTGGCAGCTTCGAGATCGAAGTCGAAGGCTGGCTAGGCAATGCAGGCAAGGAAGCCGCCACCGGCCCGGAAATGGCCAGGCTGCCTGCGGCCAAGGTCGTGTGCATCTACGGCGTGGAAGAGGCCGATGAAAGCGGCTGCACCGACAAGACGGCCGTCGGCGAAGCCGTGAAGCTGCCCGGCGGACACCACTTCGACGAGAACTACCCGGCCCTGGCTCAGCGCCTGGTCGACATCATCGAAAAGCACCAGGACAAGAGCAAGGTCGCTGAAGAGTGACCTGAGCCGCGCCCAAAAAGAGGCCCCCGCTGCCGCAAGGTAACGGGGGGCTTTTCACATGGCTTACATCTCGACCTGAGTGCCCAGCTCAATCACCCGATTCAGCGGCAGTTTGAAGAAGCGCAGGTTGCCGTTGGCGTTTTTCAGCATGAAGGCGAACAACACCTCACGCCAACGGGCCATTCCCACCAGTTTGGAGGTGATGACCGTCTCGCGACTGAGAAAATAGGTAGTGCGCATCGGACTGAAATCCAGCGCCTCGAGATGGCACAGTTTCAGGGCCTGCGGCACGTCCGGCTCATCGATGAAACCGAAGTGCAGGATCACCCGGAAGAAGCCTTCACCATAGGCATCCACCTCAAAGCGGCGTTGCACCGGCACCCGTGGAATGTCTTCGTAGACCACCGTCAGTAGCACTACCTGCTCGTGCAACACCTGGTTGTGCAGCAGGTTGTGCAGCAAGGCATGAGGTACCGCATCCGGGCGGGCGGTGAGAAACACGGCGGTACCCTGAACCCGATGCGGCGGCTGCACGCGAATACTGCTGATGAAAATCGGCAGTGGCAGCCCGCCCTCATCCATTCGATCCACCAATAGCTCCTTACCGCGCTTCCAGGTGGTCATCAGCACGAATAGCACAATCCCCGCCAATACCGGGAATGCACCACCCTGCAAGATCTTGGGCACGTTAGCGGCGAAGAACAGGCCGTCCACCAACAGGAAACCCAGCAGAATCGGCACGGTAAGAATCGGTGACCATTTCCACAGCAGCAACATCACCGCCGATACCAGAATACTGGTGATCAGCATGGTTCCGGTCACTGCAACGCCGTAGGCCGACGCCAGCGCGCCGGACGACTCGAAACCGAGCACCAGCAGAATCACGCCGACCATCAACGCCCAGTTCACAGCGCCGATGTAAATCTGCCCCTGTTCGGCACTCGAGGTGTGCTGAATGTACATGCGCGGGATGTAGCCAAGCTGGATCGCCTGACGCGTCAGGGAGAATGCGCCAGAGATCACTGCCTGGGAGGCAATCACCGTCGCCAGGGTCGCCAGAACGACCAACGGTACCAGCGCCCAGCTTGGCGCCAACAGGTAGAACGGGTTACGCGCGGCCTCCGGATTCTCAAGCAGCAGTGCGCCTTGGCCAAAGTAGTTGAGCACCAGGGCCGGCAGCACCAACGCGAACCAGGCGCGGGCAATCGGCTTGCGCCCAAAGTGGCCCATGTCGGCATACAGCGCTTCCGCTCCCGTCAGAGCCAGCACTACCGCACCGAGGATCGCCACCCCCATACCCGGGTGAACGATGAAGAAGCGCACACCCCAGACCGGGTTCAATGCATGGAGTACTTCGGGATGCTGAGAAATGCCGTTGATGCCCAACACGCCCAGCACCACAAACCACAACACCATCACCGGGCCGAACAGTTTGCCGATGCGATCAGTGCCGTGTTTCTGAATCAGGAATAACCCCACCAGCACAATCAGCGCCAATGGCACGACCCAGCGCTCCAGCCCGTCAAATGCCAGCTCCAGCCCTTCCACCGCAGAGAGTACGGAGATCGCCGGGGTGATCATGCTGTCCCCGTAGAACAGCGCTGCGCCGATCAACCCGAGGATGACCAACACCGTGCGCAGCTTCGGATAGGGAGAGGCTGCACGTCGCGCCAGTGCCGTCAGTGCCATGATCCCGCCCTCGCCCTGGTTATCGGCGCGCAGGATGAACAGCACGTACTTGATCGAAACGACCCACACCAGCGACCAGAAAATCAGTGCGAGAATCCCGAACACGCCATCGTGATTGACCGGCACCCCATAATGACCGGCAAACACCTCTTTAAGGGTATAAAGCGGGCTGGTACCGATATCGCCATACACCACCCCGACCGCCGCCACCAGCATCCCCAAGGGTTTTGCTACCCCGGAATGCTCCGTGCTCACCGCCTGACTACTTGCCTGCCCCATCAACCACTCCTGCCCACCAAGACCGGGGCTTCATTCAAAGCACGGCGCAGATCGTGCGCCTGCGCTGTACAAACCGGTACAGACTGATGTGCAGCCTGCGCTGTTTTACCTGTTGATACAGACGATTCATTGACGAACAAAATACACTTGGGTGTAACGGCGCGAAGCATAGCGCAGCACTCGTCGTATTTCCCTGCATAAAGCTGGTCAAGCGCGCTGACCATCGCTAGAATTGCGCACTTTTTGATCAGAGGCAGGCGTCCTGTCTCGCGAATCACTGCTGACTTCTTGACAAAAGACGGTTGCCGCCATGCTGCCTTGCCTGGCAACAACAGTCATTCGTCAAAAAACGGCGTATTCACGAGACAGGACGCTAAGCGCCCATCTGTCGCCTTACCGTCTTCGGCTGGAGGCGTCACATAACACCGAGGTTAGACATGTCCACCACTCCTGCGTCAGCCAATCCCAAGGTTGGCTTCGTATCCCTGGGTTGCCCGAAAGCGCTCGTCGACTCCGAGCGCATCCTTACCCAACTGCGCATGGAAGGCTATGACGTCGTGTCCACCTATCAGGACGCTGATGTCGTGGTGGTCAACACCTGCGGCTTCATCGACTCGGCCAAGGCCGAGTCCCTGGAAGTGATCGGCGAAGCCATCAAGGAAAACGGCAAGGTCATCGTGACCGGCTGCATGGGCGTCGAAGAAGGCAACATTCGCGACGTGCACCCAAGCGTACTGGCCGTCACCGGCCCGCAGCAGTACGAACAAGTGGTCAACGCCGTCCACGAAGTCGTGCCGCCACGCCAGGACCACAACCCGCTGATCGACCTGGTGCCGCCGCAAGGCATCAAGCTGACACCGCGCCACTATGCCTACCTGAAGATCTCCGAAGGCTGCAACCACAGCTGCAGCTTCTGCATCATCCCGTCGATGCGCGGCAAACTGGTCAGCCGCCCGGTGGGCGACGTGCTCGACGAAGCCCAGCGCCTGGTCAAGTCCGGCGTCAAGGAACTGCTGGTGATCTCCCAGGACACCAGCGCCTATGGTGTTGACGTCAAGTACCGCACCGGTTTCTGGAACGGCGCGCCGGTGAAAACCCGCATGACCGAGCTGTGCGAAGCCCTGAGCACCCTCGGTGTCTGGGTTCGCCTGCACTACGTCTACCCGTACCCGCACGTTGACGAACTGATTCCGCTGATGGCCGCCGGCAAGATCCTGCCGTACCTGGACATCCCGTTCCAGCACGCCAGCCCGAAAGTGCTCAAGGCCATGAAACGCCCGGCCTTCGAAGACAAGACCCTGGCGCGCATCAAGAACTGGCGCGAAATCTGCCCGGACCTGATCATCCGCTCGACCTTCATCGTCGGCTTCCCGGGCGAAACCGAAGAAGACTTCCAGTACCTGCTGAACTGGCTGACCGAAGCCCAGCTCGACCGCGTCGGCTGCTTCCAGTACTCGCCGGTTGAAGGCGCTCCAGCCAACGACCTGAACCTGGACATCGTGCCGGACGACGTCAAGCAAGACCGCTGGGACCGCTTCATGGCGCACCAGCAGGCCATCAGCTCGGCGCGCCTGCAAATGCGCATTGGCCGCGAGATCGAAGTGCTGGTCGATGAAGTCGACGAGCAAGGCGCCGTTGGCCGCTGCTTCTTCGATGCCCCGGAAATCGACGGTAACGTGTTCATCGACAACGGCAGCAACCTCAAGCCAGGCGACAAGGTCTGGTGCAAGGTGACCGACGCCGACGAGTACGATCTGTGGGCTGAACAGATCTAATCGTAAAAAATACGCAAAGCCCCGCTCTCCAGACGAGATGCGGGGCTTTTTTACGACTATTGTTTGGTTCAGGGAACTCACTCACCACAAGGGGCAGGCGGGCATGCGCCATCATTCGGTCATCCACACGCCGAAACACAGCGACTACGAAGAACTCACCCGGGTCTGGGAGGCGTCGGTACGCGCCACCCATGATTTTTTGCCGGACCCTTACATCGAGCGCTTGAGAACCCTGGTGCTGACCTGCTACCTGGACGCCGTGATGCTGATTTGCACCCGTGACAAGCATCAGCGCATCACCGGGTTCGCCGGCGTGGCCGCGGGCAAGATCGAGATGCTGTTCATTGCCCCCGAACACCGCGGCGAAGGCCTGGGCAAACAACTGCTGCGCTATGCCCTGGAGCACCTCAACGCCGATGAACTGGACGTCAACGAACAGAACCCGCAAGCCCTCGGCTTCTATTTGAAACAGGGCTTTGAAGTCATCGGACGCTCGGAAGTCGACGGCATGGGGCAGCCCTATCCCTTGCTGCACATGCGTTTTAAACAGCCTCAGCAGCAGGCCCTGCGCGGCTAAAAGCCACACGAGGCAAATGGACCCGCGATTAACCGGCGCGAGGCAGGTACAATGCCTGCCCCCTTTTTGTTACGGCCTTGTCATGACTGACCCCATTCGCCTCTCCAAACGCCTCATCGAGCTCGTCGGCTGCTCCCGTCGGGAGGCTGAGCTGTTCATTGAGGGCGGCTGGGTCACCGTGGACGGCGAAGTCATCGACGAGCCCCAGTTCAAGGTCGACAACCAGAAAGTCGAGCTCGATCCAGAAGCCAAGGCCACCGCGCCGGAGCCGGTGACCATCCTGCTGAACGTTCCCGTGGGCATGGATGCGGACACCGCCATGGCGACGATCAGCGCCGAAACTCTGAGCGAAGAGCACCGCTACGGCAAACGTCCGCTCAAGGGCCACTTCCTGCGGCTGACCGCCAGTACCGACCTGCAGGCCAATGCCAGCGGTTTGCTGGTGTTCACCCAGGACTGGAAGATCCTGCGCAAACTCACTGCCGATTCCAACAAGATCGAGCAAGAGTATGTGGTCGAGGTTGAAGGCGACATGGTGGCTCACGGCCTCAACCGCTTGAACCACGGCCTGACCTACAAGGGCAAGGAACTGCCAGCGGTCAAAGCCAGCTGGCAGAACGAAAACCGCCTGCGCTTTGCGATGAAGAACCCACAACCGGGCGTGATTGCCCTGTTCTGCCAGGCCGTCGGCCTGAAGGTCGTCGCCATCCGCCGTATCCGCATCGGCGGCGTGTCCATCGGCAAAGTGCCGTTGGGGCAATGGCGCTACCTGTCCGGCAAAGAGAAGTTCTAAGACTTTTCACGCCGCCATACATTTCGGCACCGCAGTTTTGTGCGGCGCCCACTGCTGAATATCAGGATTGCACACCATGATTCATAACGACGTACTGCGCAGCGTGCGCTACATGCTCGACATCAGTGACAAGAAAGTCATCGAGATCATCAAGCTCGGCGGCATGGACGTGACCATGGAAGACCTGGTGACGTACCTCGATAAGAAAGAGGAAGACGAGGAAGGCTTCGTACGCTGCCCGGACGACGTCATGGCGCACTTCCTCGATGGCCTGGTGATCTTCAAGCGCGGCAAGGACGAAAGCCGTCCGCCGCAGCCCATCGAGCTGCCGGTGACCAACAACATCATCCTGAAGAAGCTACGCGTGGCTTTCGAACTGAAAGAAGACGACATGCACGCCATCCTCAAGGCGGCCGAGTTCCCGGTGTCCAAGCCTGAATTGAGTGCGCTGTTCCGCAAGTTCGGCCACACCAACTACCGCACGTGCGGCGACCAGTTGCTGCGTAACTTCCTCAAGGGTCTGACGTTGCGCGTCAGAGCGTAAGACAGCGACAAGCTGCAAGCTACAAGTCAAGGCTTGTCGCTTGCAGCTTGTAACTTGAGGCTTCAGTAATGACCTACAGCGTTTCCCCCATCGGCTTCGTGCGCTCCTGCTTCAAGGAGAAGTTCGCCATCCCCCGTCAACCGCAACTGGCCCCGGCCGCCCGCGGCATTCTGGAGTTGGTGGCACCGTTCGATCAGGGCGATGCCGTGCAGGGCCTGGAACAGGTCAGTCATGTCTGGCTGCTGTTTCTGTTTCACCAGGCACTGGAAGACAAGCCACGACTCAAAGTCCGCCCGCCGCGCCTGGGTGGCAACAAATCCATGGGTGTATTCGCCACCCGTGCGACCCATCGCCCCAATGGCATCGGTCAATCGGTGGTCAAGCTGGACAAGGTTGAAGGCAATCGCCTGTGGATCTCCGGCATCGACCTGCTGGATGGCACACCGGTCATCGATATCAAGCCCTACGTGCCCTACGCCGACATCATTCCTGAGGCCTCCAATGCGATCGCCAGCGCGGCGCCGCAGTTGATTGCGGTGCAGTGGGCCGAGAGCGCACTGCAACAGGCTCATACGCACGCTCAGCGCCTTGAAGAACCCTTGGTGGAGCTGATCGAGCAGTGCCTGGCCCAGGATCCGCGCCCGGCCTACCAGACCCCGACGCCCGAGCGCGAGTACGGTGCACAGTTCTGGGACCTGGACGTGCGCTGGCACTACCCGACGCCGGACTCGATTCGGGTCCTTGAGGTCATCCCCGCCAGCGCCTGATCCCCAGCAACGAAAAAGCCCGCGCAGCCTTGTCAGGCAACGCGGGCTTTTGCTTGGACATGCATCCAGTGACGCTCTGCGTCACTGGAACAACCGCTTACTTCTCGACGAACGCACGCTCGATCAGGTAGTCGCCTGGCTCGCGCATCCGTGGCGAAACCTTCAGGCCGAAGCTGTTGAGCACTTCGCTGGTTTCGTCGAGCATGCTCGGGCTGCCGCACAGCATGGCGCGGTCGTCTTCAGGGTTGATCGGCGGCAGGCCGATGTCGCTGAACAGCTTGCCGCTGCGCATCAGGTCGGTCAGGCGGCCTTCGTTCTCGAACGGCTCGCGGGTCACGGTCGGGTAGTAGATCAACTTGTCACGCAGCGACTCGCCGAAGAACTCGTTCTGCGGCAGGTGCTCGGTGATGAATTCGCGGTAAGCGACTTCGTTGACGTAACGTACGCCGTGGCACAGGATCACTTTTTCGAAACGCTCGTAGGTTTCCGGGTCCTGGATGACGCTCATGAACGGCGCAAGGCCAGTACCGGTGCTGAGCAGGTACAGGTGTTTACCCGGCTTCAGATCGTCCAGCACCAGGGTGCCGGTCGGTTTCTTGCTGATGATGATCTCATCGCCTTCCTTCAGATGCTGCAACTGGGAAGTCAACGGGCCATCAGGCACCTTGATGCTGAAGAACTCCAGATGCTCTTCCCAGTTCGGGCTGGCAATGGAGTAAGCACGCATAAGCGGGCGGCCGTTGGGCTGTTGCAGGCCGATCATCACGAACTGACCGTTCTCGAAGCGCAGGCCCGGATCGCGGGTGCACTTGAAGCTGAACAGAGTGTCGTTCCAGTGGTGAACACTGAGGACACGCTCGTGGTTCATGTTGCTCATGTACGTGGGACTCCTGGAGATTTTGCCTGCGCCGATGCAGTGCGCAATTGCATCGCATTCTAATGGCGGCGACAATATCTGTTAAATGGATTATTAAGATAAGGGTTATCGGTTATATCGATATGCGATTTACTCTACGTCAACTTCAAGTCTTCGTCGCCGTCGCTCAGCAAGAGAGTGTGTCCCGTGCTGCGGGCCTGCTCAACCTCTCGCAATCAGCGGCCAGCACCTCCATCACCGAACTTGAGCGCCAGTCGAGCTGCCAGTTGTTCGATCGCGCCGGCAAACGCCTGAGCCTCAACGCCTTGGGCAAGCAGCTCTTGCCGCAAGCGGTGGCCATGCTCGACCAGGCCAAGGAAATCGAAGACCTGCTCAACGGCAAGTCCGGTTTCGGCTCACTGGCGGTCGGCGCCACGCTGACCATCGGCAATTACCTGGCCACCCTCCTGATCGGCGGCTTCATGCAGCGTCATCCGGAAAGCCAAGTGAAGCTGCATGTACAGAACACGGCTCATATCGTGCAACAGGTTGCGCACTATGAAATTGATCTGGGTCTAATCGAAGGCGACTGCAGCCACCCGGACATCGAAGTGCAGAGCTGGGTCGAGGATGAGCTAGTGGTGTTTTGTGCCCCGCAACATCCGCTGGCGAGCCGTGGCCAGGCAAGCATGGAGGAGCTCACTCATGAGGCGTGGATCCTTCGGGAGCAAGGCTCCGGCACGCGCCTGACCTTTGACCAGGCCATGCGCCACCACCGCAGCACGCTGAACATCCGCCTGGAACTGGAACACACCGAAGCCATCAAGCGCGCGGTCGAGTCGGGCCTGGGGATAGGCTGCATTTCCCGACTTGCGCTGCGTGACGCCTTCCGCCGTGGCAGCCTGGTGGCCGTCGAAACCCCGGACCTCGACCTGGCGCGGCAGTTTTACTTCATCTGGCACAAACAGAAGTATCAGACCTCGGCCATGCGCGAGTTCCTCGACCTGTGCCGCGCCTTCACCGCCGGGGTTCAGCGCAGCGACGAGATCGTACTGCCGACCATTGCCTGAAGGCTCAGATCAGAATGACTGCCCACACCAGCGCAATCATGCTCAGGGCCACGAACTGAGCGGCGCTGCCCATGTCCTTGGCGTTCTTCGACAGCGGGTGCAGCTCGAGGGAAATCCGGTCGATGGCCGCTTCCACGGCGGAGTTGAGCAGCTCCACGATCAACGCCAGCAGGCAGACGGCAATCAGCAGCGCCTGTTCGACGCGGCTGACATCCAGGAAGAAGGTCAGCGGAATCAGGATGACGTTGAGCAACACCAGCTGACGAAAAGCCGCTTCGCCCGTAAAAGCTGCACGCAGGCCGTCCAGGGAGTAGCCGGAAGCGTTGAGGATGCGTTTGAGACCGGTTTGACCTTTGAAAGGTGACATAAGAGTAGGCAACTGAACAAATAGGAATGGAAAAGCTAGATCAACAAAAGTCAAAAAAGCGTGAATGTAGAGCCGTTACAGGTTCGAAATTGACTCAAGTTGTTGCAGGAGCAACGCCGCCTGAGTCCGGGTGCGCACACCCAGCTTGCGGAAGATCGCCGTCACGTGCGCCTTGATGGTAGCTTCCGAAACATTCAGCTCGTAGGCAATCTGCTTGTTCAGCAACCCTTCGCAGACCATGGTCAGTACGCGGAACTGCTGCGGGGTCAAGCTCGCCAGGCCTTCACTGGCCGCCTTGGCCTCAGCCGACACACTGACCTCTTCGAACGCCTGTGGCGGCCAGAAAACATCGCCATCGAGTACGGCACGCACGGCCTGCTGGATCACTTCCAGTGAACTGGATTTAGGGATGAAACCGCTGGCGCCAAACTCACGGGACTTGACCATGATCGACGCTTCTTCCTGCGCCGAGACCATCACCACCGGAATCTGCGGGTACTGCCCGCGCAACAGCACCAGTCCGGAAAACCCGTACGCGCCAGGCATGTTCAGGTCCAGCAGTACCAGGTCCCAATCGGCCTTTTCAGTCAGGCGGGTTTCCAGTTCGGCAATGCTTGCCACTTCCACCAGGCGCACGTCGGGGCCAAGGCCCAGGGTTACCGCCTGATGCAGTGCGCTGCGAAAGAGGGGGTGGTCATCGGCAATCAGGATTTCGTATGTGGCCATTTTTCAAATGATCCTGTTTTTCATGGCAGGCCTGATGCATTCAAGCCTCACCAAAGCAACTCAAGGCACCGCCAATCAGCGGCACCAACAGGGCACGTTCAACGCCAAGAGCCCATGAAACCGGCGTTTCAATCTTCGGCCGCACCCCAATCGGCGCCAAGGATGCCCAGCGAAGCCGGGGTGGTCAAGCCGCATCCTTTGCGGCATCTTAGCTGGCTAACTAATAAGAGTGCCATCATGCAGACCAAAGCCCTGCGTGCCGATGTCCTGATGCTGATTACCGCCATGATCTGGGGGTCGGGATTTGTCGCACAAACCTCCGGTATGGATCACATCGGTCCTTTTCTCTATTCCGGCCTGCGCTTTGCGCTGGGTTCGCTGTGCCTGCTCCCCCTGGTCTTGCGTGGCCCCCGGCACCAGGCCAAGGCCGAGCCCTTCCTGACCCGGGGCCTGTTGATCGGTGGCGGCCTGATGGGCCTGGCCCTGGCCCTGGGAATCAACCTGCAACAAGTCGGCCTGCTGTTTACCAGCGTGACCAACGCCGGTTTCATCACCGGGCTCTACGTCATCGTGGTGCCTCTGCTGGGCCTGCTGATTGGTCATAAGACCGGCCTCGGCACCTGGCTCGGGGCGATCCTGGCAGTCCTGGGGATGTTCCTGCTCAGCGTTGGCGATCAGTTCCAGGTGGCTTCCGGCGATTGGTTGCAACTGATCGGGGCATTTGTCTGGGGCGGACATGTGGTGCTGGTCGGCGTGTTCGCCAGCCGCCACGACCCTATTCGCCTGGCGTTTGTGCAGTTCGCGACGTGCGCGGTGGTCAGCCTGATCCTGGCGTTGTGCCTGGAGACCTTTGACCTCAGCGCAATCATCGCGGCTGGTCCGGCCATCTTGTATGGCGGCCTGATTGCGGTTGGTATCGGCTATACCCTGCAGGTGATCGCATAAAAGGACGCGATCGCCTCGCACGCGGCGATCATTTTTTCCATGGAGGCCGTGTTTGCCGCCATTGCCGGCGCCTGGCTGCTGGATGAACAACTGCAACCACGCGGCTACATCGGTTGTGCACTGATGCTGGCCGGCATGCTGATGGCCCAGCTCTGGCCAAAAAAACCGGCGCTGGCCAGGGCGTGAGAGTTACAGGTACGGCTTGAGACGGCTGTGGGTTTCGTCTTGCGGATCGATGGGAAGCTGGAACTTGGCTGACAGGTAGTGGGTGCTGAAAACGTCCAGGTAGGCGTCCAACACTTCGCTGGCCACTTGATCATCGGCCAGTTCCAGGCACAACGCCGCGACTTCCGCGGTGCAGAAATGGTCGTCACGCTTGGAGCGGCGCAGCTTGTAGCGCGACAGCTGCTCGGGGGCGAGACTCAGGACCGGTAAGTGTTCCAGATACGGACTCTTGCGAAACATCTTGCGCGCCTCGCTCCAGGTCGCGTCCAGCAGAATAAACAGTGGGCGCTTGCCCTCCTGCAGCTTGACCTCGGACACCACCCGTTCCGGGGCAACGAACTCCCCCGGGAACACGATGTACGGCTGCCACTGTGGGTCCGCGATCAACGCCAGCAGGCCCGGCTCGACCTCGGTACGCGACCAGGGAAAAGCACTGGTCTCGCTGATCACATCCGCAATCAGCCAGCCAGTATTGCTCGGCTTCAAGGGCTCGACATCGTGCATCACCAGACACATGGCCGACTTCGCCGCCACTTTCGGGCGCCAGGCGCACATGCAATGGCTGGGGATCACTCGGCAACCGGCGCAACGCTCAGCCCGCGAGCCGCGCGCCACAAAGGGTTTGACGGCGCGAGCCAGACGCTGGGCGCGCAAACGGGAAACGGCATGGCTCATGGCAGGCTTCGATGCAAAGGGGATTGATTCGACACAAAAAGCGCTCGGCAGGGCAATAAAGTCGTGGCAGTTTACCAGAGCCACCTGCGCAAACCTGTACCGCCCGCCCGCAGCCCCCTATAATTCGCCGCCACTGAACGCTCAGCCCCGTGACGGGTCGAAGCACCAGTCACTGAATCAGGAGAGTTTCATGCTGCGCCTTATCGTTCCCACCGCTGCCCTGTTGCTGGCCCTGCCCCTCAATGCCCAGGCGGCGTCCAAGCAGGACTACGACCTGAACAAAATGCTGCAAAAGGTCGCCCAGGAAAGCAACGTCGGACTACCGCGCGAGGTCAGTGACAACATTCTCGACCAAGGCTATACGGTCGAGGGCAAGGAACTGATTGACCATCTGAGCGTACAAGCCGGTTACGCCGAGCAGATGCGCGCCAATCCGAAGGCGGTTTATCTGCAACTGGGTGCCAGTGTCTGCCGCAACCCCAACTACCGCAAGCTGATGGCCAAGGGCGCAATCATGCGGTACGAGTTCACCGAGAACAAAACCAACCGTCCTGTGGCCTCGGCCAGATTCCAGGAATCGGACTGCCCTGCCCAGCCTGCACAGAAGAAAAAGTAATCACCGCGAGCCGGCGCGCCGCTGCTCATCAGCGGCTCGCAACTCTGCCAGCAGCGCCTGCAAGTACGGCGAACACTGTTCATTACCCTGCAGACGCCGACGACATTCCTCTTCGAGGCTGACGCGATGCTCGTCGGCCGCCGACTTCAGCAATCGATACAATGGCGTGTCGATCTCTAGAATGACTTGGGTCATGACCTGCCTCCCTGCATGGGTATCGCACCCCACGATTCCTGATGCCTTGTTCCGGGGTCCGGACGCATGGCGACCTTGCTGTGTCTGTTGCTGAGTAAATCAGAGCCCAGACCATCCGGCGCAGCGCCTGACCGGCGGCGAATGCCAATGACAAAGCGCTAACCCGCTATTGCCAGCACCGACTTTTGAAGCCCATGATCAAGTCAGCGCAATTCACTGCAAAGGTCTAGATTCATATAGGTTGATACTCAACGCCCAAGGCAGAAAAGGGGCTGCCCTGCAGAGTCTGTCGTGCGAACATTTCTTTCATCCAAGGGATAGACAGAACCCGTCTGGATGACCCGATTACCCTTGCTAGCCTGTCGGGTCGGGTTTAGCGCCCAACCTTTTTTACAGGCTGACAGCGACACAAGCCGTGTCGCGGCTCAAACGAACTGCTCGTTCGGGCCGAGGTTCTGTGTAGAAGGAGAAGTTGAATGCCTTACCAACCGAATGACCTTCTGATACGTCATTTCCAAAGCAACGGCGTCGATCTCACCAGCAAGATCGAAGAACAACTCAACCAGCTTTCACCCAACAGTCCGAATATTCCGATTTATCGCGACATGATATTAACGGTCCTGCGCATGGCCCAAGAGGACCATAATCGCTGGAATGCCAAGATCACCCTGCAAGCCCTTCGCGAACTGGAACATGCCTTTCGCGTACTGGAGCAGTTCAAGGGGCGACGCAAGGTGACCGTTTTCGGCTCGGCACGAACACCGGTCGAACACCCGCTGTATGCCCAGGCCCGGGAGCTGGGGGAAAAACTCGCGCAATCGAACCTGATGGTCATTACCGGTGCCGGTGGCGGCATCATGGCCGCCGCCCACGAAGGTGCGGGCAGGGATCACAGCCTCGGATTCAATATCACCCTGCCATTCGAGCAGCATGCGAATCCGACCGTCGGCGGCACGGCAAACCTGCTGTCCTTTCACTTTTTCTTTACCCGCAAGTTGTTCTTCGTCAAAGAAGCCGATGCACTGGTGCTGTGCCCGGGCGGTTTCGGCACCCTGGACGAAGCCCTCGAAGTCCTGACCCTGATCCAGACCGGCAAAAGCCCCCTGGTGCCGGTGGTGTTGCTGGATGCACCCGGCGGCACGTTCTGGGAAGGGGCGCTGGACTTCATTCGCAATCAACTGGAGGCCAACCGCTACATCCTGCCAAACGACCTGAAGCTGATTCGACTGGTGTACACCGCCGAGGAGGCCGTGACGCAAATCAACCAGTTCTACAGCAACTTCCACTCCAGCCGCTGGCTGAAACACCAGTTTGTGATCCGCATGAATCACCCGCTCAACGAACGGGCACTTGAGCACATGCAGGAGGCGTTTGCCGACCTGTGCCTGAACGATCACTTTCACCAGCATGCCTACAGCGGCGAGGAGCATGACGAGGCTCAATTCAGCCACCTGGCGCGCCTGGCATTCACCTTCAGCGCCCGTGATCACGGACGCCTGCGTGAACTGGTCGACTACATCAACCTGCCGGAAAACTGGGCCACGCCTCAGCCGGCTACGCCAAAGCGCAAACGGGAGCCGAGCAAGGTGACATAAAAAAACCCGACTATTGGCATAGTCGGGCTTCTTTAGTCTTCCATTCCCCGGCCGCTGAACAAGCGGCCGATCATCTCCATGGAATAACCACGGTAGGCGAGAAAGCGCCCCTGCTTGGCACGCTCGCGGGCATCTGTCGGTAAATGCCCGGCGAACTTGCGCCGCCAGGTCTCTTCCAGGCGCTCTTGCCAGCTGATTCCGCTCTCGCGCAGGGCGAGTTCGATATCGGCACGCTGCAAACCACGCTGGCTGAGCTCTTCGCGAATACGCAGAGGGCCATAGCCGGAACGGGCACGGTAGGAAACGAAGCTTTCGAGGTAACGGGATTCGGACAGCAGCCCCTCTTCCGTCAGGCGATCGAGGGCTGTTTCGATCATTTCATCTGGAGCGCCGCGCTGACGCAGTTTACGCGTCAGCTCGACTCGACCGTGCTCGCGACGCGCGAGCAGGTCCATTGCGGTTCGCCGCACCGCGACGAGGGTATCGAGTACGGCGGTCATTGGATCAATCAGATATCAGCATCAGCCAGGTCAGCTTCGGTCTCTTTGACCGGAGAAGCCTTGGTGTCGCCTGCCGGCGTCAGCAGCTTGTCGCGAATCTGCTTCTCGAGAGTGGCGGCGATGTCCGGGTTGTCCTGCAGGAACTTGGCCGAGTTGGCCTTGCCCTGACCGATCTTGCTGCCGTTATAGGCATACCAGGCACCGGATTTCTCAACGAAGCCGTGCAGCACACCCAGGTCGATCATCTCGCCGTTGAGGTAGATACC
Source organism: Pseudomonas sp. Irchel s3a18 (assembly GCF_900187535.1). Classification (NCBI taxonomy): domain Bacteria; kingdom Pseudomonadati; phylum Pseudomonadota; class Gammaproteobacteria; order Pseudomonadales; family Pseudomonadaceae; genus Pseudomonas; species Pseudomonas sp. Irchel s3a18. Next base: position 6,638 of record NZ_FYDV01000018.1, on the reverse strand, counting down.
CTTGCCGTAAAGGATCTGGAACTCGGCCTGACGGAACGGCGAAGCCACCTTGTTCTTGACGACCTTGACGCGGGTTTCACTGCCCACCACTTCGTCGCCTTCCTTCACCGCGCCGGTACGGCGGATGTCCAGGCGAACCGAGGCGTAGAACTTCAGCGCGTTACCACCGGTGGTGGTTTCCGGGCTGCCGAACATCACGCCGATCTTCATCCGGATCTGGTTGATGAAGATCACCAGGCAGTTGGCGTTCTTGATGTTACCGGTGATTTTACGCAGTGCCTGGGACATCAGTCGGGCTTGCAGGCCCACGTGCATGTCACCCATTTCACCTTCGATTTCAGCCTTTGGCACCAAAGCTGCCACGGAGTCGACGATGATCACGTCAACCGCGTTGGAACGCACCAGCATGTCGGTGATTTCCAGGGCTTGCTCGCCGGTATCTGGCTGGGAAACCAGCAGGTCATCGACGTTAACCCCCAGCTTGCCGGCGTATTCCGGATCCAGTGCGTGCTCGGCGTCGACGAATGCGCAGGTCGCGCCGGCTTTTTGAGCCTGGGCGATCACGGACAGTGTCAGTGTGGTTTTACCGGAGGATTCAGGACCGTAGATTTCAACGATACGGCCTTTTGGCAGACCGCCAATGCCGAGCGCGATGTCCAGACCCAGAGAGCCTGTGGAAATAGCCGGGATCGCCTGACGGTCCTGATCGCCCATACGCATTACGGCACCCTTGCCGAATTGACGTTCGATCTGACCCAGGGCCGCAGCCAAGGCTTTCTTCTTGTTGTCGTCCATTAAAGTCCTCACGTAATCAATAAGGCCTGACGGCCAACACCTGTATAAGTAGACAGTATTATTCCACAGCGTTTGTGGATCGCCTACCCCTGATTTGAGATTTCTGCGTCGGCATGCTGTAGCAACCCCTCTAGCGCGGCCTTCACCGTTTGTCGGCGAACCTCATCGCGGTTACCCGGGAAGTGCCGGCACTCGCTGAAAACCGCCTCGCCAATGCCCCAGGCCAGCCAGACAGTGCCCACCGGCTTGTTCGGCGAGCCGCCGTCCGGCCCGGCAATACCGCTGACCGCCACGACGAAACGCGCCTGACTGTTGCGCTGCGCGCCCCGGACCATGGCTTCGACCACCTCGCGGCTGACCGCCCCGACCTGGACGAACAACTCGGCCGGCACTTTCAGTAGCTGGGTCTTCTGGCGATTGGAATACGTGACATAGCCGGCCTCGAACCACGCCGAACTGCCGGCAATCCGGGTGATCGCTTCGGCGATACCGCCACCGGTACAAGACTCGGCGGTGCTGACGTGGGCATTGAGAACCTGTAGGCGTCGCCCAAGTTCCGCGGCAAGCTGGGTGATTTCGTTCACGACTCTCTCCTTAAATCAGGCGGGCATGAGCGCTACCGTACACGAGCGGATTGCGCTTGCAAGACGCAGGCTGGATCAAATTGTGAGTAGGTCGGCACCGCTCTACTGCGGGTCCGAAGGGTCGTGATGCGCTGCCGGTTCAGCCACACCGATACGCTTGGCCGCCCAACGCTCGTAAAGCCCGATGGCCACATCGGCACCGGCCATGGCCGTCAGGCAACCCAGAGCCCCCGCCGTCCAGGCCGAAAGGTTGGCGGCATACAGCAGCATGACGATCGAGACGCCGCAGATCATGCTGGAGCCGGAGCGCAGGAGCAGGCGTCGAAACAGTGGCCAGCCGCGAGCGCCCGCCTTGTCGGCGCGCCACATTTCGCCCGACACGCCACCCAGCAGAGTGAGGGCAATGACAAGCCAGACAGGAATTTCCAGCAATGCTTGCTGTTCGTTTGTCATCTCACTACTCCCGAGTGGAAAAATCGCCATGAACCTGCCTTTCCCTGGTCGAGCAACATCTTGCTGGCGTGTTCGAATACAGACTATGCATGTATGCATATACAGTCAATGCATCAATGCATTCTGAAACACCAAATATATGCACAACCGCATCAGAGCATCGATAGGCAAAACCTTTTGATATCCGCAGGCAAAAAAATGCCCGCCGTATGGCGGGCTCTACCTGATCGCTGAAGGTTAGCGGGCGTACATACCCCACCAGAAAACGTGCCCGAGGATGACAATCTGTTCTTCCTGGACTTCCTGGAAGCTGTAGTCCTCGTCCGGGTGCTCATCACGATTGAAGCTACGCAGGCGAATCCCTGTCGGCAGACGATAGAGCTGTTTCACCCGCAGTTGGCCGTTATGGTTAATAGCATACAAGTCACCGTCGACAATGTCGCCGATTGCGCACTTCGCTGCATTCACCCCGACCGTGGCGCCATCGCGCAGCACCGGCAACATGCTATTGCCGCGTACTGTCACGCACTTGGCCTGGTCAAACTGCACACCGTTGTGGCGCAGGCTGCGCTTGCCGAAACGCAGACTGGCGCGCTCGCTTTCTTCAATGACAAATCTTCCTGAACCGGCAGCCAATTCAACCTCGCGAAGAAAGGGCACCGACACCTCGTCGTCATCAACGGGCGTGTCGTCATCCCACAGGCTTATATCCTTGAGTTCCGGATGCACCGGGCCGCGAACAGGCGCCGTGAACGCTGCCAGGTCGGCACGGCCGCGCAACTGATCAGTACTCATGCGAAAGTACTCGGCAATCTTCGAGATGTGTTTATCCGAAGGATCCGCGATCTTGCCGCCGAGAATCCGCGAGAGGGTGGACTGAGGCACGCCGGTGCGACGGTGAAGCTCCGTCGGGGAGATCCCGTGCTGGTCGAGCAGCGCTCTGAGGACTGTGGAAACGTTGCATTTTTGCATAATGCGCATAGTGCGAGTTCTGTTCGACGATGACAATTGCTGATTTGCATAAGCGCCACGTCAGCGGCAGAAAACCATCCCGTACCGTTCATCCCTGGGTCGTCCGGACCGGCCCATGGTAACCTTGCGCCCATCGCGGTAAAGCCGGGCCGATGCCCCACCTTTACCCCACCCCATTGAATGAAATCGCCTGATTACCTGATGAATAAAGCACTCTCCGATCTGTCCTCCCACACCCCGATGATGCAGCAGTACTGGCGCCTGAAGAACCAGCACCCTGATCAGTTGATGTTCTACCGCATGGGTGACTTCTACGAGATCTTCTACGAAGACGCGAAGAAGGCCGCCAAGCTGCTGGACATTACCTTGACCGCCCGTGGGCAGTCGGCCGGGCAGGCGATTCCGATGTGCGGGATTCCATACCACGCCGCCGAAGGCTACCTGGCGAAGCTGGTCAAACTCGGTGAGTCGGTGGTGATCTGTGAGCAGGTCGGCGACCCGGCGACCAGCAAAGGTCCGGTGGAACGCCAGGTGGTGCGCATCATTACCCCCGGCACCGTCAGCGACGAGGCGCTGCTGGACGAGCGCCGCGATAACCTGATCGCCGCGGTGCTCGGCGATGAGCGCCTGTTTGGCCTGGCTGTGTTGGACATCACCAGCGGCAACTTCACCGTGCTGGAAATCAAAGGCTGGGAAAACCTGCTGGCGGAACTGGAGCGGGTCAACCCGGTCGAGCTGATGATTCCCGACGACTGGCCAAAAGACCTGCCAGCGGAGAAGCGTCGCGGCGTTCGTCGTCGTGCACCGTGGGATTTCGAGCGCGATTCGGCGCTGAAAAGCCTTTGTCAGCAATTTTCCACCCAAGACCTCAAGGGTTTTGGCTGCGAGAACCTGACCCTGGCCATCGGCGCTGCTGGCTGCCTGCTGAGCTACGCCAAGGAAACCCAGCGCACCGCCCTGCCCCATTTGCGCAGCCTGCGTCATGAACGCCTGGACGATACCGTGGTACTGGACGGTGCCAGCCGCCGTAACCTGGAGCTGGACACCAACCTGGCCGGGGGCCGCGACAACACCCTGCAATCGGTGGTCGACCGTTGCCAGACCGCCATGGGCAGCCGTTTGCTGACCCGCTGGCTGAACCGCCCGCTGCGCGACCTGCAGGTGTTGCAGGCGCGCCAGAGCTCGATCACGTGCCTGCTCGACGGCTATCGCTTCGAACGACTGCAACCGCAATTGAAAGAGATCGGCGACATCGAGCGGATCCTCGCGCGGATCGGCCTGCGCAATGCGCGCCCACGTGACCTGGCGCGCTTGCGCGATGCGCTGGGTGCCCTGCCGGAACTGCAAGTGGCGATGGGCGAGCTGGAAGCACCGCACCTGAACCAGTTGGCCGTCACCACCAGCACCTATCCCGAGCTGGCTGCCCTGCTGGAAAAAGCCATCGTCGACAACCCGCCCGCCGTCATCCGTGACGGGGGGGTGTTGAAGACCGGTTACGACACCGAACTCGACGAGCTGCAATCACTGAGCGAGAACGCTGGCCAGTTCCTGATCGACCTCGAAGCCCGCGAGAAAGCCCGCACCGGCCTGTCACACCTTAAAGTCGGTTACAACCGGATTCACGGCTACTTCATCGAGTTGCCGAGCAAGCAGGCGGAACAGGCACCTGCCGACTATATCCGCCGCCAGACCCTCAAGGGTGCCGAGCGCTTCATCACGCCTGAGCTCAAAGCCTTCGAAGACAAGGCCCTGTCGGCCAAGAGCCGTGCACTGGCTCGCGAGAAGATGCTCTACGAAGCGCTGCTTGAAGACTTGATCAGCCAACTGCCACCGCTGCAGGATACCGCTGCCGCCCTGGCCGAACTGGATGTCCTGAGCAACCTGGCCGAACGCGCCTTGAACCTGGATCTGAGTTGCCCGCGATTCGTCAGCGAGCCGTGCATGCGCATCAGCCAGGGTCGTCACCCGGTGGTCGAGCAGGTGCTGACCACGCCGTTCGTGGCCAACGACCTGAGCCTGGATGACAACACGCGAATGCTGGTGATCACCGGCCCGAACATGGGCGGTAAATCCACCTACATGCGCCAGACCGCGCTGATCGTACTGCTGGCCCATATCGGCAGCTTCGTACCGGCCGCCAGTTGCGAATTGTCGCTGATGGACCGCATCTTCACCCGGATCGGCTCCAGCGACGACCTGGCGGGCGGGCGCTCGACCTTCATGGTCGAAATGAGCGAAACCGCGAACATCCTGCACAATGCCACCGAACGCAGCCTGGTGCTGATGGACGAAGTCGGCCGCGGCACCAGCACCTTCGACGGCCTGTCGCTGGCCTGGGCGGCAGCCGAACGCCTGGCACAACTGCGTGCCTATACCCTGTTCGCTACGCACTACTTCGAGCTGACGGTACTGCCGGAAAGCCAGCCGCTGGTGGCCAACGTGCACCTCAATGCCACCGAGCACAACGAACGCATCGTGTTCCTCCACCACGTACTGCCCGGGCCTGCCAGCCAGAGCTACGGGCTGGCGGTTGCGCAGTTGGCCGGCGTACCAACCGAGGTCATCGTACGGGCACGTGAGCATTTGAGCCGCCTGGAAACCACCAGCCTGCCCCATGAAGTGCCGACACCGGCCAAGGGCAAACCGGCAGCACCACAGCAAAGCGACCTGTTCGCCAGCCTGCCCCATCCGGTGCTCGACGAACTGGCCAAGCTCAGCCTGGATGACATGACGCCGCGTCGAGCACTCGAAATGCTCTATACACTAAAGACACTGATCTAACGCACAGGCTTGCAAGCTGATAGAATCTCGCGCGGTTTGGGATGCTGCAGGCACATAGCCTGGTCTGCAGACTATCGCTCCCAAACCTGGCGACCCCACCGTGAAGGGGCGCTGCAAGCCGCGCCTGAGGAGAGAATTAGAAATGACCTTCGTCGTCACCGACAACTGCATCAAGTGCAAGTACACCGACTGCGTAGAAGTCTGTCCGGTGGACTGCTTTTACGAAGGCCCGAACTTCCTGGTGATTCACCCGGATGAGTGCATCGACTGCGCCCTGTGCGAGCCAGAATGCCCTGCCGTGGCCATCTTCTCCGAAGACGAAGTCCCGGAAGAGATGCAGGAATTCATTCAGTTGAACGTTGAGCTGGCCGAAATCTGGCCAAACATCACTGAAAAGAAAGAATCGCTGCCCGATGCCGAAGAGTGGGATGGCGTCAAAGGCAAGATCAAGGATCTCGAACGCTGATCCTGACGGTACCCTCGAAAAGGCCCCCTGCGGGCCTTTTTGCATTTCCGGGTTTCGATACTTTTTCACAGGCAAAAAAAAGGGGCGGTATGACCCGCCCACATTTTTTCCCTATTCCCTGTATTCCTTTTCATCATCCTGATGAATCGCGTCCTTGAGATGCTCCTTGACCATCATCCTTGATGGCTGTGTCTGTCCGTCGACACAGGACCGATACTAGAGAGTTCCTCGGCAAGAGCAATCACAGGTAATGGCCAAACGTTCCGTATAGAAACTTGCCAGACTGTAAAAATATCTTTTAAAAACAACAGACTAGAAACTTAAATAGAGTCTTGCGGACGACTGCTACCGAACATAAAAACCGAACACTTACGAAAGAGTAAGCCAAGGCTTACATCAAGCTAAGAAGGTGTACGGGCAGCCCCCGAACGATTAAACATTCCACTGAATCGAGCCCAACAAAATGTATGGTCAGCCCATCTCCTGCAACCTCTTTGGCTGTTTTCGGTAAAGCTGGCTTGCGCTAATGTATCCGGGCTCATGGTGAGCGCTGTGGCAACAGCGCTCGGCCCTCGATGAGTAGCCGC
>NZ_FYDV01000039.1:0-1909 GCF_900187535.1 Pseudomonas sp. Irchel s3a18 | reverse complement strand
GATCGAGTAGGAGGCGGTTTCACAACCGCCGTCCTCTCACACCACCGTACATACGGTTCCGTATACGGCGGTTCAGGTTATGCGGCTAAGCCGGTTAATCGTTTCCAGTATTGAGACAAGCCCCAGCGCATCCCATTGCTTCTTAGGCAGAGCCAGATTCATATGGGGCGCCCCCGCGTTCCACCACGGGCCTCGACCGTTAACGGCTGATTTCCAGGCGGTCACCTCGCTGAGCCCAAGGCGTCTCAGGTTGCGAGCCCTCATCGAGGGCCGCTTCCAGTGGCGCCACACGACACAACGGAGTTTTCGACGCACCCAGCCATCAAGCTCTTCAAGAGGACCTTTGCTTTGGCTGAGCCTGAAGTAGCCAGCCCAGCCACGCAGTACGGGGTTTAGTTGCTCGATTACATCCGACAACTTTCGGCCCCGCGCTCCACACAGCAGGTCTCTGAGTCGGTCGCGCAAGCGACCCAAACTCATCGTCGCCACCCTCAGTCTCGGTTGCCGATGTGAACTCATCCCGTAACCCAGGTAGCCACAGTCCCAAGGCCGCGCCACGCGGCTCTTTTCCCGATTCAGACTCAGTCTCAAACGCTGATTCAGGAACCGCTCAGTGCTAGCCATCACTCGTTCGCCGGCACGACGACTGCCCACGTAAATGTTCGCGTCATCGGCATAGCGCACGAAGCGATGACTCCGCCGCATAAGCTCTTGGTCGAGTTCGTTGAGCAGGATGTTCGACAGCAACGGCGAGAGCGGGCCGCCTTGCGGCGTCCCCTCCTGTCGTCGACTGGCGATCCCGCCCGACATCACACCGGCCTCGAGATAGCGGCGGATCAGCGTGAGCACACGCTTGTCTTCGATTTGGCGCGCTACGTAAGCCATCAATACATCGTGGTTGACCCAATCAAAGAACTTCTCCAGATCAAGTTCCACGCACCAGCGGTGACCCGCCGCCACATGGGCACGGGCTGTTTCGATGGCTTGGTGAGCGCTTCTGCCCGGACGAAAGCCGTAGCTGTAGTCCGAAAACAACGGATCAAAGATCGGCGTGAGCTGTTGCAGCAGGGCTTGTTGGATCAGGCGATCCACGACGCTGGGGATACCCAGTTGTCTTGTCCCGCCTTTGGGCTTGGGGATGTCGACGGCGCGTACACCTTGCGGGTGGTACTCGCCGGCCAGCAGCCGAGTCTTGAGGATCGGCCAATACTGTTTCACATAGCCCGCCAATTCGTCGACCGTCATGCCATCAGCACCCGGCGCACCCTTGTTGCTGACTACGCGTTGATACGCACGCTTGAGGTTGGCTGGTGCAAGCACCCGCTCCATCAGCGTGTCCGGCTCCGCGTTCGTCCACGCCACAGACGCCGCCGATGCTTGTGCCCTGTCAGCCGTCATCCTCGGATACCGTCCGGGACTTGGGGAAACAGTCTTCTCTTGGAGAATATTCTGCGTTTCAGCATTCGACGAGACTCTGGCGCCTACTGGCGGCATAACCTGTTCGGCCCTTGGTGGCGGGGTTATTCGCCACTTACTACGGCCTCGGCTGACTTCTGCACGCTCATCCCGTCGCCTCTCGACGCTCGGTAGCACACTGGCAAACGGGCAGATCTCCCAGGGTAATTCGCGCGACCTTCCTGCTTATGCCTGTCGGATCCACGTCGTAGCGTTCCGTGCAAGTATTGGGCTTTGACGATATGCGCCGTCTTACCCCGCTACGCCGCCTAATCCGCTTCCTGTTCGTCAGGCCAGCATTTTGCCTCGGGCTTCCTTCAGATTCGCGGTCACCCGCGACACCCTTGCCTCTGGCTAACACTTCCCCTTGCCGGGTGTGTAGAGGACTTGCACCTCCAAGTCACCAGCGTGGCCACCATAGCCAAACTGGTTGCGCTTACGCGCAACGCGCCAT
>NZ_FYDV01000017.1:520-113796 GCF_900187535.1 Pseudomonas sp. Irchel s3a18 | reverse complement strand
GGTCACCCGCGACACCCTTGCCTCTGGCTAACACTTCCCCTTGCCGGGTGTGTAGAGGACTTGCACCTCCAAGTCACCAGCGTGGCCACCATAGCCAAACTGGTTGCGCTTACGCGCAACGCGCCATACCTGGCGCACGCAATAAAAAACCCGCTGACGAATCAGCGGGTTTCTCATTTCAGCGGCCAGGACGATCAGAAATCCTCCAACCGCCACACCTCATACGCCGGTGTCTCGTAGGGATGGCTCTGTTTCAAAGCCATCACCACCGAGCGAATCAACTCATCGGCCACGACAAGCTCGACCTTCCATTCCTCAACCTGCTCGACCTGTCCGGCCTCGCCAATGAACGGCTGACTGCCATCCAACGGACGAAACTGACCCAAGCCGAGCACCTGCCACGCACAGTGGTCATAGTCACCGATTCGGCCGCCACCGGCGGCGAATACGGCACTTTTGACCTGTTCCACATGACTGGCCGGAACAAAAAAGGAAAGCTTGTACACAGCGCTTAGTTAACCCACACGCGAGCATTACGGAACATGCGCATCCACGGTGCATCTTCGTTCCACTCTTCCGAGCGCCACGAGTTCTGCACGGCGCGGAACACACGCTCCGGGTGCGGCATCATGATGGTCACGCGACCGTCACGGCTGGTGAGGCCGGTGATCCCGCGCGGCGAGCCGTTCGGGTTGGCCGGGTAGCTTTCGGTGACCTTGCCGTGGTTGTCGACGAAACGCATCGCCACGCAACCCGACAGATCGGCTTGCAGCAGTGCTTCTTCGCTTTCGAACTCGGCATGGCCTTCACCGTGGGCGATGGCGATTGGCATGCGCGAACCGGCCATGCCTTGCAGGAAGATCGAGTTCGACTCCTGCACCTGGACCATGGCCACGCGGGCTTCGAACTGCTCGGAACGGTTACGCACGAAGTGCGGCCAGAACTCGCTGCCCGGGATCAGTTCGTGCAGGTTGGACATCATCTGGCAACCGTTGCACACGCCGAGGGTGAAGCTGTCGTTACGCTCGAAGAAACCCTGGAACGCATCACGGGCACGGCTGTTGAACAGCGCCGACTTGGCCCAGCCTTCACCGGCACCGAGAACGTCGCCGTAGGAGAAACCACCACACGCCACCAGGCCCTTGAACTCGTTCAGATCGACACGGCCGGCCAGAATGTCGCTCATGTGCACGTCGATCGCGTTGAAACCGGCGCGGTCGAACGCGGCCGCCATTTCCACCTGACCATTGACGCCCTGCTCACGCAGCACGGCAACCTGTGGGCGAATGCCTTTCTTGATGTAAGGCGCGGCGATGTCCTGGTTGACGTCGTAGCTCAGCTTGACGCTCAGGCCCGGGTTGTCTTCTTCCAGCAGGACGTCGAACTCTTGATCGGCGCAGTCGGCGTTATCACGCAGGCGCTGGATCTGGTAGCTGGTCTCAGCCCATTGGCGCTGCAGCAGGCGACGCTGGCCTTCGAACACGGTGTCGCCGTTGAAGGTGATGCTGATCTCGCCGTTGTTCATCGGCTGACCGATCACCGACACGCAGTCGCCCAGGCCCGCAGCGCTGAATTGCGCGAGGATGTCCGGAGTGGAGTCCTGGCGAACCTGGATCACTGCACCCAGTTCTTCGTTGAACAGGATCGAAGCGATGTCGGCCGATGTTTCCGCCAGACCGTCGAGGTTCAGGCTCAGGCCGCAGTGGCCGGCGAAGGCCATCTCCACGGCGCTGGTCAACAGACCGCCGTCGGAACGGTCGTGGTAAGCCAGTAGGTGGCCGTCGGCGTTGAGGCCCTGGATCACCGCGAAGAAGGCTTTCAGGTCTTCGGCGTCATCGACGTCCGGAGCCTGGCTACCGAGCTTGCCGTGAACCTGGGCGAGGATCGAAGCGCCCATGCGGTTCTGGCCACGCCCCAGGTCGATCAGGATCAGGTCGGTGGTGCCCTTGTCCATGCGCAGTTGCGGGGTCAGGGTCTGGCGAATGTCCGTCACTGGCGCGAAACCGGTCACGATCAGCGACATCGGCGACGTCACGGTCTTGTCCACGCCTTCGTCGTTCCAGCGAGTGGCCATGGACATCGAGTCCTTGCCCACCGGAATGGTGATGCCCAGCTCAGGGCACAGTTCCATGCCGACCGCTTTGACGGTGTCGTACAGACGCGCGTCTTCGCCCGGGTGGCCGGCAGCCGACATCCAGTTCGCCGACAGCTTGATGTCGGAGAGCTTGCCGATGCGCGAGGCTGCAATGTTGGTCAGGGTTTCACCGATGGCCATGCGACCCGACGCCGGAGCGTCCAGCAGCGCCAGCGGAGTACGCTCGCCCATGGCCATGGCTTCACCGGTGTAGACGTCGAAGCTGGTGGCGGTGACGGCAACGTCGGCCACCGGAACCTGCCACGGGCCGACCATCTGGTCACGGGCCACGAGGCCGGTGATGGTGCGGTCGCCAATGGTGATCAGGAAGCTCTTGCTGGCCACGGCCGGGTGATGCAGCACGCGCTCGACACAGTCGGCGATGTTCAGGGTCGACGGATCGAAGTCGTCGCCCAGTTCGTTTTCACGAACCACCGAACGGTGCATGCGCGGGGCTTTGCCCAGCAGCACTTCGAGCGGCATGTCCACCGGGCTGTTGCCGAAGTGGCTGTCGGTGACCGTCAGTTGCGGCTCGGCAGTGGCTTCGCCGACCACGGCGAATGGGCAACGCTCACGCTCGCAGATCGCCTTGAAGCGCTCGAAGTCGGCAGGGCCGACCGCCAGAACGTAGCGTTCCTGGGATTCGTTACTCCAGATCTCGTGCGGGGCCATGCCCGGCTCGTCGTTTGGAATGTTGCGCAGTTCGAAACGGCCACCACGGTCGCCGTCGTTAACCAGTTCCGGGAAGGCGTTGGACAGGCCGCCGGCACCCACGTCGTGAATGAAACTGATCGGGTTGTGTTCACCCAACTGCCAGCAACGGTCGATGACTTCCTGGCAACGGCGTTCCATTTCCGGGTTCTCACGCTGTACCGAAGCGAAGTCCAGGTCAGCCGAGCTGGTGCCGGTGGCCATGGAGGAAGCTGCGCCGCCACCCAGGCCGATGAGCATCGCCGGGCCGCCCAGCACGATCAGCTTGGAACCAACGAGAATTTCGCCTTTCTTGACGTGCCCTTCACGGATGTTGCCCATACCGCCGGCCAGCATGATCGGCTTGTGGTAACCGCGAACTTCATCACCGTGCGGAGTGGTGATGGATTGTTCGAAGGTACGGAAGTAGCCGGTCAACGCCGGACGGCCGAATTCGTTGTTGAATGCAGCGCCGCCCAATGGGCCTTCGATCATGATGTCCAGCGCGGTGACGATGCGCTCGGGCTTGCCGTACGGCACTTCCCACGGCTGTTCGAAGCCCGGGATCTGAAGGTTGGACACGGTGAAACCGGTCAGGCCAGCCTTCGGCTTGGCACCGCGACCGGTGGCGCCTTCGTCGCGAATCTCGCCACCGGAACCGGTGGACGCGCCGGGGAACGGAGCAATCGCGGTCGGGTGGTTGTGGGTTTCGACTTTCATCAGGATGTGCACCGGTTCCTGCACCGCGCCGTACTGGCGGGTTTCAGGATCCGGGAAGAAACGGCCGGCGACGCTGCCGACGATGACCGAAGCATTGTCCTTATAAGCCGACAGAACGCCTTCGCTGTGCATCACGTAGGTGTTCTTGATCATGCCGAACAGGCTTTTTTCCTGGCTCTCGCCGTCGATGTCCCAACTGGCGTTGAAGATCTTGTGACGGCAATGCTCGGAGTTCGCCTGGGCAAACATCATCAGTTCGATGTCGTGCGGGTTGCGCTTCAAGCCGATGAAAGCGTTGACCAGATAGTCAATCTCGTCTTCAGCCAGGGCCAGGCCCAGTTCGACGTTGGCAGTTTCCAGCGCGGCGCGACCGCCACCCAGTACGTCGATCGCCGTCAACGGCTTGGGTTCGGCGTGACTGAACAGGCCGGCAGCCTGCTCCAGGTTTTCCAGGACGATCTGGGTCATGCGGTCGTGCAGTGCATCAGCAACAAGCTGGGCCTGTACGTCGGTGAACTCACCGGTGACGTAGAAAGCGATGCCGCGCTCCAGGCGCTGGATTTTCCCCAGGCCACAGTTGCGGGCAATGTCGCTGGCCTTGCTCGACCATGGCGAGATGGTGCCGAAACGTGGCAACACCAGGAACAGGCGACCGGTCGGCTCTTGTACTGGAACGCTGGGGCCGTACTTCAGAAGGCGCGCAAGCACCTGCTGTTCGTCGCCGGTCAGGACGCCGGTAACTTCGGCGAAGTGAGCGAATTCAGCATACAGGCCACTGACAGCCGGGACCTTCTGGCTCAGTTGCTCAAGGAGTTTGCTGTGGCGAAAGGCAGAAAGGGCAGGAGCGCCGCGCAGGATCAACATCTTCGGGACAGCCTCGGGAAGGGGTGTGCTTTGAGGCCGTGCATTCTAGCCTAAACCGTCCGCGACAGCACCCGAAACGCTACGCCCGATATCGTCCGAACGTCGGCCAGGGGTTTGAGGCCTATAACCAATGCTCATCAGCTCAAGTTCAAAGGGTTATTTCAGCCCCCCTGATAAGCCCTCAATGCCCGTTCTTGAGGGCTTTGCTCGAGTTTCCGGGCCTCTAGCAGACAAGCCCTGTGCTGTCGAGATATGGCGGCCGTGGTCCTTTGCGTATACTGCGCAGATGTTTTCCCCAATGGTCTTACGTCCGCGATACGCCAAATGGCTCATCGCAACCGGACTCTTCCTGATGCTCGGCGGCTGTGTTGATAAACCCAACACCCTGGAGCGCGTAAAGGAGGATGGTGTGCTGCGCGTGGTGACGCGTAACAGCCCGGCCACCTACTTCCAGGATCGCAACGGTGAAACCGGCTTCGAATACGAGCTGGTGAAGCGCTTCGCCGACGATCTGGGGGTTGAGCTGAAGATCGAAACCGCCGACAACCTTGACGATCTGTTTGATCAGGTGGGCAAGCCTAACGGCCCGGTACTCGCTGCTGCCGGTCTGGTCAGCAGCGAGAAACGCAAGGCACAGGTCAGGTTTTCCCACTCGTATCTGGAAGTCACCCCACAGATCATCTACCGCAACGGCCAGTCACGCCCTACTAATCCGGCGGATCTGGTGGGCAAGAAGATCATGGCGCTCAAGGGCAGCACCCACGCCGAGCAATTGGCAGCGCTGAAACAGAAAAACCCCAGAATTGAATACGAAGAGTCTGACGCCGTTGAGGTCGTAGACCTACTGCGCATGGTGGACGACGGTCAGATCGATCTGACACTGGTCGATTCCAACGAAGTGGCCATGAACCAGGTGTACTTCCCTAACGTCCGGGTGGCGTTCGACCTGGGCGACGCCAGCAACCAGAGCTGGGCCGTGGCCGCCGGCGACGACAACAGCCTGCTCAACGAGATCAACACCTACCTCGACAAGGTGCAGAAAAACGGCACCCTGCAACGCCTCAAGGATCGCTATTACGGGCATGTCGACGTACTCGGCTATATGGGTGCCACCACCTTCGCCCAGCACCTGCAACAACGGCTGCCCAAGTACGAACAGCACTTCAAGATGTACGCCAAGAAAGAGAAAGTCGACTGGCGCCTGCTGGCGGCGATCGGTTATCAGGAATCGCTGTGGCAACCGACCGTCACCTCCAAGACCGGGGTGCGCGGCCTGATGATGCTGACCCAGAACACCGCGCAGGCCATGGGCGTGTCCAATCGCCTGGACGCCAGGCAAAGCATCATGGGCGGCGCCAAGTACCTAGCCTATATGAAAGATCAACTGGACGACTCGATCAAGGAGCCGGACCGCACCTGGTTTGCCCTGGCCGCGTACAACGTGGGCAGCGGCCACCTGGATGACGCACGCAAGCTGGCGGCCAAGGAAGGGTTGAACCCCAACAAGTGGCTGGACGTGAAAAAGATCCTGCCGCGCCTGTCGCAGAAGCAGTGGTACAGCAAGACGCGGTATGGCTACGCCCGTGGCGGCGAGCCGGTGCATTTCGTGGCGAACATCCGCCGCTACTACGACATCCTGACGTGGGTCACACAGCCGCAGCTAGAGGGTGACCAGATTGCCGAAGGCAACCTGCATGTACCGGGCATCGACAAGACCAAGCCGCCGCAAGACAACTCGCCGCTTTGACACTGATCGATCCCACGCTCCCGCGTCACTAGTGTCCGGTAAACATGTGTCATAGCTGAAGGCTGCCTTGGGCAGCCTTCAGCTTTTCTCGCTCCTGCCTTCGTCGGTCTTTGAATTCTTGGGTAGCAGGCCGTTCATGCAGGACATGAGCGATGCGAACCGTCAGTTCAAATAACGAGCCGGGAAACCCTGAGCGGCGCTGGAAAAGGTGCAACAGCAGGTAGCTGATCAAGGCACTGTAGATCTGTAGGCGCACGGCGTTTTCGGAGAAGGCATAGAAGCGTTTGAGTTTCAGATGTTGCTTGATCCACTTGAAAAACAGCTCGATTTTCCAACGATCTTTGTACAAATCAGCGATTTCTTCAGCGGTTCTCGCGAAGTCGTTGGTCACCAGGATCAGCGGCGTTGCATGCCCCTCGCGTGCAACCACGACACGCCTTACCGGCTCTTCCCAGTAGTCATTCAGACGTTTGCCGCCTAGGTGCTTTTTGCCGAACCGTATGACTTCATCGGTCATGACCACGCTGTGCTCAGCCACATTTGAGTGCTCGTGCAGCACCTTGATATTGGCGTTTTTCTTCAACCGGGTAACGAACAGAGCCCCCTTGGTTTGCAACTGGTGCCACCAGTTGTAATCGCAGTAGCCCTTATGCCGGCCTGAATCGGCATGTCCAACGCGTCACTCAGGTCGTTGACGTTGGCGTGAGTAATGTTCACGTAGACCGGGGCCAACTGCGCCAGATCCAGCCCTACATGCACTTTGAGACCTTGTGTAATGCGGGTTTTCGTCGCGGCAGTCCAATCATCGAAGTGAGGTCCGCGCAAGGTAATGGACGTGGAGTCAATTAAGCTGACCATGGCGCCGACTGCCTTGCGCTGCTGGTGACTGACGCCGCGTAACAGGAGTTCGCAAAGGTCCTGAAACGGCCGGTAGTCACGCTTGTTCAAGGCATCCGACAGTGTCGAGCGAGCAATGGGACCGGCCTGCAGATGGTAGCTATGCGCAGCCAGAGTCTCGGAGAAAGTCGCCAGGGACCGCAGGCTCAAGGCTTGGGTCAGATGGCCGCTGATCAATGTCACCAACAATTGCCAGGACGTACAGCGTTTGACGTAACGATCAGCCTGATGCGTTTCGGTGGATTGCTGGAAGAACAGGCGCGGGATCGCACTGAGTAGTTGGGCTAAACGGGTGCTGGAAAACATGAGTCAAAATCGAGTCTGAAAGATCCGATTATGACCGAAGGCCGCCAAGAGCAAGGGGGAGCAAGCTCCCCCTTCGGTTTTTACCGGACACTAGTGACGCTCCCGCGTGGGAACGATCTACCTCAGGCTTTTGCCGCGGCTGCCAGAATCAACGCTTTCATTTCCGATACCGCCGACTTGAACCCGACGAACAGGGCATGCGCCACCAGCGCGTGGCCGATGTTCAGCTCATTGATGCCCTTGATGGCGGCGACCGCTTCAACGTTGTGATAATGCAAGCCGTGGCCAGCATTGACGATCAGGCCCTGAGCCAGGCCGCAGGCCACACCGTCGGCGACGCGCTGCAACTCTTCAGCAACTTCGGTGGGCGTCTGCGCATCGGCGTAGCGACCGGTATGCAACTCGATGGCCGGGGCGCCGACGCGTTTCGACGCCTCGATCTGACGCTCATCGGCGTCAATGAACAGCGACACTTCACAGCCGATTTTCGCCAGGCGCTCCACCGCCGCCTTGATCCGGGCTTCCTGTCCTGCGACATCCAGGCCGCCTTCGGTGGTCAGTTCCTGGCGGGTTTCCGGGACCAGGCAAATGTGCGCCGGACGAATGCGCTCGGCGAACGCCATCATTTCCTCGGTGACGCCCATTTCGAAGTTCATGCGGGTTTGCAGCACGTCCTTGAGCAGCAGCACGTCGCGCTCCTGGATGTGCCGGCGATCTTCGCGCAAATGCACGGTGATGCCGTCAGCCCCCGCCTCTTCCGCATCCAGCGCCGCCTTCACGGGATCAGGGTAGCGGGTGCCCCGGGCCTGACGCAGGGTGGCAACGTGGTCGATGTTCACGCCAAGAAGAATGCGGGTGCTGGTGGTCACGGAAGCGCTCCAGAAGAAGAGAAAGTTCGGTGCACAGCATACACGGGGATACCGGGTCTGTTGACGCCAGGTGAAGGCCAGCCGGCAACAACCGCCCCTACGGTTTGCGAAACAGCTCGCGACTGACCAGCGGCCGACCGCCCAGATGGACGGCCAGTGCCTGGCGCATCAGGCGCTTGGCGGCAGGCAATGCACCCGGCGCGCTCCAGTCAGCCTCAGCCATAGCCAACAATTCGGCGCCGTTGAACAGACCGGGCTGCAGCAGGTAGACCCGCTCAAGCCCGGCGTCCACCTTCAGACGGTACATACCATCGACTTCGATGGGAGCCTGGTGAATATCCCTGTTCAGCGCAAAGCCGTACCCCAGGTCATCCAGCAACCGCCATTCGAATGAACGCAGCAAGGGCTCCAGCGGACGCCCTTCGGCGAGGGCCAGCAAGGTCGCCGCGTAGTGATCGAATACCGCGGGATGGGGATCTTCGGAGGGCAGCAAGCGGATCAGCAGCTCGTTGAGGTACAGGCCACTGAACAGCGCCTCGCCATTGAGCCAGGTGGAAACGCCTGCGCTTTCCATGCGGCCAACGTTCTTCAGCTCGCCCCTCCCCCGGAACTCGACCTCCAGGGGCACGAACGGTCGCGCCAAGGTCCCCGCCTTACCACGCGCACTGCGCAACACCGCCCGCAGCCGGCCTTGCGGCGTGAGGAAGTCCACCAGCGCGCTGCTTTCACGATAGGCCCGAGAGTGCAGGACATAGGCGGGTTGGCTGAGGGGCTGGGACATGGAAATCGGAGTTCTCAATGAGGAAACGCAGTTTTACAAACAACCCAAAACCAAAGTGGGAGCGGGCTTGCTCGCGATGGCGGACTCACATTCAACATCTTCATTGAATGTTACATCCTCATCGCGGGCAAGCCCGCTCCCACAGGGGGTTCTGCTGTGTATCAGGAACCGGATTTACAGGTCGCCATAACCCAGCGAACGCAGGGCGCGCTCATCGTCGGACCAGCCGCCCTTCACCTTGACCCACAGGTTGAGCATGATCTTGGAGTCAAACAGCAGCTCCATGTCCTTGCGCGCTTCGGTGCCGATGCGCTTGATGCGCTCGCCCTTGTCGCCAATGATGATTTTCTTCTGGCCGTCACGCTCAACGAGGATCAAGGCATGGATATGCAGGGTTTTGCCCTGCTGCTTGAACTCTTCGATTTCCACGGTGATCTGGTACGGCAGCTCGGCGCCCATCTGGCGCATGATTTTCTCGCGCACCAGTTCGGCGGCAAGGAAACGACTGCTGCGGTCGGTGATCTGGTCTTCCGGGAAGAAGTGATCGTTTTCCGGCAAGTGCCCGGAAATGACCCGCTCCAGCGCATCGAGGTTATGCCCGTGCTGGGCCGAAATCGGGATGATCTGTGCATTCGGCAGCTGTTCCTGCAACCAGCTCAGGTGCGGCATCAACTCGGCTTTGTCTTCGATGCGGTCGGTCTTGTTCAGCGCCACGATCAAGGGACCGGTCACGTACTGGACACGCTCGAGGACCATCTGGTCTTCTTCGGTCCACTTGGTGCGATCCACCACGAAGATCACCACGTCGACGTCTTTCAACGCCGCCGAAGCGGTCTTGTTCATGTAGCGGTTCAGGGCCTTTTCGCCGCCTTTGTGCATACCGGGGGTGTCGACGTAGATCGCCTGGACGGCGCCTTCGGTCTTGATCCCGAGCATGTTGTGGCGGGTGGTTTGCGGCTTGCGCGAGGTGATGGCCAGCTTCTGGCCCAGAATGTGGTTCAGCAGCGTGGACTTGCCCACGTTCGGGCGGCCGACGATGGCGACATAGCCACAGCGAGTTGCAGTTGAATCAGTCATGGCCATTCTCCACGCCCAGGGCTATCAGTGCTGCGGCGGCCGCTACCTGTTCGGCAATACGACGACTCACACCCTGACCTCGGCTTTTTTCATTCAGTAAGGTGATTTCACATTCGACGAAGAACGTCCGGCAATGCGGCTCACCCTGGATATCCACCACTTCGTAACGCGGCAGCTCACAGGCACGCGACTGCAAGAACTCTTGCAGGCGGGTCTTTGGATCTTTGTTGGTGTCGACCAGTGTCAGGCTCTCGAACTCGGACGTCAGCCAGGCCAGCACGCGTTCGCGCGCCATATCCATGCCGGCGTCCAGGTAGATCGCACCGATCAGCGCCTCAAGGGCATCGGCGAGGATCGATTCGCGGCGGAAACCACCGCTCTTCAACTCGCCGGAACCCAGGCGCAGGTACTCGCCCAGGTCGAAACCGCGCGCCAGCACCGCCAGCGTCTCACCCTTCACCAGGCGCGCGCGCAAACGCGACAACTGGCCTTCACGGGCCAACGGGAAGCGGTCGAACAGCGCCTCACCGGCGACGAAATTGAGGATGGCGTCGCCGAGAAATTCCAGGCGTTCGTTGTTACGCCCGGCAAAGCTGCGGTGAGTGAGGGCCAGGATCATCAGTTCCTGATCCTTGAAGGTATAACCGAGCTGACGCTCGAGACGACTTAAAGAGACGCTCACGGTTTACCCACGCTGAGTTCGTGGTCGACTTCCTTCAAAGCGTAGCTGCGAAGGCCTGGGACAATTAACGCTGTGTTCAAAAATTACATCCTGAGTATCGTTGTCAGCACGCTGGCGGCGACGTTCTGTCGGTGCCAGAAATGCATTCGGCGCTGTGTTCAACAGCGCCGTGTGTGATTACTTGATCAGGCCAACCCGCGAAAAATTCGGCAGATGACCGAGTTTGGGTTCCGGCCAGCTCATCCAGACCGCGAAAGCCTTGCCGACGATGTTCTGGTCGGGAACCATGCCCAGCAGGTTCTTGGGAATGCTCGGATCATCCCAGTAGCGACTGTCGTTGGAGTTGTCGCGGTTGTCGCCCATCATGAAGTAGTGCCCGGCAGGCACGGTCCAGGAACGATCAGGCGTTGCACGGTAGCGGCTCATTTCCTTGCGGATCATGTGCTCGGCGACGCCCAGTTTTTCCTTGTAGAGCTCGGCACTGCCCAGCGTACCTGGCTCGGAGCCGACCAGTTGCTCGGCGATCGACTGGCCATTGACGAACAGGCGCTTGTCGGCGGTGTAGCGAATCTGGTCGCCCGGAAGGCCCACTACACGCTTGATGTAGTTGACGTTAGGGTCGCTTGGATAGCGAAACACCATCACATCCCCGCGCTGTGGCTCGCCGACTTCGATGACTTTCTTGTCGAGTACCGGCAAGCGGATCCCGTAAGAAAACTTGTTCACCAGAATGAAGTCACCCACATCCAGGGTCGGTTTCATCGAACCGGACGGAATCTGGAACGGCTCGACCAGAAACGAACGCAGCACCAGCACGATGAACAGCACCGGGAAGAACGATTTGCCGTATTCAACCAGCAAAGGTTCTTTGTTCAGCTTCTCGACCACCACCATGTCGGGTTGGCTGACACTGCCCTGATAAGAGGCAATGGCAGAACGCCGACGCGGTGCCAGAAACACCAGATCGAGCAACGCCAACAGACCGCAGACGAAGACAGCGATGACCAGCAACAGCGGGAAATTTAGTGACATAGGACCTAACTATCCAACCTGAGCACAGCAAGGAAGGCTTCTTGTGGAATTTCCACGTTACCGACCTGCTTCATGCGTTTTTTACCGGCCTTTTGCTTTTCCAACAGCTTGCGCTTACGGCTGACGTCGCCGCCGTAGCATTTGGCCAATACGTTCTTTCTGAGTGCCTTGACGGTTGTCCGCGCCACAATCTGCCCGCCAATGGCGGCCTGGATGGCAACGTCGAACATCTGCCGCGGAATCAGCTCTTTCATCTTCTCGGTCAACGCACGACCTTTGTAGTGCGCATTGTCGCGGTGCACGATCAACGCCAGGGCGTCGACTTTCTCACCGTTGATCAGTACATCCAGCTTCACCAGATTAGCTGATTGGTAACGATCGAAGTGATAGTCCAGCGAAGCATAGCCACGGCTGGTGGATTTCAGGCGATCGAAGAAGTCCAGGACCACTTCGTTCATCGGCAAATCGTAGGTCACCTGGACCTGGGAGCCGAGGAACAGCATGTCGTGCTGGACGCCACGCTTCTCGATGCACAGGGTAATGACGTTGCCCAGGTGCTCTTGCGGTACAAGAATGTTGGCCCGAACGATCGGTTCGCGCATGTCTTCGATGGCCGACAGGTCAGGCAACTTGGACGGGTTATCGACGTAGATCGTCTCACCGCTCTTGAGCAGCAGTTCGAAGATTACTGTCGGCGCGGTGGTGATCAGGTCCAGGTCGTACTCGCGCTCCAGGCGCTCCTGGATGATTTCCATGTGCAGCATGCCGAGGAACCCGCAACGGAAGCCGAAGCCCAGCGCGTCGGAGCTTTCCGGGGTGTATTGCAGCGATGAGTCGTTCAGGGTGAGCTTTTGCAGCGCTTCGCGGAAATCTTCGAAGTCGTCGGAGCTGACCGGGAACAGGCCGGCGTAAACCTGCGGCTGAATGCGCTTGAAGCCTGGCAGCACGTCGACGTCTGGCGTCGAGCTCAAGGTCAGGGTGTCACCCACCGGCGCACCGTGAATGTCCTTGATGCCGGCGATGATGAAGCCTACTTCACCGGCCTTCAGGTCAACGGTGGCGGTGTGTTTCGGGTTGAATACGCCGACGCTGTCCACCAGGTGGATCTTGCCGGTGGACTTCACCAGGATCTTGTCGCCCTTTTTCACGCGGCCGTGGCGCACGCGAACCAGAGACACGACGCCCAGGTAGTTGTCGAACCAGGAGTCGATGATCAACGCCTGCAGCGGATCTTCGATGTTGCCGGTCGGCGCAGGAATAGTCGTTACCAGGCGTTCCAGCACTTCATCGACGCCCAGACCGGTCTTGGCACTGCAAGTCACCGCGTCAGTGGCATCGATGCCGATGATTTTCTCGATTTCTTCCTTCACGCGGTCTGGATCGGCCTGTGGCAGGTCGATCTTGTTCAGTACCGGCATCACTTCCAGGCCCTGCTCGATGGCGGTGTAGCAGTTGGCTACGGACTGGGCCTCGACACCTTGACCGGCGTCGACCACCAGCAGCGCACCCTCACAGGCCGCCAGGGAGCGGCTGACTTCATAGGTGAAGTCGACGTGGCCCGGGGTATCAATGAAGTTCAACTGGTAGGTAACGCCGTCACGCGCCGTGTAATACAGGGTGACGCTGTGGGCCTTGATGGTGATCCCGCGTTCACGCTCAAGGTCCATGGAGTCCAGTACCTGGGCTTCCATTTCGCGCTCGGCCAGGCCGCCGCACATCTGGATGAAGCGATCGGCCAGCGTCGACTTGCCATGGTCAATGTGGGCGATGATGGAGAAATTGCGGATATGACTCAAATCACTCACGGATCAACACTCAAAAAGGCTGCAGGCATAGCCCGCCGAAAAATAGCCGGGAATTGTACCTGATACACGACGCAAGCGTCACGCTTGCAGGTCAATGGCGTCGAATGCAAAAACGCCCCGCTCTTGCGAGCGGGGCGTCTAATAGGCTCAGCAAAGACTGAAAATACTGCGTTCAACCCGCTCGGCGCAGCAGCCAGAAGCCTGCCAGCGCGCAGACTCCGGCCGGCAACAGCACCGCAAACAGCGGCGGAAAACCGAACACCAGGCTCGAGGGTCCCAGCAAATCCTGGACGATACGGAAGGTAAAGCCCACCAGCACCCCGGTGAACACCCGCTGCCCCAGAGTCACCGAACGCAGTGGACCGAAGATGAAGGAAATCGCCATCAACACCAGTGCCGCGGTGACCAGCGGTTGCAACACCTTGACCCAAAATGCCAGCCAGTAACGACCGTTGTTCAGCCCCTGCTCCGCCAGGTAGTGGATGTAACCCCACAAACCGGTGATCGACAGAGAGTCCGGCGCCATCACTACAGTACTGAGCAATTGCGGGCTCAGGGTCACATTCCAGCGCTCCGACGGCGTATTCACCACTTCACTGCGCTTGTCGTGGAACAACGTGGTGGTGACTTCGCTCAGCATCCAGTGATCGGTGTCGAACTCGGCACGCCTGGCGAAGCTCGACGACAGCAGATGCCGTTCGTTGTCGAAACGATAGCGGGTCACCCCATATAACAGGCCGTTAGGCTGCACGGCGTTGACATGAATGAACTCGTCGCCCTGACGGTGCCACAAGCCGTGCTTGGCACTTTGCGAATTGCCACTGCCCTGAGCCAGCGAACGATTGGCCTGAGCAATGGTTTCCGTCGCCGGCGCCACGTACTCACCAATCAGCAGGCCGGCCACCATCAGGACCAGCATCGGCTTCATCACGGCCCAGACGATCCGCCCGATCGACACGCCCGCCGCACGCATGATGGTCAGTTCACTGTTGCTGGCCAGACCTCCAAGCCCGATCAGGCAACCGATCAGCGCCGCCATCGGCAACATGTCGTACAGGCGACGTGGCGCCGTCAGCAGCACATAGCTCAGGACATCCATCACGGTGTAGGTGTCGCTGGCATCACCCATTTCATCGATGAACGCGAACAGCGTCGCCAGCCCGAGAATAATCCCCAGTACCGCCAGGATCGCCAGGAACACACTGCTACCAATGTAGCGATCGAGCTTAACCACGAGCCACCTCCAACGTGCTGCGGCGACTCGCCATTTTCAAGCGCAACGGTTCCCAGTACAGCAAGCCCAGGCCAATGGCCAGGAAGATCCCGTGAACCCACCACAGGCCCAACGCGGGCGGCAGGTTGCCTTTTTCCAGGGCGCCGCGCGCGGCAATCAGGATAGTCAGGTAGGCCATGTAGAGAAGAATCGCCGGCAGCAGCTTGAGGAAACGGCCCTGGCGCGGATTGACCCGCGACAACGGCACCGCCATCAGGGTCACGATGAAGACCAGCAACGGCAACGACAGGCGCCATTGCAATTCGGCATAGGAGCGCACGTCATCGTTGCCCATCAGCGTGCGGGTGCTGATTGCATCACGATCGGTCACTTCGTCACTGACATCAGGCTTTGGCAGCAGCATGCCATGGGTGTCGTACTTGATGACCCGGTAATCGGCCTGCCCCGGGCTACCGTCGTAGCGATAACCGTTTTCCAGGATCAGATAGCGATTGCCGTCCGGCATGATTTCCTGACGACCGCTTTCAGCTACCAGGACCGAGATACCGCGGTCCTTTTTGTCGGAGGAGAGATTCTTTTGCGACATGAATACCCCCGACAGATTGATACGGTCGTCCGACAGCTTCTCGGTGTAGGTCACCCGAGTACCATCGCGCAGGGCCTGGAAACGGCCTGGCTCCAACGTATCGAATTCGGTCAGCGCGTCCTGGGAGTTCAGCAGCAATTGAAACTGATTGGCACCTTGCGGGGCCAGGCTCAGGCTCAGCCACGCCACCAGCAAGGCAACCAGCGTGGCCGGAAACAAGGTATAGGCAAACAGCCGCTGCTGGCTCATGCCTGTGGCCGAGAGCACGGTCATCTCGCTTTCCAGGTAGAGACGGCCGTAGGCCAGCAGAATCCCCAGGAACAGCCCCAGCGGCAGGATCAGCTGCAGGAACCCCGGCAGGCGAAAGCCCATGATCAGGAACAGCGAACCCGGATCCAGAAGCCCCGCGGCAGCCTGGGCAAGGTATTTGATGAAGCGTCCGCTCATGATGATGACCAACAGCACGGCGCTGACAGCGCTCAGGGTCACCAGGACTTCGCGGGACAGATAACGGAAGACGATCAAACCAGACACTCCAGGGTTGTCAGGCTAAGGCGGCCAAACAAGCAAACAGCGGCCAGCAAGGCTGAGCCACTCGAAAAGATGCCGCATTATCCTGTGATTGGTCGCGCCTGTCACTTCGCACGCTCAAGCAGGCATGCAATGCATTAAAGATCAGCTTGGCGAGGGTTGTCTGGCTCGGGCGCGAGGTTCAAACTGCGGCCTTTGTCGCAGGCTGTACCAGCGTCTTTCCAAATAGAAAGGCAAACGTGTGCGCACGCCGTGCGACACGCTGCCATTTGACCATTTATTCAGGGACCCGGACATGGAACTGGTTGTAAAAAGCGTTAGCCCAGAAACGTTGAAAACCGCCACTCTGGTGGTCGCCGTCGGCGAAGACCGCAAACTCGGCAACGTTGCCAAGCAGATCGACGACCTCACTGGCGGCGCCATCAGCGCCATTCTCAAGCGTGGCGACCTGGCCGGCAAAGTAGGCCAGAGCCTGTTGCTGCACAGCCTGCCGAATCTCAAGGCCGAACGCGTGCTGCTGGTGGGCGTGGGCAAGGATGCCGAACTGGGTGACCGACCGTTCCGCAAAATCATCGCCGGCGTGCTGAACACCCTCAAGGGCCTGGGCGGCAGCGAAGCCGCACTGGCACTGGACGAAGTGGTCGTCAAAGGTCGTGACAGCTACGGCAAGACCCGTTTGCTGGCCGAAACCCTGGTAGACGGCGAGTACAGCTTCGAGCAGTTCAAGAGCCAGAAGACCGACCCCCGCCCCCTGAAAAAAATCACCCTGCTGACCATCAAGGCCGCCCAGGCCGAAGTGGAACGCGCCGTGACCCACGCCACCGCGATTGCCCATGGCATGTCCTTCACCCGCGACCTGGGTAACCTGCCACCGAACATCTGCCACCCGAGCTTCCTCGCCGAACAGGCCAAGGGCCTGGGCAAGGCATTCAAAGGCCTGAAAGTCGAGATTCTTGACGAGAAGAAAATCAAGGAACTGGGCATGGGCTCGTTCTACGCCGTTGGCCAGGGCAGCGCCCAGCCACCGCGCCTGATCGTCATGCAGTACAACGGCGGCAAGAAATCCGAGAAGCCGTACGCACTGGTCGGCAAGGGTATCACCTTCGACACCGGCGGCATCAGCCTCAAGCCCGGTGCCGGCATGGACGAAATGAAATACGACATGGGCGGTGCAGCCAGCGTGTTCGGCACCCTGCGCGCCGTGCTTGAACTGAAACTGCCGATCAACCTGGTGTGCATCCTGGCCTGCGCCGAGAACATGCCGAGCGGCAACGCCTCGCGCCCAGGCGATATCGTCACGACCATGAGCGGCCAGACCGTGGAAATCCTCAACACCGACGCCGAAGGCCGCCTGGTGCTGTGCGACGCCCTGACCTACGCCGAGCGCTTCAAGCCACAGGCCGTGATCGACATCGCCACCCTGACGGGCGCGTGCGTCGTTGCCCTGGGCTCCCACACCTCGGGCCTGCTGGGCAACAATGACGAACTGATCGGCCAACTGCTGAGCGCCGGCCAGGCCGCCGACGACCGCGCCTGGCAATTGCCGCTGTTCGACGAGTATCAGGAACAGCTGGACAGCCCGTTCGCCGACATCGCCAACATTGGTGGCCCGAAAGCCGGCACCATCACGGCCGCGTGCTTCCTCTCGCGCTTCACCAAGAACCTGAACTGGGCGCACCTGGACATCGCGGGCACTGCCTGGACCAGCGGCGGCAAGGACAAGGGCGCCACCGGCCGCCCGGTTCCGTTGCTGACCCAGTACCTGCTGGACCGCGCCAAAGCCTGAAACCGATGACCTTGCGCGGCGTCGCTCATGGGTGACGCCGCTCAAGGCTCAGGAACCTCAATGACCAAAGTCGACTTCTATATCCTGCCCAGTGCCGATCCGTCTGCACGACTGGATTTTGCCTGCAAACTCACCGACAAGGCCTGGCGCATGGGCCACCGCATCTACCTGCACTGCAGCGATGCCGCTCAGCGCGACGATCTCGATGCACGGCTGTGGGCCTTCAAAGGCGAAAGCTTCGTACCCCACGGCCACGCCGAAAGCGAACCGGACGGTTTGATTGTGCTGGGCGTGGGAGACGATCCAGGGCAGCACCAGGACCTGCTGGTCAACCTTGACCTCAAGGTCCCCTCCTTTGCCCAGCGCTTTGCCCGTGTGGCGGAAGTGGTGGTAGAAGACCCGACTATTCGTCAGGCCGCGCGGGAGAGTTTCCGCTTCTACCGCGAACAGGGCTATCCTCTGCAAGATCACCGTCTACAGCGACTCTGAGTACACGATGGACACTCCAAATCCACTGCAAAAGTCTGCGCACCTGCTGGATGACCTCGAGTCGATCCGCCAGCTGCTCGGCGATGACAACCTGCAACCGCCCCTGCTGACCGAAACCGTCACACCGGAAGGTGATGAAGGCCAGATTCCCTTGCTGTTCGATCAGATCAGCGGCAAACAGCCTGCTGCCGCGATCGAGCAACCTGCCCCTGCCCCTGCGCCGGTGGCCGCCCCCGCTCCAGCGACGACAGCCCGGCAAGCGGCCGACATCATGCTGCACCTGGACAGCGAACTGCGCGCCGCCGCGCAATTGATCATGCAAGACGTCATTGATGACTTTGCCCCGCACATCGAGACAGAAATCAAACGTCGCCTCGATGCGCGAATGGAACGGCTGTTGAGCCAGTACGAATAATCTCTATCTCCTGTGCGAGCGAGCAGGCTCGCTCACACAGGAGATCAGCGCTGTCATTGATCAAGCCCCCTGTCCTTGCCTGCTCGCCCTTCGCCCCATGCCCCGCTATACTTGCCGGCTTTTCCTGAATAAATGCCAATAGGGTCCCGCCGCGCATGGATAAGACCTACCAGCCGCACGCCATTGAAACTTCCTGGTACAACACCTGGGAGTCCGAGAACTACTTCGCCCCGCAAGGCGCGGGCGACTCCTACACCATCATGATCCCGCCACCGAACGTCACTGGCAGCCTGCATATGGGCCATGGCTTCAACAACGCGATCATGGACGCCCTGATCCGTTTCCGCCGCATGCAGGGTCGCAACACCCTGTGGCAGCCGGGCACCGACCACGCCGGTATCGCCACGCAAATGCTGGTGGAACGCCAGCTCGAAGCCAAGGGCCAGAACCGCCACGACCTGGGCCGTGAGAAATTCCTCGAGAAAGTCTGGGAATGGAAAGACGAGTCCGGCGGCAACATCAGCCGTCAGATCCGCCGCCTCGGCTCGTCCGTGGACTGGAGCCGCGAGCGCTTCACCATGGACGACGGCCTGTCGGAAGCGGTTAAAGAAGCGTTCGTGCGCCTGCACGAAGACGGCCTGATCTACCGCGGCAAGCGCCTGGTCAACTGGGACACCAAGCTGCACACGGCGATTTCCGACCTCGAAGTGGAAAACCACGACGAGAAAGGCTCCCTGTGGAACCTGAAGTACCCGCTGGCCGACGGCGCCAGGACTGCTGAAGGCAACGACTTCCTGATCGTCGCGACCACCCGTCCGGAAACCATGCTCGGCGACTCCGCCGTGGCCGTTAACCCGAA
The DNA here is from genome assembly GCF_900187535.1 of Pseudomonas sp. Irchel s3a18. Classification (NCBI taxonomy): domain Bacteria; kingdom Pseudomonadati; phylum Pseudomonadota; class Gammaproteobacteria; order Pseudomonadales; family Pseudomonadaceae; genus Pseudomonas; species Pseudomonas sp. Irchel s3a18. Next base: position 94,292 of record NZ_FYDV01000017.1, on the reverse strand, counting down.
CGATGAGCGCTACAAAGCCCTGATCGGCAAGTTTGTCGAGCTGCCATTGGTTGGCCGCCGCATCCCGATCATCGCCGACGATTACTGCGATCCTGAATTCGGCACCGGCTGCGTGAAAATCACCCCGGCCCACGATTTCAACGACTACGAAGTCGGCAAGCGCCACAACCTGCCGCTGCTGAACATCTTCGACAAGAACGCCGCCGTGCTGTCGGCCTGCCAGGTGTTCAACCTCGACGGGACCCTGAACGACACCATCGACGGCAAGATCCCGGCTGAATACGCTGGTCTCGACCGCTTCGAAGCGCGCAAGCAAATCGTCGCTGCGTTCGAAGGCGCTGGCCTGCTGGTCAGTGTCGACGATCACGCCCTGAAGGTACCGAAAGGCGACCGTTCCGGCACCATCATCGAACCGTGGTTGACCGACCAATGGTACGTGTCCACCAAGCCATTGGCGGAGCCTGCCATTGCTGCCGTTGAAGACGGCCGCATTCAGTTCGTACCGAAACAGTACGAGAACATGTACTTCTCGTGGATGCGTGACATCCAGGACTGGTGCATCAGCCGTCAGCTGTGGTGGGGCCACCGGATTCCGGCCTGGTACGACGAGTCGGGCAAGGTCTATGTCGGCCGCGACGAAGCCGAAGTGCGTGCCAAGCACAACCTGGGCGCCGACGTTGCGCTGCAGCAGGACAACGACGTACTCGACACCTGGTTCAGCTCGGGCCTGTGGACCTTCTCCACCCTCGGCTGGCCGCAGCAGACTGAGTTCCTGAAGAAGTTCCACTCCACCGACGTCCTGGTGACCGGCTTCGACATCATTTTCTTCTGGGTTGCCCGGATGATCATGCTCACCATGCACCTGGTGAAAAACGAAGACGGCACGCCGCAGGTTCCGTTCAAGACCGTGTATGTGCATGGCCTGGTGCGGGATGGCCTGGGCCAGAAAATGTCCAAGTCCAAGGGCAACGTCCTTGACCCGCTGGACATCATCGACGGTATCGAACTGGAAGCCCTGGTGCAGAAACGCACCTCCGGCATGATGCAGCCGAAACTGGCGAAGAAGATCGAGAAGCAGACCCGCGACGAGTTCGCCGATGGCATCGCCAGCTACGGCACCGACGCCTTGCGCTTCACGTTCTGCTCGCTGGCGTCCACCGGTCGCGACATCAAGTTCGACATGGGCCGCGTCGAAGGCTATCGCAACTTCTGCAACAAGATCTGGAACGCCGCGCGTTACGTGCTGGACAAGGGCGAAGACTGCGGCCAGAACGGCGAAGCCTACGAGCTGTCGCTGGCCGATCGCTGGATCATTTCCCAGCTGCAGCGCACCGAAGCCGAAGTGACCCGCCAACTCGACCAGTTCCGTTTCGACCTGGCCGCACAAGCCTTGTACGAGTTCATCTGGAACCAGTATTGCGACTGGTACCTGGAGCTGTCCAAGCCTGTGCTGTGGGACGAAAACGCACCGATCGAACGTCAGCGCGGCACCCGTCGCACCCTGGTTCGCGTACTGGAAGTGGCCCTGCGCCTGGCTCACCCGTTCATGCCGTTCATCACCGAAGAGATCTGGCAGCGCCTGGCGCCGCTGGCCGGCATCGAAGGCAAGACCATCATGCTGCAGCCTTGGCCGGTGGCCGTTGAAGCACGCATCGATCAAGCCGCCGAAGACGACATCGAATGGCTCAAGGGCCTGATGCTCGGCACGCGCAACATCCGTGGCGAGATGAACATTGGCCCGGGCAAGCCACTGCCACTGTTCCTGAAGAACGTATCCGCCGAAGACCAGCGTCGCCTCACCGAGAACGAAGCCTTGCTCAAGAAGCTGGCCCGCCTCGAGTCGATCACCGTCCTGGCGGCCGGCGAAGAAGCACCGCTGTCCGCCACCGCCCTGGTCGGCGAGATGGAAGTGCTGGTGCCAATGGCTGGCCTGATCGACAAGGGTGCGGAACTTGCGCGCCTGGACAAGGAAATCCAGCGCCTGCAAGGTGAAGTGCAGCGCGTTGGCGGCAAGCTGTCCAATGCCGGCTTCGTGGACAAGGCCCCGGCCGAAGTCATCGAGAAGGAACGCGCCAAACTGGCCGAAGCCGAACAGGCTCTGGGCAAGCTGGCCGAGCAGCATGCGCGGATTGCCAGTCTGTAACGGCAACACGCAATAAAAAAGGGAGGCCTGCGAAGGCCTCCCTTTTTCATGCCCGGTACACTCTCCCCAGCACTACAAGTCCCCTGTGGGAGCGGGCTTGCCCGCGAAACGATTTCACATTCAACATTGATGCTGCCTGGCACTTCGCCTTCGTCGGAACGCCGCCCGGACCAAGCCCGCTGCCACCGTCGAGCATCGTGTTCTTTGCAATTGGGTTCACAACGGCTGAATGTGGGACAATGCCCGCCACTTTTAGCCATACCCGAATCGATCACACCAATGAACGCCCCCCGCTCCCCCAAACCTGCGCGCAAGAAGCCTGAGTCCGCGACCCCGGCCAAAGCCGTGGCGCCCCGCGAAAAGGCCAGCCTGCATCCGCGCAACCGCCACCAGGGCCGTTACGATTTCCCGGCGCTGATCAAGAGCACGCCGGAACTGGCGAAGTGCGTGATCATCAACCCCTACGGCAAAGAGAGCATCGATTTCGCCAGCCCTGATGCCGTACGGGTGTTCAACCGGGCGCTGCTCAAGTCGTTCTATGGCATTGCCCACTGGGACATTCCGGCGGACTACCTGTGCCCGCCGGTACCAGGACGCGCCGACTACGTGCACTTCCTGGCCGACCTGCTGGCCAGCGGCAATGACGGCGTGATCCCTCGCGGTGCGGCGGTACGGGTACTGGACATCGGCATGGGCGCCAACTGCGTCTATCCACTGATCGGCTACAGCGATTACCGCTGGCAGTTTCTGGGCTCGGAAATCGATTCGACCGCCATCGCAGCCGCCAAGGCCATTGTGCAGTCCAACGGCCTGAACAAATCGATCCAGTTGCGCCAGCAGACCAACCCCAAGCAGATCCTCCTGGGCCTGCTTGAGAGCGCCGAGCGCTTTGACCTGACCATGTGCAACCCTCCGTTCCATGCCTCCCTGGACGAAGCGACACGGGGCAGCACCCGGAAATGGCGAGCATTGGGCAAGGCCGACCCAAAACGCAAACTGCCGGTACTGAACTTCGGTGGCCAGGCAGCAGAGCTGTGGTGTGAGGGTGGCGAAGCACGCTTCGTGACACAACTGATCAGCGAAAGCGCTCAAGTTGCCCAGCAGGTACTGTGGTTCAGCACACTGGTGTCCAAAGCCTCGAACCTGCCAGCCATTCAAACCGCACTGAAAAAAGCCGGCGCGCTGCAAAGCCAGGTCGTGGAGATGTCCCAAGGGCAGAAGCAAAGCCGCTTCGTTGCCTGGACATTCCAGAGCAAGGTGCAGCAACAGGCCTGGCGTCAGGCGCGGTGGGTCAAGGCCTCAGCGGAGTAAATAGACGTGTTGCGGCGATTTACCTTGCGTAAATCGTTGTAATGGACACAAAAAAGCCGTGCCCGGATCGCTCCGCAGCACGGCTTTCTTTTATGCGTCTTACTTGTTAACAGCGTCGGTCAGGCCTTTAGCCACAACCAGCTTGATAACTTTCTTGGCAGCGATTTCGATGGCAGCGCCGGTCGAAGGGTTGCGGCCGGTACGGGCAGGACGCTCGGTCACTTTCAGCTTACCGATACCTGGCAGGGTGATTTCGCCGCCGTTTTCCAGTTGATCAGCAACGATTTGGCCCAGTTGGTCCAGTGCGTTACGCGCGGTGGTTTTTGGCGCGTCGATAGCTTCAGCGATATCGGCGATCAGTTGGTCTTTAGTAAGAGCCATGTAGTGTTCCTTCCCTATCAAATTCATATGGATTGCAGAGTGCAGTGTCAGCCATCGAGCCCGATCTTCTGGATCTGGCACCCTCGGCTACAACACCGACGGTTCGGGGTTATAGATGCCGAAATCAGGGTTTGGTTCGACCTGACAAATGCTGAATGCACGCTTAACGCAGTGACTTCGCGTAAGACGGGGCAAAACTAGCACAGAGACGGGGAAATATCCGCCTCTACCTACCCATTTGGTCAGCTTTATTGCTCTAAATCGGGAAAAAACCGCATAAGCCCGGCCCGACTGGCCTCAACGGCCGTTCAAGCACCGCCAAAACCGGCAGGTGCGGTACACTGGGCACTTTTTCGGGGGAGCACGCCCTCCTCCATTCATTGAGCCGAGAAGCCCATGCCGATCCGTCATTGCATCGTCCACCTGATCGACAAAAAACCCGACGGCACCCCTGCAGTTCTCCACGCCCGCGACTCGGAACTGGCAGAGTCCACCGCCATCGAGAACATGCTCGCCGACCTCAACGAGAGCTACAACGCCAAACAGGGCAAGGCCTGGGGATTTTTCCACGCCGAATCCGGTGCGCACCCGTTCAGCGGCTGGCTGAAGGAATACCTCGAGGGCGGCAAGGACTTCACCGCGTTCAGCCGCATTGCAGTGGAACACCTGCAGAAGCTGATGGAAGAGTCCAACCTGTCGACCGGCGGCCACGTGCTGTTCGCCCACTACCAGCAAGGCATGACCGACTACCTGGCTATCGCCCTGCTGCACCACAGCGAAGGCGTGGCCGTGACCGACCAGCTCGACGTGACCCCGTCCCGTCACCTGGACCTGGGCCAGTTGCACCTGGCGGCGCGAATCAATGTCTCCGAGTGGCAGAACAACAAGCAGTCCAGGCAGTACATCTCGTTCATCAAGGGCAAGAACGGGAAAAAGGTGTCGGAGTATTTCCGCGACTTCATCGGCTGCCAGGAAGGCGTCGACGGCCCGGGCGAGACCCGTACCCTGCTCAAGGCCTTCAGTGACTTCGTCGAAAGCGAAGACCTGCCCGAAGACGACGCCCGCGAGAAGACCAAGACCCTGGTCGACTACGCCAGCAGCCAGGCCAAGCTCGGCGAGCCGATGGGCCTGGAGGAACTGTCCGGACTGATCGACGAAGAACGTCCGAAAGCCTTCTACGATCACATCCGCAACAAGGACTACGGCCTGTCGCCCGAGATTCCGGCAGACAAGCGTACCCTGAACCAGTTCCGCCGCTTCACCGGCCGCGCCGAAGGCCTGTCCATCAGTTTCGAAGCGCACCTGCTGGGCTCGAAGATCGAATACGACGAAGAGGCCGGCACCCTGATCATCAAGGGCCTGCCGACCTCCCTGACCGACCAGCTCAAGCGTCGCAACTGATGCTCGCAGGCGTCCTGAAGAAGTTCCTGCTGATCTTGCTGGTGGTAGTGACCTACCAGAACTGGGGCAAGATCGAGCGGGTATTCAACCCCTCGCAAGGGGTGTCCGCGCAGATCCAGGCCAATGCCAGGGTCACGCTCTATGCCACCGAGTGGTGCGGCTACTGCAAGCTGATCCGGCGCTTTCTCGACCAGAAAGGTATCCCCTACAAGGAATTCGATATCGAGAAAGACGCTGATGCGCGCAAGGCCTATGAAGCATTGGGCGGCCGGGGCATTCCGGTGCTGGACGTGAACGGCACCTTGATTCGCGGGTATGAACCCGAGGCGATCCTTGCAGCGCTGAAATAACGGCAGGAGCGGGCTTGCCCGGCCCACTCCCACCCGGTGTCCGTCAACGCGCCTCGATGCGGAAACCCAAGCGCGGGAAGTGCACGTGCACCAAGCCAGCCCGCTCGTCTTTGCGACGTAGAATCAACTCCTCGCTGCCGGCAAACAGCAACTGGCCTTCAACCGGATCAACCCCATAGTCCGTGGCGGCAATCACCACCTGCTGACCCGCCTTGAAGCCGTTTGGCTCAACGAACAGTTCATCCGGCAAGGCCGCCGGTTGTGAATCCCGTGCCACCTGCAGCGCCTCTTCGGCCGTCATCTCGCTGAACGCGCCATGTCCGAAGCCCTGCACCCGACCCAGCCAGGCCGACACCGCCGGATAGCCATCGACCAGCGGCGATGTCACTGGCGTGCCCTTGAGGAACCACAGCGGGTGAGCCATGGCGAAGTCGGCAATCGAAGGCTCGCCAAACAGGTAATCCCCCTCCTCGCGCTGCAACTGCTGCTCAAGACGCGCCATGATCGTCGGCCACTGATGCTTGGCCTGCTCGGCCGACAAGCGAGTGGCACTGCCGCCGCTGAACAACCCGGCACGGTCGGCAACAAACGCCTTGACCGCGTGCGGTGGCAACTTGCCGAAGCGCACCGCGATCGATTCCGGCTGGAGCACCAGGCTCACCGCATGCTGGAACACCACCGAGTCAGCCCAGGCCGCGAAGCTGGCGGTGATCATTTCCCGGCCTTCCGGGAAGAACGCCGGCAGGGCCTTTTCCTGCTCAAGACGCCGCGCAATCAGGGCCGTATCGCAATAGATATCCGCGCCGACCTGCAATACCGGGGTCCTGCGATAACCGCCAGTCAGCGCGGTGAGGTCAGGTTTTGGCATCACTGGCGAAATGTTGACCGAGCGCCAGGACAGGCCCTTGAAGCCCAGCAACAGGCGTACCTTTTCCGCGAATGGGGAAGCCGGGTAATGATGAAGAATCAACTCGGACATGCTGGTTCCGCCGCTTGTGTGAGGAATTGGCAGCTTAACGCGCAATCGGATAGCAGCCTACCCATCCGCCTGATGGACGCTTATCAGTCAGATTGATAAGCCGGCAGCGGCGCTCGCCACCAGGCATTCCTTGGCGCTTTTCCTGAGTTTCTTGATCAGGCGTTCCTGACGCAGCGCTTCGCTTTTGTCGCGGCAGACTTCGGTATAGACCAACTCCACCGCCGGGCTTGAGAGAAAAAACCGTGCGCCCTTGCCGCTCTGGTGCTTGGCGAAACGCTTGACCGGATCATCGCTGATGCCGCAGTACAACGAACCATTGGCCGCGCGAACAAGGTAGACGAACCAGGGTTTGCCGAGCGTAATTGCAGGCTCTTCAGAAAGGGGGGAGGTATCGCTCAGGGTGCTCACGTGACGCTCAAGACTTAAAAAGAAGACAAGGCTGCGATCTTATCAGCGACCAACCTGGAACGCCTTCAAACCCTTCAAGGCCTGGGCCCGAACGGCGTTGCGCACCAGTGGCGTCCAGCCCAGCACCAGCCCTTTGAAGCCCAGCGCCTGACGCGACCAGCGCCACAGGTCGAACTGGTCGTGATGCTCGCAGATCTTGCCGTCACGGAACACAAAACGCGCCTGGATATCGTTGACCACCGTGTTGCCGGTCTGGCTGAACAGGTACGTGGCCACCCAGTGAGCATTGCCCGTGCGTTCGTCGGCACGCACGCTGTCGAAGGTCAGGGAGAAGTCCTTGGCGCGGTTGGTGAGCATCCGCCACATGTCGCCGGCATCGCGCCCGCGCAACTCGCCAAAGGCCGGATCACTGAACACCACATCCTCGGTGTAGCAGGCGCTCATGGCCTCGGCATCCAGCCGCTGGAAGGCTTGATAGAACGCCGTGATCAAGGCGCGGTTGGCGTCACTCATGGACAGGCTCCGGACAATCGAAAGGTACCTGGACGATAGTCTGCAAACGTCGGGAAAACTACCGGTATTCGCCAGGCAAATACCGGTAGTGTGTCGATCTCATAGCCTTTCGCTTTCAACCTGCACGTACAGCGAGCGACCTGCACCTAGCCCGGCGATGATCGCGCCGAGGCCTATGACCCCGAAAATCCAGCCCACCGCGGTCCAGCCACCCGTCCAGTCATGCACGATACCGACCGCAAACGGCCCCATGGAGGCCAGGGTGTAACCGAAACCCTGGGCCATGCTCGACAGGTTGGCCGCCACATGGGCATCACGCGAACGCAGCACAATCAAGGTCAGGGCCAGGGCGAACGTAGCGCCCTGCCCCAGTCCCAACAGAATCGCCCAGCCCCACAAGCCTTCGATCGGTGCATACAGACAACCAAACAAGCCGCCCAGGGTCATCAACATCACCACCACAATCGCCAGGCGCTGATCCTTGCCACGCGTGGCCAGCCAGGGAGCTGCCAGTGAACTGGCCAACTGCACGATCACCGAACCGGACAGCACCAGCCCGGCCTGGGTGGGCGTCAGGCCACGGCCGATCAGGATCGACGGCAACCAGCCGAACACGATGTAGGCCAGCGACGATTGCAGGCCCATGTACAGGGTCACTTGCCAGGCCAGTGGATCGCGCAGCAAGCCGCGCACTCGATACGCCACGTTGTGTGCGCCCTGTCGGCTGCCGACTTGCGGCAGCCAGAAGACCACCGCGACCAGCGCCGGGATCATCCAGAAGCCAAGACCCAGCGCCCAGCGGTCGCCGAAATGCTCGCTCAAGGGCACCGTCGCACCGGCGGCCATGGCGGCGCCCAGGCACAGGGCCATGGTGTACACGCCAGTCATGGTGCCGGCGTGCCTGGCGAAATCGCGCTTGACGATGCCCGGCAACAACACGCCGATCACGCCAATGCTGGCACCCGCCAGAATGCTGCCGGCAAACAGGCCGATCTCACCGAAGGAACTGCGCAGGATAATCCCCCCCGCCAGGGTCAGCAGAATCCCCAGGACCACCCGTTCGGCACCAAAACGCCGTGCCAGCACCGGCGCCAGCGGGGCAAACAGGCCCAGGCACAGGACCGGTAAGGTGGTGAGCAAACCGGCCTGGGCCGCCGACAACCCGAGGTTCTTCGACACATCGCTGAGCAATGGCGCCATGCTCGACAGCGCCGGACGCAGGTTCAGCGCCACCAGCACCAGCCCCAGCAACAACAGCCACGGGCGACGCAACACCGGATGGCTTTGCTGGACCTGTTCGTCATCGGCCTCGGCATCGATCAGCAGCTCTTCGAGCTCCGTCGAACGTTTGGCCTGGGCCGTGCTGTTGGGGGTCGCCTGCTGGCTGGACATAGGGCTCTCGGTCTCACGGTTCATTGATCAACTGCCGGCAAATGGCTTTGGCCCGCTGCGGGTCGCGCTGCTCGACGGCATCGAGCAAATCGATATGCAGATCGAACACGGCTTGACGCCTGGGGGTGATGCTCAGGGTCTCGCGCAGTTGCGCGCCGACGATGCTGGAGAAATAGCGATACAGCTCGCTGAGGGTCGGGTTGTGTGCGGCGTCCACCAGAAGGCGGTGGAACACCATGTCGCACGCGATGTAGCTGTCCAGATCACCATGGTAGTGACCGCCACTGGTACCCAGCGCTGCACGCAGTGCAATCAGGTCCTCATCGGTACGGCGCAACGCCGCCAGGCCTATGGCCTCGACTTCCAGAATGTGCCGGGTCTCCCGCGCCTGCTCATGGGAGCAGCGGGACAAGGCTTTCATCGTATCGAGTGGGTCGACCACCGCCCGCAGGTAACTGCCGTCGCCCTGGCGGATTTCGATCAGCCCGGAAAACGCCAACACGCGCATGGCTTCACGCACGGTGTTACGGCTGATGCCCAACTCACTCGCCAGCTCCGGCTCCGTGGGCAGGCGCTGGCCGACGGTCCAGGTGCCGGTGTTGATACGCAGGCGCAGCTGTTCAAGGGCCTGATCGACCAGGGAGCGCTTAATCAGTGGGGAGGTGTCTGTCATGAAATTCGCCCTTTCATCCAATCATAGGATGAATTTTCTGACATGTTAGTCAGGTTAATCCACCAGAGCAACGGGTTACCGGGAGATGATCAAAAATCGAGGACAAAAATAAACCCGGAACACTGTCCGGGTTTATTTCATTACCAAGCCTGGATCAATGCAGGATCTGGCTCAGGAACAGCTTGGTGCGCTCGTTCTGCGGATTGTCGAAGAAGTCGTTCGGCGCGGCCTGTTCGACGATTTCGCCCTTGTCCATGAAGATCACGCGGTTGGCCACGGTGCGGGCAAAGCCCATCTCGTGGGTCACGCAGAGCATGGTCATGCCGTCTTCAGCCAGGCCGATCATGGTATCGAGTACTTCCTTCACCATCTCGGGGTCGAGTGCCGAAGTCGGTTCGTCGAACAGCATGATTTTCGGCTTCATGCACAGGGCACGGGCAATCGCCACACGCTGTTGCTGACCGCCGGACAGTTGCCCCGGGTACTTGAGCGCCTGCTCTGGAATGCGTACGCGCTCCAGGTAATGCATGGCAATTTCCTCGGCCTTGCGCTTGGGCATCTTGCGCACCCACATCGGCGCCAGGGTGCAGTTCTGCAAAATGGTCAGGTGCGGGAACAGGTTGAAGTGCTGGAACACCATGCCGACTTCACGGCGAATCGCTTCGATCTGCTTGAGGTCGTTGGTCAGTTCCACGCCATCCACCACGATGCGGCCCTGCTGGTGTTCTTCCAGGCGATTGAGGCAACGGATGGTCGTGGACTTGCCGGAACCCGACGGCCCGCACAGCACGATACGCTCGCCCTGCTTGACGTTGAGGTTGATGTCTTTCAACACGTGGAACTGGCCGTACCACTTGTTGACGCCCTGCATCTGAATAATGCCTTCAGGGCTCACAGGCTGTTTGATCGCTTCACTCATAAACTACGCTCCTAACGCTTGTGGCCTGTGTCCAGCTTGCGTTCCAAATGCATGGAATAGCGGGACATACCAAAACAGAAAATCCAGAACACCAGGGCCGCGAACACGTAGCCTTCAGTGGCCATGCCCAGCCATTTCGGGTCGGCGGCGGCTTGTTTGACGCTGTTGAGCAAGTCGAACAGGCCGATGATGATCACCAGGCTCGTGTCCTTGAACAGCGCAATGAAGGTATTGACGATGCCGGGAATCACCAGCTTCAGGGCTTGCGGCAGAATCACCAGGCCCATGCTGCGCCAGTAACCCAGGCCCATCGCCGCGGCCGCTTCGTACTGCCCCTTGGGGATCGCTTGCAGGCCGCCCCGCACCACCTCGGCGACGTAGGCCGACTGGAACAGGATGACCCCGATCAAGGCCCGCAGCAGCTTGTCGAAGTTCATGCCTTCGGGCAGGAACAACGGCAGCATCACCGACGACATGAACAGCACCGTGATCAATGGCACGCCGCGCCAGAACTCGATGAAGGTCACGCAGACCACACGAATCGCCGGCATGTTCGAGCGCCGCCCCAACGCCAGCACAATCCCCAGCGGCAAGGCGCCGGCAATCCCGACCGTGGCGATCACCAGGGTCAGCATCAGGCCACCCCATTGGCTAGTCGCCACGGTGGTGATGCCGAAGATGCCGCCATGCAGCAGGAAGTAGGCCATGATCGGGTACAGCACCAGGAAGCCCAGGCCGTACACCGCCTTGTGGTGAAAGCGCGAGATAAACAGCGGCGCCACGCCGAGTACCGCCAGCCACACGGTCAGGTCAACGCGCCAGCGCAGATCCGTCGGGTAGTAGCCGTACATGAACTGACCAAAGCGCTGCTGGATGAACACCCAGCAGGCGCCCTCCTTTGTGCAGTCGGCCTGGCTGGTGCCAACCCAGTTGGCGTCCAGGACCGCCCACTGCAGGATCGGCGGGACCACCAGGTAAATCAGGTAGAACGCCAGCAGGGTCAGCAGGGTGTTGAGCCAACTGGAGAACATGTGCTCGCGCATCCACGCCACCACACCGATACTGCGGTTAGGGGCTGGCATGTCAGGTTTGAAAATATGAATGCTCATGCGCGTTTCCTCACCGCTCGATCAGCGCAATGCGCTTGTTGTACCAGTTCATCAGCAGGGAAATGCTGATACTGATCGCCAGGTACACGCTCATGGTGATGGCAATGACTTCGATCGCCTGCCCGGTCTGGTTCAGCACCGTGCCAGCAAACAACGAAACCATTTCCGGATAACCGATACCGGCGGCCAGCGAGGAGTTCTTCGCCAGGTTCAGGTATTGGCTGGTCAGCGGTGGAATGATCACTCGCAGGGCTTGCGGGATGATCACCTTGCGCAGGGTCGGACCGTTGCGCAGCCCCAGCGAGCGGGCCGCTTCGGTCTGCCCGTGACTGACCGACTTGATCCCGGAGCGCACGATCTCGGCGATGAACGCCGCGGTGTACACCGTCAGGGCCAGCGTCAGCGCCAGCAGTTCAGGAATCAGTACCCAGCCACCGACAAAGTTGAAACCCTTGAGCTCAGGCATTTCCCAATGCAGCGGTGCGCCGAAGATCAGCACGCACAGTGCAGGGATCACCAGGAACATCGCCAGCCCCACCCAGAATTTGTGGAACGGGACGCCGGTGGCTTCGAAACGCTTGTTGGCCCAGCGGCACATCAGCACGATGGCGACAATGGCCACGACGATGCTCGCCATGAATGCCCAGAAGCCGTCCGCTGCCAGCGCTGCCGGCATGTTAAGGCCGCGGCTGCTGACAAAGAAGGTGTCACCGAAGTTGTGGCTGTTGCGTGGCCCTGGCATGGTCAGGAACACCGCGAAGTACCAGAACAGGATCTGCAGCAGCGGCGGAATGTTACGGAAGACTTCCACGTAAACAGTAGCCAGCTTGGCGATGATCCAGTTCGACGACAACCGTGCCACACCGACGATGAATCCGAGGATCGTCGCCAGAATCACGCCGATAAAGGTCACCAACAGGGTGTTGAGCAGGCCGATGACAAACACCCGGGCATAGCTGTCCGATTCGGTGTAGTCGATCAGGTGTTGAGCGATGCCGAATCCGGCACTGCGCTCCAGAAAGCTGAAACCGGAGGTAATACCCCGATGTTCCAGGTTGGTTTGAGTGTTATCGAACAGAAACCAGCCCAGCGAGACCACCGCGGCAATCGTGATGATCTGAAATACCCAGGCACGCACTCGTGGATCGCTGAGGCTGAGCCTCTGCTTTGGTGCGCCGATTGAATTTTGCATGAAGTGCCCCGCAAATAATGGAACAGAACATCACCCGGCGGTTGGCCCACCGGGTGATAGATCCATTAGCGCACTGGTGGTGCGTATTGAATGCCGCCGTTGTTCCACAGAGCGTTCAGCCCGCGGTCGATTTCCAGCGGAGTGCTCTTGCCGAGGTTCCTCTCGAACACTTCGCCATAGTTGCCGACTTGCTTGACGATCTGGACGACCCAGTCTTTTTTCACTTTCAGGTCTTTGCCGTATTCACCGTCGGTACCCAGCAGACGGGCAACGTCCGGGTTCTTGGTGGCCTTGGCTTCGGCTTCGACGTTCTTCGACGTGATGCCTGCTTCTTCAGCGTTGAGCATGGCGTAGCCAGTCCAGCGCACGATGGCCAGCCACTCGTCGTCGCCGTTACGCACGACCGGGCCCAGCGGTTCCTTGGAAATGGTTTCCGGCAGAACCACGTAGTCCGCAGGCTTTGCCAGCTTGCTGCGCTGGGCGAACAGCTGGGATTTGTCGGAGGTCAGTACGTCGCAACGGCCGGACTCCAGCGACTTGGCGCTTTCATCGGAGGTGTCGAAAGTGATCGGGGTGTATTTCAGACCGTTGCCGCGGAAGTAGTCGGAAACGTTCAGTTCGGTGGTGGTACCGGCCTGGATGCAGATGGTCGCGCCATCCAGCTCTTTGGCGCTCTTGACGCCCAGCTTGTTGTTTACCAGGAAGCCGATGCCGTCGTAGTAAGTGATGAAGCCAGGAAACTTGAGGCCCATGCCCGAGTCACGGGAGCTGGTCATGGTGGTGTTGCGCGACAGGATGTCAATTTCGCCCGACTGCAGCGCGGTGAAGCGCTCTTTGGCGTTCAACTGACTGAACTTGACCTTGGTCGCATCGCCGAAGACGGCAGCGGCCACAGCACGGCAGTAGTCAGCATCGATACCGACGATCTTGCCAGTGGAGTCAGGAACCGAAAAACCCGGCAGACCGTCACTCACACCGCACTGTACGAAACCTTTTTTCTGGACCGCATCCAGGGTTGCGCCCGCCTGGGCAAACCCACTGACGCCGAGTACTGCGGCCGCAGTCACGACTGCCAGGGTGGATTTCAACATCTTCATTCAAACCTCCAGTTTTGCTCTTGTTGTGTCGGAGCTTGAGTCCTGCCGCACCCTTATGAGGCGCTGTTGACCCGTGTTGGCTTTTTATAGGGTCAAGCGGCGTAAGACCTTAGCTATGAGTCTAGTAGGAGAAAATCCACATAATGGAAAACTCACTTCTCACCAATCGGCCGAACGGGCTGTAGCCCTTTCTTGTCTGCCAAGCCCGTAGCGGCCTATGGCGAACGTCCATCACCGGACTTTTGCACTCCCGCAGCTGACAGTAGCCTGATAGTGTTACCGCCAGGCGCAGGATTGCTTGCACGGGCTCTTTCATAGCAAGCGCCGTACCACACCGGCCGCTTAAGCGGTTCAGTGACAGGTCAAGAGCAAAACTTGCAACCTTGCGACATCTTCTTAACTGATCGACATGCCGTGCACTTTGAGCTCGCACTCAAAGGGAGCGAGCGCACAACAATGGAGCAACCATGACCGAGCCCTTGATTCTTCACCCCGCCAAGCCCGAAGACGCTTGTGTCATCTGGCTTCACGGCCTGGGCGCCGACCGCTATGACTTCCTGCCAGTGGCCGAAGCGTTACAGGAAATACTGCAGACAACCCGCTTCGTGCTGCCCCAGGCGCCGACCCGCGCCGTGACCATCAACGGTGGTTACGAGATGCCGAGCTGGTACGACATATTGGCCATGAGTCCGGCGCGGGCAATCAACCGTGAACAACTGGATGAATCGGCACAGCGGGTCATCGATTTGATCGAAGAGCAGCGCGCCAGCGGAATAGACGCCTCGCGGATTTTCCTGGCCGGCTTTTCCCAGGGTGGCGCGGTGGTCTTGCACAGCACGTTCCTCAAATGGCAGGGACCGCTCGGTGGCGTACTTGCCCTCTCCACCTATGCGCCAACCTTCAGCGACGAGCTGGAACTTTCCGCCAGCCAACAGCGGATTCCGGTGCTGTGCCTGCATGGCCAGTACGACGATGTCGTGCAGAACGCCATGGGCCGCACGGCCTACGAGCACCTGAAGGCCCGTGGTGTCACCGTGGCATGGCAGGAATACCCAATGGGTCACGAAGTGTTACCCGAAGAAATTCGCGATATTGGCGTCTGGCTCAGCGAACGTTTGCGCTAGCACACAAACTTCGTGTAGCAGTATGACCAACACACTACGCCGCGCCCGATTCTTGCATTACACTGGCCGGCGTACATTCCTTAACCAATTGATGAGATGACCGTGCTCAAAGCACTCAAGAAAATGTTCGGTAAAAGCGAGGCTGAGCAGCTCGCGCCCAGCTCCAGCGCACCTTCCCCGACTACCAGCAGCCGTACCGACGGTCATCAGCCTGGCCGTGCCGCTGCCGTTGCGGCTCCCCAACACGAGCAGGTGACCCCGCCTGCCAGCGAAGCGGTCGCGCAAAAACCGCTTAGCGAGCCGGTAAAACCTGCCAAGCCACGTCGCGAACGTGCCGCCAAGCCGCCGGTCGTCGCCTGGAAACTCGAGGATTTCGTCGTCGAGCCCCAGGAAGGCAAAACCCGCTTCCACGATTTCAAACTGGCCCCGGAACTGATGCACGCCATCCAGGACCTGGGTTTCCCGTACTGCACACCGATCCAGGCGCAAGTACTGGGCTTTACCCTGGCCGGCAAGGACGCGATCGGTCGCGCCCAGACCGGTACCGGCAAGACCGCCGCGTTCCTGGTCTCGATCATCACCCAACTGCTGCAGACCCCGCCGCCGAAAGAGCGCTACATGGGCGAGCCGCGGGCGCTGATCATCGCCCCCACCCGTGAACTGGTGGTGCAGATCGCCAAGGACGCGGAAAACCTGACCAAGTACACCGGCCTCAACGTGATGACCTTCGTCGGCGGCATGGACTTCGACAAGCAACTCAAGCACCTCGAAGCCCGCCACTGTGACATCCTCGTGGCCACGCCAGGCCGCCTGCTGGACTTCAACCAGCGCGGCGACGTGCACCTGGACATGGTGGAAGTGATGGTGCTGGACGAAGCCGACCGGATGCTCGACATGGGTTTCATCCCGCAAGTGCGTCAGATCATTCGCCAGACCCCACCGAAAAGCGAACGCCAGACCCTGCTGTTCTCCGCGACCTTCACCGAAGACGTGATGAACCTGGCCAAGCAATGGACCACTGATCCGTCCATCGTCGAAATCGAATCCGAGAACGTGGCCAGCGAAAACGTCGAGCAGCACATCTACGCCGTGGCCGGTGCCGACAAGTACAAGCTGCTCTACAACCTGGTCAACGACAACGGTTGGGAGCGGGTCATGGTCTTCGCCAACCGCAAGGATGAAGTTCGACGCATCGAAGAACGCCTGGTGCGCGACGGTGTCAACGCCGCCCAACTGTCGGGCGACGTTCCGCAGCACAAGCGCATCAAGACCCTAGAAGGCTTCCGCGAAGGCAAGATCCGCGTACTGGTGGCCACCGATGTCGCCGGTCGCGGGATTCACATCGACGGCATCAGCCACGTGATCAACTTCACCCTGCCCGAAGTGCCGGACGATTATGTGCACCGCATCGGCCGTACCGGTCGTGCAGGCGCCGATGGTGTGTCCATCAGCTTTGCCGGTGAAGACGACTCCTACCAACTACCGTCCATCGAGACGCTGCTGGGCCGCAAGATCAGTTGCGAAACCCCGCCGACCCATCTGCTACGCCCCGTAGAGCGCAAGCGCCCGTAGGTCGAGTAGCAACCAGAGAAGCGCAGCCGGCAACGGACTGCGCTTTTTTTACGCCTGGATATTGCCAATCGGAACAATAAGTCCACAATGGACAAATTAGTTTACTTGCAACGCCATGGAGCCTCCGCATGTCCAGCCTCCCTTTTGTGATCGCCAAACCCCAGGCCCGCGAACTGCTTGATCGCGTCGACGTGCCACAGATCCTGCGCAAGCTGTTCCGTGACCTGGCCGCCGGCCAGGCCGTGCAACCGGCTCAGCAGCTGGTGGAGTTCCCGCAAGGCGCGGGTGACTTCATCAACTACCTCGGGGTGTTGGCCGAAGACGGTGTGTACGGGGTGAAAACCTCGCCCTACATTGTGCGAAAGGACGGCGGGTCTCTGGTCACGGCCTGGACGCTGTTGATGTCGATGCAGACCGGCCAGCCCTTGATGCTGTGTGATGCCGGCGAGTTGACCACGGCTCGCACCGCCGCCACCACGGCCGTGGCCATTGACACCCTGGCCCGGCCAAACGCGGCACACCTGGCAATCATTGGCAGCGGCCCGGTAGCGCAAGCGCACCTGCACTACGTGAAGCACCTGCGCGAGTGGCAAAGCATCAGTCTTCATTCGCCCAGCCTGGCGAACTGCAGTTCCGAGACACAGGCTCAATGGATGGCCATCGACCCGCGCCTGCAAATAGAACGCAGCCTTGAAGCGGCGATCCAGGACGCCGACGTGATCATGCTCTGCACCTCATCCGCAGGTCCCGTGATCGATCCACGGAACCTGAGCAAGCCGGCGCTGATCACCTCCATCAGCACCAACGCCGTGCGGGCTCACGAAGTGCCGCCACACTCCCTGGGTAACATGCAGGTCTATTGCGACTATCGCCTGACCACACCGGGTTCGGCCGGCGAAATGCTGATCGCCAGCGAACAGCATGGCTGGAACAAGTCCTCCATCATCGGCGACCTGGCTGAACTGCTGAGCGAACAGGCGCCACGCCCGACCTATGATCGCCCTGTATTTTTCCGCTCCATCGGACTGGGCCTGGAAGACATCGCGCTGGCCAACGCCATTTACCAATTACTGAGCTGACACCTCTCCCTTTGTAGGAGCGAGCGTGCTCGCGAAAAACCTGAGAGCACCGTCGGGTATCAGGTTTTCTGCGTTATCGTTCACGACCATCGCGAGCAAGCTCGCTCCCGCAGGGCACCTCCACACTTTCGGTATTTGCGCCTTTCAGGAGACGTTCATGACCCAGGCAGACTTCATCATCATCGGCGGTGGTATCGCCGGTGCTTCCACCGGTTTCTGGCTGTCGCAACACGCTCGGGTGATCGTGCTGGAACGTGAATCCCACCCGGCCTACCACTCCACCGGGCGTTCGGCAGCGTTGTACACCGCAGCCTACGGCACGCCACAAGTGCGGGCGCTGACCCAGGCCAGCCGGGATTTCTTCGACACACCGCCAGCCGGCTTCTGCGAACACCCGCTGCTGACCCCGCGCGGCGAGATGACCGTCGACTTCACCGGCGATCCGGACGAGTTGAACAACCAGTACCTGAGCGCCAAGGCCACGGTGCCGCAGATGCAATTGCTCAGCGCCGACGAAGCCTGTGCGCGCCTGCCGATCCTGCGTCGAGAAAAGGTCTTTGGTGCGATCTACGATCCGACCGCGACCGACATCGACACCGATGCCCTGCACCAAGGCTACCTGCGCGGCATCCGCCGCAATCAGGGCGAAGTACACACCGACTGTGAAGTGCTGGGCCTGTCCCGGGATGCCGACGACCTGTGGCAGGTGAGCACCACCCACCAGACCTTCAGTGCACCGGTCATCATCAATGCCGCCGGCGCCTGGGCCGACCGGCTCGGCGAAATGGCCGGCGCCAAACCCCTGGGGCTGGTCCCCAAGCGCCGCGCCGCGTTCATCTTCGCCGGTCCCGACGGCGTGGACATCCACAATTGGCCGATGCTGGTCAGCCTCGACGAGTCCTTCTACATGAAGCCGGACGCCGGGATGTTCCTCGGCTCGCCCGCCAATGCCGACCCGGTCGAACCCCATGACGTGCAGCCGGAAGAGCTGGACATCGCCATGGGCATCTACCAGATCGAAGAAGCCACTACCCTGACCATTCGCCGCCCCACCCGCACCTGGGCAGGCCTGCGCAGTTTTGTCGGCGATGGCGACCTGATCAGCGGCTTCGACCCCCAGGTGCCCGGGCTGTTCTGGGTAGCAGCCCAAGGAGGTTATGGCATCCAGACCTCGCCGGCCATGGGCCAGGCCAGTGCCGCGCTGGTTCGCGGTGAGGCCTTGCCGGAACACCTGCGCCGCTTTGGCCTGAGCGCCGAGATGCTGTCCCCTTCCCGCCTCGGCTGACCCCGCCTTGGGGTGACGTCCGATCCCGATTGCGGCAAACTTCCAGCGCCCCTGGCTCAAGGGGTGCTGATTGCCTGGAGCAACACCGATGAACCCACCTCTTCAAGATCCTGCCCTGGATAATTTCCGGGCGGTCGCCGACGCCATTGCCACGCTGTTTTTCCCCCATGCCGAGGTGGTGCTGCACGACCTGCGCACGCAGAAAATCGACTACATCGCCAACAACCTGTCCAAACGCGAAGTCGGCGGCGATGCCGCGCTGGAAGACATGCTCAGCGGTGACGTCAGCGAGCGCAACATTGGCCCTTATGAAAAGCTCAATTGGGATGGTCAGAAGATCCGCAGCCTGAGCAGCGTGCTACGCGACAGCGAAGGCCAGCCGATGGCGGTGTTGTGCATCAACCTGAATATTTCGCTGCTTGAAAACGCCAAGGCGGCGCTGGACCTGTTTCTGTCGCCGAGCAAGCTGATTCCGCAACCCGATGCGCTGTTTCGCGATGACTGGCAGGAACGGATCAACACCTTCCTGCATAGCTGGCTGCGGGAGCGGCAACTGGGCCTGAACGTGCTGACCCGCGAGCATAAGCGCGAGCTGGTGCTGGCACTGCACGCCGAAGGCGCTTTCAAGGGCAAGAGCGCCTCCAACTATGTGGCCAATGTACTGAACATGGGCCGGGCGACGGTGTACAAGCATTTGAAGGAATTGAAGGGCTGACATCTGCCGTTGTGGCGAGGGAGCACGCTCCCTCGCCACAGGTCATCAATCGCCGTAGATGTCCGACTTGAAGTAATGCTCGGAAATCTTCTGGTATTGGCCATCGGCCCGAATCGCATCAATGGCGCTGTTGAGCTGGGTGACCAACTCGGTGTTGCCCTTGCGCACCGCAATCCCTGCCCCCTCGCCCACGTACTTCGGATCCTTGAGCTCCGGGCCGACGAAGGCGTAACCCTTGCCGCGCGGCATCGACAGGAAGTCGCTCAGTGGAATGGTATCGGCGAAAATGGCATCCAGCCGCCCGGCCGCCAGGTCCATGTAGATCTCTTCATTGTTGCTGTAACGCGCCACCTTGATGCCCTTGGGCTCGAAGACTTCAGAGGCATAGCGGTCGGTCGTGGTCGCCCGTTGCACACCAATGGTCTTGCCTTTGAGGCTGGCATACTGGTCATCCACCACGGCCCCCTCCTTCATCACCAGCCGCGAGGAAGTGAAGTAGTACTTGTGGCTGAAGTCCACCGACTTCTTGCGGTCTTCGTTAATGGTCATGGACGACAGCGCGGCGTCGATTTTCTTCACTTTGAGGGAAGGAATCAAACCATCGAACTCACCCTCGACCCACTCGCACTTGACCTTCATCTGCGCGCACAGCGCATTGCCGATGTCATAGTCAAAACCGGTGATTTTTCCATCCGAGGTCTTGGAGGCAAATGGCGGATACGCCGCTTCAATACCCAGACGCAGGGTTTTCTCGGCGGCGAAAAGGCTGGTAGACGCCAGCAGACTGAGGGCCAGACCACTGATGAGGGGGAATTTCTTCATATTCGTTTTCTCGCGAGTTGTTGTTGGTTTGGCAAGAGTGAAGAATGAGAAACAGGGAACGCCTTTTTTTGTACTTATAATTCCATACTGGACTTTTATGTATTTGACGTCAATCAGGCGAACAGGGGTATTTCGCCCATTGGTCGAGTGAGTGAGTTGAGGGGATTGGAGATCGTGGTAATCGTACCCACGCGGGGGCGTGGGTACGATCAGCGCTGAACACTACTTCCAGCGATCTGCCGCCGCATGATCGCTTTCGCGCCCTTCCACCCAACGCGGGCCGTCGGAGGTCTGTTCTTTCTTCCAGAACGGTGCGCGGGTTTTCAGGTAGTCCATGACAAAGGCGCAGGCCTCGAATGCCGCCTCGCGGTGGGCACTGGCCGCACCAACGAAGACAATCGGTTCGCCCGGCTCCAGCGCACCGATGCGATGCAGCACTTCAAGTTTGAGCAACGGCCAGCGCTGCTCTGCCTCCAGGGCAATCTTGCCGAGCGCCTTTTCAGTCATGCCCGGATAGTGTTCCAGGAACATCCCGGCCACATCGAGACCGTCATTGAAGTCGCGCACGTAGCCGACAAAACTGACCACCGCGCCGACGCCGACATTCGCCGCATGCATCGCATTGACTTCAGCACCGGGGTCGAACGCCGTGGGCTGCACGCGAATCGCCATGGCTCAGCCTCCCGTCACGGTGGGGAAAAACGCCACTTCATCACCGTCGCTCACTGGCTCGCCTAGCTGGCACAGGTCTTCATTGCGGGCACACATCAGGTTCTGTTCGCTCAGCACCTGGGCACCGTCGCGTTGCGCCAAGAGCACGCGCACATCATCGACCGTGGCGAAATCGCCTTCGACCTTCACCGAGTCCACGCCCAGCGCCTCGCGGTAACGGGCAAAAAACTTCACCGTCAGTTTCATTGCCCGGCCACCTGGTAATGCCCACTCTTGCCGCCAAGCTTTTCCAGCAAGCGCACGGTTTCGATGACCATGCCACGGTCCACGGCCTTGCACATGTCATAGATCGTCAGGGCAGCGACGCTGGCGGCGGTCAGCGCTTCCATTTCCACCCCGGTCTGCCCCGCCAATTTGCAGCGAGCGGTAATCCGCACGGCATCGACCCCTTCGGCACTGAGCTCGACCTTGACGCCCGTCAGCATCAGCGGATGGCACAACGGAATCAACTCGGAGGTTTTCTTCGCGGCCTGAATCCCGGCAATGCGCGCCACGGCGAACACATCGCCCTTGGGGTGACCGCCGCTGACAATCATTTGCAGGGTTTCAGGGAGCATACGCACAAGCGCTTCGGCCGTGGCTTCACGGGACGTCACGGCTTTTTCAGTGACGTCGACCATATTGGCGCGACCTTGGGAATCGAGATGAGTCAGCACGGGATTACTCCTGATCAGGAGCGTCGATTGTAAACCCGCGGGTCAATTTTTCGCACGCCTGATTACGCTGTAGGAACGAGCTTGCTCGCGATGGTGGTCAACGATGACGCGTAAACCTGATTTACCCCGGCGCCCTCAGGTTTCTCGCGAGCAAGCTCGCTCCTACAGGGGATATGGGTGTCGGGTATAAAAAAACCGGGCGGCTTTGCGGCCGCCCGGTTCTGATTGACGGTTACAGATGCGATTCGGCGTATTCGGCCAGAATCGAACGTGGCACCCCTTGCAGGGTGATGTGTACACCGTTGGGGAAATCCTTGAAGCGTTCAGTCAGGTAGGTCAGTCCGGAGCTGGTCGCGGACAGGTAAGGGGTGTCGATCTGCGCCAGGTTGCCCAGGCACACCACTTTGGAACCGGCGCCGGCACGGGTGATGATGGTTTTCATCTGGTGCGGGGTGAGGTTCTGGCATTCATCGATCAGGATCAGGCTTTGCTGGAAGCTGCGACCGCGGATGTAGTTGAGGGATTTGAACTGCAACGGCACTTTGCTGAGGATGTAGTCGACGCTGCCATGGGTGCTTTCATCATCCATGTGCAAGGCTTCGAGGTTGTCGGTAATGGCGCCCAGCCAAGGTTCCATTTTTTCCGCTTCGGTGCCGGGCAGGAAACCGATCTCCTGGTCCAGGCCCTGCACGCTACGGGTGGCGATGATGCGCCGGTAGCGCTTGCTGACCATGGTCTGCTCGATGGCAGCAGCCAGCGCCAGGATGGTTTTACCGGAACCGGCCGCACCCGACAGGTTGACCAGGTGGATATCCGGGTCGAGCAAGGCATACAGCGCCAGGCTCTGATAGATATCACGTGGCTTCAGGCCCCAGGCTTCCTGGTGCAACAGCGGTTCCTGGTGCAGATCCAGAATCAGCAGCTTGTCTTCCTCTATTTCCTTGATCCAGCCGACAAACCCCTGCTCATCGATGATGAACTCGTTGATATGCACCGCCGGCAGGTTGTCGATCAACTGCACCTGATGCC
This sequence comes from Pseudomonas sp. Irchel s3a18, assembly GCF_900187535.1. Taxonomy (NCBI): domain Bacteria; kingdom Pseudomonadati; phylum Pseudomonadota; class Gammaproteobacteria; order Pseudomonadales; family Pseudomonadaceae; genus Pseudomonas; species Pseudomonas sp. Irchel s3a18. The sequence continues at coordinate 71,410 of NZ_FYDV01000017.1, read as the reverse complement.
AGGTGCGGCCATGGTCCTGACGAGTTTCGACCTTGCTCACACGGTCCCAGAACGAGCCGGTCATGTTGTGATAGCCGTTAGGCAGCAGCGACACGTCGTCGACCAACTGGTCAGTGCTGTAGTCCTCGGCCGCAATCCCGCAGGCACGGGCCTTGAGGCGCATGTTGATATCTTTGGTGACCAGCACCACAGGCAACTTCGGATCGCGTGTATGCAGGTCGATCAACTGGTTGATGATGATGTTGTCGTTCAGGTGCTCGGGCAGAATGATGGTCGGCTCGGCACGCTTGCTCATCAGAATTGACAGCAAACCCTTCGGCCCGCTCTTGCCCCGCTGAATCGGCACTCCCTGTTCGACATCCTCGGGTGAGGCATCGCCCAGGGTCTTGTCGATCAACCGGATAGCCTGACGGCATTCGGCCGCAACGCTGTGATGCCCGCTCTTGAGCTTGTCCAGCTCCTCAAGGACGGTCATCGGTATGGCAACGTGGTGTTCTTCGAAGTTCAGGAGCGCGTTTGGGTCGTGAATCAATACGTTGGTATCGAGTACATAAAGGATTGGCTGGTTGGAAGAAGAGCTACGTCCGTGATCATCCATACTCGGTCACCTTTGTGGGAGCCAGTCGACGCAATACCATGACAGTGCTGCGCCTCGAAGTGGCCACCGAATTCACCCGTGGGGGCTTCAGGTGAATTGCACACAAGCGGGTCTTGGAAGACGCCACCTGTGTTGCAGGTTTCGGCGGTCTGTCTTCGTAATACTCCAAAACCCGTGACAGAAAAAAGTACTTTGACGCTTTTTTGAAGTTTATTTTTCAGAGCGATAAAAAGCGCTTGGCGCATTGCCCCAGCACCGTTAAAGTCGAAAGTCCGCCTGCCTCGAAATCCCTCCTGAAATCACCCCAAACCCCGTATTTCCGGGGCCTGCGTTTTTTTCAGCGGAACGTATCCTGACAATCCTCCCAGCCGATCCCGCTTTGCGCCGTGTGCGTCAACAGCCAGGGCATCGCCGTTTTGACCCCATCCTGTTTTGCGTTGAAATTGATCACCCCATGGCGCCACAACAGCATCAGCGTCAGCACCCGCTGTGCGCTCTGCTCACCGGTCAACTGACGATTGCTGTCCGCAGGATCAATGTCCCAAAGCGCCACCTGCAGCCCCTGGCCCCTGAAGAAACCGGCCGCATCGGCGCGACGCTGGCCGGTAGGCGGACGGAACAGCGGTACGAAATTCTCTGGCAGCTTGTTCTTGACCAGCTCGACGCTGCGCGTCACTGAGTACTGCCAGTCCTGCCAGTGACTGTGGGAACGAAACTCCCAGCCCTGCACGCCGATGCACTGCGTTGAATAGAGCGCTTGCAACTCGCCCACCGAGTGTTGCGCCAGGCGGTTCTGGATATCACTGCCCAGCACAAAGAAGGTACCGCTCAGCTTCGCCTTGCGCAGGTACTCGGTCAGCCATGGCGTGTGATCCGGTGCGAGGTTGGCGCCGCTGTCGAAACTCAGTGCAAAGAGCCGGTCGTTGAGACCATCGCCATTGCGCTCGTGGTCACCAAACAACGCTACTTCGCTGCCGACCTGTGGAAACAGCGCGGCCTTGCGCAACTGCTCGTCCAGGTAGCGCTCATGAAACTGCCGGCTCGGTTCGACCCAACGGGTGTAATAGGAGTCCGGGCCCAGCTCGAACTTGGCGGCCTGCTGACGCAGGGTATCCCGGTCCTCCACCAGGAAGCAGAAAGAAGCATCCTGATCGCAGCTCTGCTGGGCGAAGTTGTAATTGACGAGCAGGCGCTGCCACATCCGCTCGCGCAGGGTGTTGATGGCATCGAGGTTGATCATGCGCAGCCCCAGGCGCTGCTTTAATGCGGCTTCGTCCAGCGATTCACTGGCCAGCAGCGCGCGGGCAAATGTGAGGATCTCCGCCCGTGAGGCAACATCGAACAGGGTCGGGCTGGTCAGTGGTTCTGGCCAGGTACTGCGATCCAGCGAGGCCGGTTCGTTGGGCGCGGCAAACGCTCCGGCAGCCGACAGCCAGGCAACAAACAGTAAAGCGATGCGCAAAGGGATGTCTCCGTTACAAAACCCGCGCGGCACTATAGCCGATCCCGCTTACGGGATCGCGGCACACCGCCGATCACCTATGACCCCGATAGCTGGAGTCAAGCAGGACAACCCCCTAGAATCGCCGCACGATTAAAGGAGACGACTTCATGCTGATGGTGATTTCCCCCGCCAAAACTCTCGATTACGAAACACCGCCGGCCACCCAGCGCTTCACTCAGCCGCACTACCTGGACCACTCCCAGGAGCTGATCCAGCAATTGCGCGAGCTGACACCGGCGCACATCAGCGAGCTGATGCACGTTTCCGACAAGATCGGTGGCCTCAATGCTGCCCGTTTCGGCAGCTGGACCCCGGCCTTTACCCCGGAAAACGCCAAGCAGGCATTGCTGGCGTTCAAGGGCGACGTGTACACCGGCATGAATGCCCAGACCTTCAGCGAAGCCGACTTCGACTATGCCCAGCAGCACCTGCGCATGCTCTCGGGCCTCTACGGCCTGCTGCGCCCGCTGGACCTGATGCAGCCGTATCGGCTGGAGATGGGCACCAAGCTGGCCAACGCCCGTGGCAAGGATTTGTACGCCTTCTGGGGCACGCTCATCAGTGAGTGGCTTAATGAAGCGCTGGCCGAGCAAGGTGACGATGTACTACTGAACCTGGCCTCCAACGAGTATTTCTCGGCGGTCAAACGCAGCGCCCTGAACGCCCGGATCATCAACACCGAGTTCAAGGACCTGAAGAACGGCCAGTACAAGATCATCAGTTTCTACGCGAAAAAAGCCCGCGGCATGATGAGCCGCTTCGTGATCCAGGAACGCATCGACGACCCCGCAGCACTCAAGCAATTTGACGCACAGGGGTACCGTTACAGCGCCGAACAATCGAAACCAGACAATCTGGTGTTCCTGCGCGATCACGCCCCCGAGTAACCCCTCCTCCTGGCGCACGGCATTGAGAGATGCACGTGCGCCTGCAACCTGCCCGATTCTGCCCCGGCACCTGCCAAATCGTCATTTTAATGACGCCAAAAACACAGCGCACCTGTTCGCTAACTTTAATTTCACTCGACAACGGTGATTTTTTTCACTAGTGGCACGTGTTTTTTTTACCGGTAGTGGCATAAAACTATCCCGGCCAATTAACTCCCCGCCAATAAAGGGCGAAATGGTAAGTGCTATCAATATGAGGGCAGTGCCATCTTTTGCAATATTTCAAGAAATTTCAGATTTCAGGATGAACGGCCATGAACTATCTGAAAATGCACCGCTCATACCATCGGTAACGATTCTCGCAGCGCTTGTACGAGATAACTTACGAACAGTGCTAACCCTATAACCAAGTTGCTACACACAACTTGCGCATCGGGGCCACTGAATCGGGATAACAGTGAACCGCAGGAGAGAACCTAACCTCACTATCCCCATTAAGGCCAAGGCTTTGCCCCTGAAAGCGTGCTCACTCGAGCACCAAAGTGCTTGATATTGCTGGTATTGTGCCGACATTCAAGTGCCACCATTCTGCTGCACCACGACGTCCCGAGGACGCCGGGCTGCATATCAGGGCAAGCCAACATAATCCGGCCAAGTTACGCACAACTTGAGTGCACTTATTTAGACACTCGAAATTGAGTATGCCAGCACACGGCGTTGTGGCGCCTGCTCGCCTAACTTCCGAGTGCTCTTTGACCGCTGAACACTATTAACTTCGGCCATTTAATGGCGTGATATATACAGAGGTAAATGCGATGCGCATCAGCATATTTGGTTTGGGTTACGTCGGCGCAGTATGTGCCGGTTGCCTGTCTGCACGGGGCCACGACGTGGTTGGCGTTGATGTCGCCAAAGACAAGATCGACATGATCAACGCCGGTCGTTCACCGATCGTTGAACCGGGACTGGGTGAACTTCTGGCACAAGGTATCCAGACCGGTCGCCTGCGTGGCACGACCAACTTCGCCGAGGCGATCCGTGACACTGACCTGTCGATGATCTGCGTCGGCACACCGAGCAAGAAAAACGGCGATCTGGAACTGAACTACATCGAGGCCGTGTGCCGTGAGATCGGTTTTGTCCTGCGCGACAAGACCACCCGCCACACCATCGTCGTGCGCAGCACCGTGCTGCCGGGCACCGTGGCCAACGTGGTCATCCCGATTCTCGAAGACTGCTCCGGCAAGAAGGCCGGTGTTGATTTCGGCGTAGCCGTGAACCCTGAGTTCCTGCGCGAAAGCACCGCCATCGCCGACTACGACCAGCCACCCATGACCGTCATCGGCGAATTCGACAAAGCGTCCGGCGACGTCCTGCAATCGCTGTACGAAGAGCTCGATGCGCCGATTATCCGCAAGGACATCGCCGTGGCCGAGATGATCAAGTACACCTGCAACGTCTGGCACGCCGCCAAGGTGACCTTCGCCAACGAGATCGGCAACATCGCCAAGGCCGTCGGTGTCGATGGTCGTGAAGTGATGGACGTGGTCTGCCAGGACAAGACCCTCAATCTGTCCCAGTACTACATGCGCCCAGGCTTTGCCTTCGGCGGCTCCTGCCTGCCCAAGGACGTACGCGCCCTGACTTACCGCGCCGGCACCCTGGACGTAGAAGCACCGCTGCTCAACTCGCTGATGCGCAGTAACGAGTCCCAGGTGCAGAACGCCTTCGACATCGTCAAGAGCCACGACAAACGCAAAGTCGCCCTGCTCGGCCTGAGCTTCAAGGCCGGCACCGACGACCTGCGCGAAAGCCCGTTGGTGGACCTGGCGGAAATGCTGATCGGCAAGGGGTATGACCTGAGCATCTACGACAGCAACGTCGAGTACGCTCGCGTGCACGGTGCGAACAAGGACTACATCGAGTCGAAGATCCCTCACGTCTCGTCCCTGCTCAACGCCGACTTCGACTCGGTGATCGACAACAGCGACGTGATCATCCTGGGCAACCGCGACGAGAAGTTCCGCGCCCTGGCCGAGACCGCGCCGGACGGTAAACAGGTCATCGACCTGGTCGGCTTCATGTCCAAGGCCACCAGCGCGAGTGGCCGGACTGAAGGCATCTGTTGGTAAGAGCAGCTTCAAGCTTCAAGCGGCAAGCGGCAAGTTCAAAGCTCCTCACTCGAGCCTTGTGGCTTGCCGCTTGGGGCCCCTCCACTCCGACGGATGTTGATTATGCACAGGCTAAAGCACGGCCTACTTCAGGCCGCCGGTTGGCTGTTGTTTTTATGTTTGCTGATGGGGCTCGCCCTCGCGTTGCCCGCGTCCACGTTCGACTCCGAATCGAAGGACTTCATTTTCCTGATTGGCGCCGTGGGTATCTGGCGCTACTCGATGGGTGCCACGCACTTTGTGCGCGGCATGCTGTTTCTCTACGTGGTCTACCCGCACCTGCGGCGCAAAGTGCGCAAGCTGGGCAAGGCGGCAGACCCGTCACACGTGTACCTGATGGTCACCAGTTTCCGTATCGATGCGCTGACCACCGCGCAGGTCTACAGCTCGGTGATCCGCGAAGCGATCGACTGCGAGTTGCCGACCACCGTGGTCTGCTCCATCGTCGAAATGTCCGATGAACTGCTGGTCAAAAGCCTGTGGAACCGGATGAATCCGCCTGCCCGGGTCAAGCTCGACTTCGTGCGCATTCCCGGCACCGGCAAGCGCGACGGCCTGGCCTACGGTTTCCGCGCCATCTCCCGCCACCTGCCGGATGACCGCGCCGTGGTCGCCGTGATCGATGGTGACACCGTGCTCGGCGAAGGCACGGTGCGCAAGACCGTGCCGTGGTTCCAGCTGTTCGGCAACGTCGGCGGCCTGACCACCAACGAGTTCTGCGAAGTGCGCGGCGGCTACATCATGAGCGAATGGCACAAGCTGCGTTTCGCCCAGCGTCACATCAACATGTGCTCGATGGCCCTGTCCAAGCGCGTGTTGACCATGACCGGGCGCATGTCGGTGTTCCGTGCCACCGTGGTCACCAACCCGGAATTCATCGCCGACGTGGAAAGCGACTCGCTGCAACACTGGCGCCTGGGTCGTTTCAAGTTCCTCACCGGCGACGACAAGTCGAGCTGGTTCAGCCTGATGCGCCTGGGCTACGACACCTTCTACGTGCCCGACGCCGCGATCAACACCGTCGAGCATCCGCCGGAAAAGAGCTTCATCAAGGCCAGTCGCAAGCTGATGTTCCGCTGGTACGGCAACAACCTGCGGCAGAACTCCCGGGCCCTCGGCCTTGGGGTGAAACGCCTCGGCGCGTTCACCTCGGTGGTGCTGTTCGATCAGCGCGTGTCGATGTGGACCTCCCTGCTCGGCCTGACCGTGGCGCTGATCGCCAGCTTCAAGTACGGCACCGCGTTCATCCTGGTGTACCTGCTGTGGATCGGCATCACCCGCCTGATCCTGACCCTGCTGCTGTCCTGCTCCGGCCACCGGATCGGCCCGGCCTACCCGGCGATTCTCTATTACAACCAGATCGTCGGCGCGCTGGTGAAGATCTACGTGTTCTTCCGCCTCGACCAACAGTCCTGGACTCGCCAGCCCACTTCCCTGACCCGTGATCTGGCCAGCTTTCAACGTTGGTTCAACACCTGGTCGTCTCGGACCATGACCTTCTCCGCCGGCAGTATTTTCGTCGCCGTGCTGCTGATGATGGTCTGAACCGCCTTGCCTGAATTAACTAGGAAATCGCCCCTATGAATACCGCCGTGAACGTCAACGTAGTGCATGAATCCGAAGCCCAGCGCCAGCACGCCCGGGTCAAAATCCCGGCCAGGCTGCGCTTCTTCGGCCCGGACCGTACGCCTGTGGAGACACGCCTGATCGACTTGTCCGCCGGTGGCCTGAGCTTCAACGCCGGGCAGATACCGTTCAAGGTCGGTGAAGTGAAAAAGGCCCGGCTGCAGTTCCTGATCGACAACCTCGGCCTGGCGATGGACGTCGAATTGCAGGTCCGCTCGTACGATCGCCAGAGCGGTCGCACCGGCTGCCAGTTCCAGAACCTTGAACCACAGGACATCTCCACCCTGCGTCACCTGATCACCTCGCACCTGTCCGGTGACATCGTGACCATGGGTGACGTACTGGCGACCCTGCAACGGGACAACTTCACCAAGGCGCGCAAGCTCAAGGACGGCGGCAGTGGCATGAGCGCACTCGGGCGTTTGCGCGCGGTGACGTTCAGTGCCGGGATCTTCGTCGTGGGCCTGGCAGCCTTCGGGTTCATTCTCAAGTCGGTGTATGGCATGTACTTCGTCAGCCATGCCCAGGCCGGGCTGGTGAATGTGCCGGGCATGAACGTGACCATGCCCCGCGACGGCACGGTGCAGAGCCTGATCCAGACCGATGGCGTAGCCGCCAAGGGCGCCCCACTGGCGACGTTCAGCACCAGCATGCTCGACGTACTCAAGGGCCATCTGGATCAGGACCAGCTGCAGCCGGCCAAGGTTGAAGAACTGTTCGGCAAGCAAATGACCGGCACCCTCACCTCGCCCTGCGATTGCACCGTGGCCCGGCAGATGGTTGCCGACGGTCAGTACGCCAGCAAGGGTGACGTGATCTTCCAGTTGGTGCCGCGTAACAGCGAGGCCAATGTCGAGGCCCGCTTCTCCTATCGCCAGTTCGCCGACGTACGCCCTGGCACCTCCGTGAACTTCCAGGTGGCCGGCGACGACAGCCTGCGCACCGGCAAGATCATCAGCAGCACCAGCCTCAACAGCGCCGACCTGTCGTCCGACATTCGCGTGCAGATCAAGCCGGACGAGCCACTGAACAGCACCTTCGCCGGTCGCCCGGTGGAAGTCAGCAGCGACCGCGGCCCATCGGTGAACTGGCTGATCGACAAAGCCATGGCCGCCGGTCTTTAAGCAGAGGACATGCCTGTGACTAGCCCTATCAGAACCTTGCCGGTGCCATTGACCCTGGCCATGGCAATCGCCCTGGCTGGCTGTGCCGGCCTGCCCGACCAGCGCCTGGCCAATGAAGCCCTGAAACGCGGTGACACGGCGCTGGCGCAGCAGAACTACAAACAACTGGCGGACCTGGGGTACAGCGAGGCCCAAGTCGGCCTGGCCGACCTGCAAGTGGAAAGCCGTGACCCGGCCCAGATCACGGCGGCCGAAGCCACCTACCGCGCGGCCGCCGACATCTCGCCACGGGCCCAGGCTCGCCTGGGGCGCCTGCTGGTGGCCAAGCCGGGGTCGACCGACGCCGAGCGCCATGAGGCCGAAGGCCTGTTGAAAAAGGCCTTCGCCAATGGCGAAGGCAACACCCTGATCCCGCTGGCCATGCTGTACCTGCAATATCCCCACAGCTTCCCCGAAGTCAACGCTCAGCAACAGATCAGTCAGTGGCGCACCGCCGGTTACCCGGAAGCCGGTCTGGCCCAGGTGCTGCTGTATCGCACACAGGGCACGTACGACCAACACCTGGACGACGTCGAGCGCATCTGCAAAGCCGCACTCACCACCACCGACATCTGCTACGTCGAGTTGGCCACGGTCTATCAGAAGCGGGCCCAACCCGAGCAACAGGCAGAACTGCTCAAGCAACTGCACGCCGCGTTTGCCCGTGGCGCCGTGTCCGCTCAACGCATGGACAGCGTCGCCCGGGTCCTGAGCGATGCCAGCCTCGGCAAGCCGGACGAAAAAACCGCGCAAGCCATGCTGGAACAGATCGCTCCAGGCTACCCGGCATCCTGGGTTAGCCTGGCACAGTTGCTCTACGACTTCCCCGAACTGGGTGACGTCGACACGCTGATGCACTACCTGGACAACGGCCGCGCCGCTGATCAGCCGCGGGCCGAATTGCTGTTGGGCAAGCTCTACTTCGAAGGCAAATGGGTACCGGCCGACGCCAAGGTCGCCGAAGCGCATTTCCAGAAAGCCGTGGGCAAGGAAGTCGCCGCCGACTACTACCTGGGGCAGATCTACCGCCGAGGCTACCTGGGCCAGGTCTATCCGCAAAAAGCCCTGGACCACTTGCTGACGGCTGCGCGCAACGGCCAGAACAGTGCCGACTTCGCCATTGCCCAGTTGTTCTCCCAAGGCAAGGGCACCCGGCCCGACCCGCTCAATGCCTATGTCTTCAGCCAACTGGCCAAGGCCCAGAACACCCCGCAAGCCAACGAACTGGCCAACACACTCGAAGCCCAACTGCCCCCTGCGCAACTGGCCGAGGCCCAACGCCTGTTGCGACAAGAACAGGCCATGCGTGGCGCCTTGAGCCACAACCCAATGGCCGCGCAGGCCCTGCAAGCAGAAGACGGCGAGGAATCCCTATGAAGTTGAACCCCTTTGTGAAAGCCGGCATCGGCCTGAGCTTTGCCCTGTTGTGGTCGTGCCCGACATTGGCCGCGATGACTGACACCAAGAACTTCGGCCTGGACGTGAAGATCACCGGCCAATCCGAGGACGACCGCGACCTGGGCACGCTGCCTGGCGGCGACGTCAACGGCGTGGGCCTGGACGTGCGTCCGTGGGTCTACGGCGAAAGCGGCAACTGGAGTGCCTTCGCCATGGGCCAGGCCGTGACCTCCACCGACATCATCGAGACCGACACCCTGCAGCAGTCCGACACTGAGGGCACCCAGGGCAGCAACGACGATGGCCGCGAGAGCAAAAAGAACTACCTGGCGATGCGTGAGTTCTGGGTCGGCTACGGCGGCCTGACCCCCTACCCCGGCGAGGTCCTCAAGTTCGGTCGCCAGCGTCTGCGCAACGACGACGGCCAATGGCGCGACACCAATATCGAAGCGCTGAACTGGACCTTCGACACCACCCTGTTGAAAGCCAACGTCGGCGTTGCCGAACGCTTCAGCGAATACCGTACCGACCTGACCGAACTGGCACCCGAGGACAAGGATCGCCTGCACCTGTACGGCGATATCGCGACCCAATGGACACCGGGGCAATGGGTCGGCCTGCGTGCCCACCATACCCACGACGACGGCAAGCTGGACTACCCGACACCCGGCGAAGTGCCTGATGCCAGCGACAAGAAACAGAACGGCGACCTGAGCTGGGTCGGCCTGGAAGCCAACAGCGACGCCTACAGCTTGAAAAACAGAAACACAGTCAACTACTGGGCGAGCATCACCGGCATGACCGGCGATCGTGACACCGTCAACCCGCTCAATGCCGATGGCAGCCAGCCAGTCGATGCCAAGCGCAGCGGCGACGTCGACGGCTGGGCCACGGACCTGGGGGTGCGTCTGCGCCTTGATCCGCAATGGCAAGTCGGTGCGGCCTACGCCCGCGCCAGCAGCGATTACGAACAGAACGGCCTGCAAAGCAACCGCTCCAACTACACCGGCACGCGTTCGCGGGTTCACCGTTTTGGCGAAGCGTTCCGCGGCGAGATGAACAACATGCAGAGCGCCACCCTGTTCGGCTCCTGGATGCTCCAGGACGACTACGACGCCAGCCTGGTCTACCACAAGTTCTGGCGTGTCGACGGCAACAAGCCGGTCGGCAGCAACGGCATCAATGCCGTGGAAAACAACTACGACGACGTCACCGGCGCCCTGCTGTCCAGCACCTCGCTGCCACTGGAAGACGGCAATAAAGACCTCGGCCAGGAAGTCGACCTGGTGGTTACCAAGTACTTCAAGCATGGCTTGCTGCCAGCGAACCTGAGCCAGTCGATCGATGAACCGGCAGCACTGGTGCGCGTTCGCGGCGGTGTGTTCAAACCGGGCGACGCCTATGGCAACCAGGTCGATTCGTACATGCACCGTGCATTCGTCGACGTGATCTGGCGCTTCTGATGCAAGCCGCCAAGGGAGTGCCCCGGATGAACATCCCAGCGACCAACCGTTCGCTCGGCCTGTTGGCTGCTGCGTTGCTGCTGGCCAGTCACGCAGCATTCGCCGCCGTCGAGCCTGCCGCGCCTGTCCAGAAAGGCAAGCCGGTGACCCTGGCCAAGGAGCTGCAACAGGCCAAGACCTACACCGTCAGCAGCGCACCGACCGCGCCACTGGAACTGGCGGCGCCGACCTTGCCCGACCTGTCCGGCTATACCGCGCAAGCGGTCGAGGCGAAGATCGTGCGCAGCAAGGTCGGCAAGGTCAGCGTGCGGCGGATGATGCAGGAAGACGCGCTCAAGGACTTCATCGGCGGCGATAACAAGATGGCCGAATGGGTGGTGCGTCAACACGGCATCCCCCAGGCGATCTTTATCGACGACGGCTACCTGAACCTCAAGGACCTGGTCAAGACACTGCCCAAGCAGTACTTCAGCGAAACGGCACCGGGTGTGTTCCTGGCCAGGTTGCCGATCGTGGTCGGAGCCAAGGGCATCCTCGACATCGACCAGCAGACCCAGGAGTTGCGCCTGTCCGAAGAGGCCGGTTCGTTCCTGGTCAACGACGGCCAGCTGTTCGTGCGCGACACGAAAATCACCGGCTGGCGCGAGAAGGAAAACGGCCCGGCGAGCTTCCGCTCGCCCAAGGAGTTCCGCCCGTTCCTGCTGGCCTGGGGTGGCACCCAGACGTACATCGTCAACAGCAAGATGGCCAGCTTCGGCTACGCCAACAGTAAGTCCTACGGGGTGAGTATTTCCCAGTACACGCCCAACATGGCCAAGGTGCTCAAGCGCCCGGAACCGACCGGCTGGATCATCGGTTCCGAGTTCTCGGACATGTGGTACGGCTTCTACTGCTATGAGACCCGGGACTTCGTGGTCAAGGGCAACACCTACCGCGACAACATCGTCTACGGCATCGACCCCCACGACCGCTCCCATGGCCTGATCATCGCGGACAACACCGTCCATGGCACGAAGAAGAAGCACGGCATCATCATTTCCCGTGAAGTGAATGACAGCTTCATCTTCAACAACCGCAGCTACGACAACAAGTTGTCAGGGTTGGTGATCGACCGTAATAGCGTCAACAACCTGATCGCCTACAACGAGATCTACCGCAACCACACCGACGGCATCACCCTCTACGAGAGTGCCGACAACCTGCTGTGGGGCAACAAGGTGATCAGCAACCAACGCCACGGCATCCGCATTCGTAACAGCGTGAACATTCGTCTCTACGAAAACGTCGCCATGGCCAACGGCCTGACCGGCGTCTACGGCCACATCAAGGACCTGAGCGACACCGACCGTGACATCAAGCTCGACCCGTTCGATGCCCAGGTGTCGCTGATCGTGGTTGGCGGTGAACTGGCGGCCAACGGCAGCGGACCGATGTCCATCGACTCGCCGTTGAGCGTCGAGCTGTACCGGGTGTCGATGCTTGCCCCGACCAAATCCAGTGGCATCAGCTTCTCGGGGATCCTGGGCGAACGCCAGGACGAAATCCTCGACCTGTTGGTGCGCCAGCAAAAAGCCGTGCTGATCGACCCCGTCGAACGTCAGACCGACCTGCGCGACTGAGGATGACATTCATGAAGCCACATCTGATCAAACTGTTCAGCCTCACCGGCCTGACCGCGGCCATGTTCACTGCCAGCCTTGCGGCCAGCGCGGACGATGGCAAGGCGCCGGCCTTTACCGCCGAGCCGTGCTGCAACCTGTGCCCCGAGGCCCACGACGCGAAAAACTACACCACTCGCTATCAGCAAAACTTCACCACCCTGGTGCAGGCGCAAGGCGACTGGTTGTTCCGTACCCGGGAAGACCTGCGCACCGAATTCACTACCACGGCCGAAGGCTACCGCCGCCTCAAGCAACTGCACGATGCGTTCCAGAGCAAAGGCATTGAACTGGTGGTGGTCTACCAGCCGACCCGTGGCCTGGTGAACCGCAACAAACTCAACCCCCAGGAAAAGGCCGCGTTCGATTACGACAAGGCGCTGAAAAACTACCAGACCATGCTCGGGCGTTTTGCCGAGATGGGCTACGTGGTGCCGGACCTCTCGCCACTGACCAACGAATCACTGCCCGAGACCCTGCCCGCTCACGATTTCTACTTCCGTGGCGACCAGCACTGGACCCCGTACGGTGCCCAACGCACGGCAAAAATCGTCGCTGAGAAGGTTAAGCAACTGCCAGGGTTCGCCGATATTCCCAAGCGTGAGTTCGAAACCAAAAAGACCGGACGTATGGGCAAGACCGGCACCCTGCACAACATGGCCGGGCAACTGTGCGGCACCAGTTACGCCATCCAGTACATGGACCAGTTCACCACCGAGCCCAAGGGCGAGGCGGCGGACGGCGACCTGTTCAGCGATGCCGGCAACCCGCAGATCACCCTGGTCGGCACCAGCCACAGTGGCAAAAACTACAACTTCTCCGGGTTCCTGGAAGAGGCCATCGGCGCCGACATTCTCAACGTCGCCTTTCCCGGCGGCGGCCTGGAAGGCTCGATGCTGCAGTACCTGGGCAGCGACGAGTTCCAGAAGACCCCACCGAAAATCCTCATCTGGGAGTTCTCGCCGTTGTATCGCCTGGACCAGGAAACCATCTACCGCCAGATGATGGCGCTGCTCGATAACGGGTGCGAAGGCAAGGACGCGCTGATGAGCAGCAGCACCACGCTCAAGCCCGGCAAGAACGAGTTGATGGTCAACCGCCAGAACATGGACCTGCGCAACAGCAGCCACCAGGTCGATATTCGTTTCGCCGACCCGTCGGTGAAAACCCTGCAAGCCACCCTCTGGTACATGAACGGTCGCCACGAGGACATCAAGATCGACAAACCGGAAACCGCCGACACCGACGGTCGCTTCGCCTTTGAATTGCGCACCGATGAAGACTGGGCCTCGCAGAACCTGCTGGCCCTTGAAGTCCAGGGCCCGGAAGCGGGCGCCGCGGGGCAAAAAATCGAAGCGAAAATCTGCAAACGCAACGTATTCCCGAGCGCTGGGCAACGTACCGCCCAGCTTGGGCAATGAGGTCTGCCATGCACACTGCGACGCTGAAACACCTGTTGGCACCAACGCTCCTGAGCCTGGCGATGTTCGCCGGGGTCACCCAGGCAGCCGAGGCACTGCGTCCACCCCAGGGCTATTTTGCGCCTGTGGATAAATTCAAGACCGGCAACAGTGGCGAAGGCTGCGACGCAATACCGACGCCGTACACCGGTGCCCTGCAATTTCGCAGCAAGTACGAAGGCTCGGACAAGGCCCGTTCGACCCTGAACCGGGAATCGGAAAAAGCCTTTCGCGACGCCACCGCCGACATCACCGCAATCGAGCGCGGTACCAGCAAGCAGGTGATGCAGTTCATGCGTGATGGTCGCCCGGAACAGCTCGACTGCACCCTCAGTTGGTTGACGGCCTGGGCCAAGGCCGATGCGTTGATGTCCAAGGACTTCAACCACACCGGCAAGTCGATGCGCAAATGGGCGCTGGGCAGCATGGCCTCGGCCTACATCCGCCTGAAGTTCTCCAACTCCCGTCCACTGGCGGCTCACCCGCAAGAGGCACAGTTGATCGAAGCCTGGTTCAGCAAGATGGCCGACCAGGTGGTCAGCGACTGGGACAACCTGCCGCTGGATAAAACCAACAACCATTCGTACTGGGCTGCCTGGTCAGTGATGGCGACCTCGGTCGCCACCAACCGCCGCGACCTGTTCGACTGGGCGGTCAAGGAGTTCAAGGTCGGCGCCAACCAGGTCGACGCCCAGAGCTTCTTGCCCAACGAACTCAAGCGCCAGCAACGGGCGTTGGCCTATCACAACTACGCCCTGCCGCCGCTGGCGATGATCGCCAGCTTCGCCCAGGTCAACGGTGTCGACCTGCGCCAGGAAAACAACGCTGCGCTCAAGCGTCTGGGTGAGCGGGTGCTGACCGGGGCGAAAGACCCTGAAGCCTTCGAGAGAAAGAACGGCAAGGAGCAGGACATGACCGACCTGAAAGTCGACTCGAAGTTCGCCTGGCTCGAACCGTACTGCTCGCTCTACACCTGCACGCCGGATGTGCTGAAACGCAAACGGCAGATGCAACCGTTCAAGACCTTCCGCCTGGGTGGCGACCTGACCAGGGTCTATGACCCGACCAACGAAAAGACCAACAAAGGCCACTCCCTGTAGGAGCGAGCTTGCTCGCGAAGGACGCACAGGCACCGCGTTTTTCAAGGTGCCCCGCGTCATCGTTGACGACCTTCGCGAGCAAGCTCGCTCCTACCCAGGTTGGCAGTGAATGTAATACCGCCCTCCACGGTTATTCGTGGGGGGTTTGGGGGGGCCATTGGCCCTTGACTGTGAGTTCAACAAGGAGAGACCGGGATGGTGTTTTCATCCAACGTGTTCCTGTTTTTGTTCTTGCCGATCTTTCTCGGCATGTACTACTTGAGCGGGCAACGCTATCGCAACCTGCTGCTATTGATCGCCAGCTATGTGTTCTATGCCTGGTGGCGCGTGGACTTCCTGGCATTGTTCGCCGCCGTCACGCTGTGGAACTACTGGATCGGCCTGAAAGTCGGCGCCGCCGGCGTCAGGACCAAGCCGGCGCAGCGCTGGCTGCTGCTGGGCGTGGCCGTCGACCTGTGCATCCTGGGCTACTTCAAGTACGCCAACTTCGGCGTCGACAGCATCAACGCCATGATGACCTCGGTGGGACTTGAGCCGTTCATCCTGACCCACGTGCTGTTGCCGATCGGGATCTCGTTCTACATCTTCGAGTCCATCAGCTACATCATCGACGTCTACCGTGGCGACACGCCGGCGACCCGCAACCTGATCGACTTCGCGGCGTTCGTGGCGATCTTCCCGCACCTGATCGCCGGTCCCGTGTTGCGCTTTCGCGACCTGGCCGACCAGTTCAACCACCGCACCCACACCCTCGACAAATTCTCCGAGGGCTGCACACGGTTCATGCAGGGCTTCATCAAGAAGGTGTTCATCGCCGACACCCTGGCGGTGGTCGCCGACCATTGCTTCGCCCTGCAAAACCCGACCACGGGGGATGCCTGGCTCGGTGCGCTGGCCTACACCGCACAGCTGTACTTCGACTTCTCCGGCTACAGCGACATGGCCATCGGCCTGGGGCTGATGATGGGTTTCCGCTTCATGGAAAACTTCAAGCAGCCCTACATCAGCCAGTCGATCACCGAGTTCTGGCGGCGCTGGCACATCAGCCTGTCCACCTGGCTGCGGGACTACCTGTACATCACCCTGGGCGGTAACCGCAAAGGCACGTTGATCACTTACCGCAACCTGTTCCTGACCATGTTGCTCGGTGGCCTGTGGCACGGCGCCAACATCACTTACATCGTCTGGGGCGCGTGGCACGGCATGTGGCTGGCGATTGAAAAAGCCATCGGCCTCAACACCTCGCCACGCAGCTTCAATCCGGTGCGCTGGGCCCTGACCTTCCTGCTGGTGGTGATGGGCTGGGTGATCTTCCGCGCCGAGAACCTGCACGTCGCCGGTCGCATGTACGGCGCCATGTTCAGCTTCGGCGACTGGTCGCTCTCGGAGCTCAATCAGGCCAGCCTCACCGGCCTGCAAGTCGCGACCCTGATCGTGGCTTACGTGACGCTCGCGTTCTTCGGCCTGCGCGACTTCTACCGCAACCAGCCACCGCTCAAGACCACGCCTGCGGTGAACGTCGATGCCGATGGCCCGGCCGCCGCCCAACCGGGCCTGATCAAAGCCGTGCCTGGGGATAACCCGGCAAGCATCCACGCGCCTGGCTACACCGTCGGCGTCGAAGCCCAGGTGCAACCCGCCTACTGGACGGCTGACGGGTCGCGTTTCGTGATGCGTGCACTGGTGCTGCTGCTGTTCATTGCTTCGATTCTCAAACTCTCGGCGCAAAGTTTCTCGCCGTTCCTTTACTTCCAGTTCTGAGGGATCTGACCATGACCCGCTCATTACGTCTGTTCTACATCGCCCTGTTCCTGGTGACCCTGATGGTCCTGGGCCTGTGGTCGATGCGCAGCTTCTTCGGCTTCAACACCAACCCCGACGCCACCGTGCTCAACGGTCGCTGGGCCAAGGCCGTGGAAACCCATTACGACGACCAGTTCCCGATCAAGCGCCTGGGCACCAACCTGTGGGCGGCCCTGGACTTCAAGCTGTTCAACGAAGGTCGTCCGGGCGTGGTGCTCGGTCGCGACCAGTGGTTGTACAGCGATGAAGAGTTCCACCCGATCGTCAACGAAGAGCTGAACCTGCAAGGCAACTACGCCCTGGTCGAAGGCGTGCGCCAGACCCTCAAGGCCAGCGGCGTGCAGTTGGTAATGGCGGTTGTTCCAGCCAAGGTTCGCCTGTACCCGGAACACCTGGCCGAGGTTAAACCGGCCAGCATCCACGCCGATCTCTACAAGGATTTCCACAACCGCCTGGCTGCCGAGCGGATCCTCGCTCCCGACCTGCTGGGGCCGTTCAAACAAGCCAAACAGAACGGTCAACAAGTATTCCTGCGTACCGACACCCACTGGACCCCGGAGGGCGCACAAATCGCCGCCGAGCAACTGGCCAGGACCATTGCCGACAAGACGCCGCTCAGTGGCCCACCGCAGCGCTTCGTCACCGAAACCACGGAGAACGTCAGCCACAAGGGCGACCTGCGCCTGTTCCTGCCGCTGGACCCGCTGTTCGAAAACCTGATGCCGGCCACCGAGGCCTTGCAAAAACGCCGCACCCTGACGGTTGAAGATCCATCCGTCGGTGATGACGCGCTGTTTGCCGACGCCGAAGTACCGGTCGCACTGATCGGTACCAGCTACAGCGCCAACCCCGACTGGAACTTTGTCGGTGCGCTCAAGCAGGCGCTGCACAGCGATGTGGTCAATTACGCCGAAGACGGTCACGGCCCGATTCTGCCGATGCTCAGCTACCTGAAAAGCGACGCCTTCAAGAACAGCCCGCCGCAAGTGCTGATCTGGGAGTTCCCTGAACGATATCTGCCGGTGAACAACGAAATCGGCGACGCCGACCCACAGTGGGTCGCCGCGCTCAAACAAGCCGGTGCACGCCAACAAAACGTAGCCATCAACAGCAAATCCGAGACGCCCGACCGGGCGCAAAACTGAAAGAGAGGTACACCATGACTTTCACTACAACTCCTCGCCGTCTCGCTAAAACCCTGGCACTCATCGCGGGCATGAGTGCCCTGTCGATGCAGGCCTTCGCCGCCGGTGATGCCGCGCTCTACGGCCCGACCGCGCCGAAAGGCTCGAGCTTCGTGCGCATCTATAACGCCAGTAATGCCGAAGTCAGCGCCACGGTCGGCAGCACCAGCCTGAGCGACGTCGCGCCTTTGGCCAGCAGCGACTTCAGCTTCATGCCCGGTGGCGACTACAGCGCCAAGGTCGGCAGCCAGACCCTGCCGGTGAAACTGGCGGCCGATCACTATTACACCCTGGTCAACAACGCCAGCGGCCAACCCCAACTGATCGAAGAACCACCGTTCAAGAACAAGCAGAAATCCCTGGTGCGGGTGCAGAACCTCAGTGACAAGGCCCTGACCCTGAAGACCGCCGACGGCAAGACCGAAGTGGTCAAGAGCGTTGCCGCCAAGGGCCGTGGCGAACGTGAAATCAACCCGGTGAAAGTCAGCCTGGCGCTGTATGACGGCGACCAGAAGGTCGGCGACGTGAAACCCGTTGCGCTGGAGCGCGGTGAAGCGGCAGTGCTGTACGTCACCGGAAGCGGCAGCAGCCTGTCGCCAGTGTGGGTGAAACGCCCGGTGTCGACGCGCTGATCGCGCGAGCTATTAGCCACAAGCCACAAGCAGCAAGTGAAGAGCTTTTAACTTGCCGCTTGAAGCTTGCAGCTTCCAACTGCACTTATTAGGAGTAACACCATGATTCCAGTGATCTTGTCCGGTGGTAGCGGCTCACGTCTTTGGCCGCTTTCGCGCAAACAATTCCCCAAGCAGTTCCTGGCCCTGACCGGTGAACACACCCTGTTCCAGCAAACCCTGGAGCGCTTGGTGTTCGACGGCATGGATACCCCGATCGTGGTCTGCAACAAGGACCATCGCTTCATCGTCAACGAGCAACTGGGCAACCGCAATCTGCAAGCCCAGCGCATCCTCATGGAACCCTTCGGGCGCAACACCGCACCGGCGGTAGCGCTGACGGCGATGATGCTGGTCAATGAAGGTCGTGACGAACTGATGCTGGTGCTGCCGGCCGACCACGTGCTGGAAGACCAGAAAGCCCTGCAGCGTGCCCTGGCCCTGGCCACCGTCGCCGCCGAACGCGGCGAGATGGTGCTGTTCGGTGTACCGGCGACCAAACCGGAAACCGGCTACGGCTATATCAAGTCCACCAACGACGCGCTGCTGCCCGAAGGCGTCAGCCGGGTCTCGCACTTCGTCGAAAAACCCGACGTCAAGCGCGCCACCGAGTTCGTCCAGGCCGGCGGTTATTTCTGGAACAGCGGTATGTTTCTGTTCCGCGCCAGTCGCTTCCTCGAAGAGCTGAAGAAGCACGATCCGGATATCTACGACACCTGCCTGCTGACCCTTGAGCGTAGCCATCAGGACGCCGACTCCGTCACGTTCGACGAAGCCACCTTCGCCTGCTGCCCGGACAACTCCATCGACTACGCGGTGATGGAAAAGACCCAGCGTGCCTGCGTGGTGCCGCTGACCGCCGGCTGGAGCGATGTGGGTTGCTGGTCATCGTTGTGGGACGTGCATGAGAAAGACGCCAACGGCAACGTCTGCAAGGGCGATGTGGTGATCCAGGACAGCCGCAACTGCATGATCCATGGCAACGGCAAACTGGTGTCGGTGATTGGCCTTGAGAACATCGTGGTGGTCGAAACCAAGGACGCCATGATGATCGCCCACAAGGACAAGGTCCAAGGCGTCAAGCAGATGGTCAACACCCTCAATGAACAGGGCCGCAGCGAAACCCTGAACCATTGCGAAGTCTACCGTCCGTGGGGGTCCTACGATTCGGTGGACATGGGCGGCCGCTTCCAGGTCAAGCGCATCTCGGTCAAGCCGGGTGCCTGCCTGTCATTGCAAATGCACCACCACCGCGCCGAACACTGGATCGTGGTCAGTGGCACCGCGGAAGTGACCTGCGACGAAAACGTGTTCCTACTCACCGAAAACCAGTCGACCTACATCCCGATCGCCTCGGTCCACCGTCTGCGCAACCCGGGCAAGATCCCGCTCGAGATCATCGAAGTGCAGTCGGGCAGCTACCTGGGTGAGGACGATATCGAACGGTTCGAAGACATCTATGGTCGCTCGACGCCGATTGAGCGGGGGGTGTCGATGAAGACCATAGCCCAGTGATCAATCGCTGAAACAAGAAGCCCCCGTTCAGCCGACTGCGTCCCCTATCCGCAGTGGGTTGAATGGGAGCTATCTTTTTTGGGGAGATTCCTGAAAATAGCGTTCGGCCCTCTACGAACTCATCGTGTGACGAAGGACCGTACTATTGTAATCTTCATAGTTGTAAGAGCTTCTTCCTGTGTGGACAGTTACCGACTCCGGTATGATTCCACTGCAGTTAAAACACCCGACAAACTTCGAAGGCGCACTCGAACCAAAAATAACATCTGTAAATAAATGAAGATCGGAAAGCACTATTTCAGCATCACCCGGATGCAACGCAACAACTGTATTAAGCAACCGCACTTCAGCGTGAGCTCCAGGCCCACCCGCTAGCACAGGAATAATATTTTTACTATTTTCAATATGCGTCTCAATCCACTTCTCCACGACCGGCTGAAGTGTATGGCTTTCAGCGACCGTCCTGGAAAGTGTCGGGTACGCCGCCAACTCCTCGGGTCTAAAGTCACTGATATGGAGCGGATTAATTATTGCGTCCGTATAGTCTTTCTTCAGCCTTTCCAAATAGCTTGAAACATTATCTATCTTGTATGTTCCATGATCCATATAGAACTCACCATTCCCCGCCACGCTTGTATATTCCTTGTCAACCCCAGGGTACGCTGTAGGACCTTGCTTGGGGGCTTCGATATTAAAAAAACCCATAAATCTGGCATCTACCACCGGGGCTATCGCATATGAATGAGCCACAAGTGATTTAAGTGAGCCAGGCACATACTTATAATCTGGATTCAGTTCAAGATCTCGTTGCTTTGCCTTAATTTGTTTCGACGGTGGCCCGCTGTAAACTTTCCCCTGCGTCTTGGCAAAGTCATAAATTTTCAATGATCGCGCCCTGCCTACCTCTTCCCATTCATTAACCGAATCCGGCACAACACCATTAAGCCCAAGTTCATCCAAAAACTTGACAGGATTGTTGTTTACCATTTGATAAAAATTCAATCCATCGATGTCACCCGCGGGATCCGGATTCAACCATCGTTGCAGCTGTGTCACGTAATACCTGAACCCATAGTAATACAGCCCCGTCGCATCCCTCTCCTTGCCCGAGTAACGCAACGTGCGATAACTCTCCTCGCTTGAGTCTCCCTGGTCACTGAACGCCGTGCTGCCATAGGGATGATAAATTTCCCGACTGATGATCCTGGCCTCGCTGTCCAACTCCAGTGCACAAGAACCCAGGTGATCAGCCAGGCTGTAGCGATAGGGGTCATTACCAAGATGCTTGGGCACCCGCGTTTCCCAGTGCAACACTTGCACCGTCGCACCGCCGGCCTGGGCCGTGATGACATGCAGAACCTCACCCTCGATATTGCGCACTTCAAGTCCCGGCAAGTAGCGGGTTTCACTGATGACTGTGCGTGCACTGGTTTGCGTCGAGCGCACCTTGCGTTGGCGCATGCCGTCAGCGCCGTAGATGTAACGCTCGGTATCGTTGAGTTCCGATGCCCGCTCTACTGGACTCACATGATGGAGTTGATTGCGCGTATCCCAACTCAGTATTCGACCCGGCTCCAAGGCCTGCAAGTTACCGTTGTCGTCAAATCCCGCGGCTATTTCCGCTTCGGTCGGCGGGAGACCATTGCGCTCAGGCAGACAGCGGTTGCTGTGTTTCGCGGCGGTAAGCCGTCGCCCATGTTGCTGCGGCCCGTGGTGGATCAGTTCCAGCAAGTTGCCACCGGCATCGTAACGATAGATTTGGCGGTAGTTGGCCACGGCCTGGGGGTCTTCGATGGATGAGGGGCCCTTGTTGGCACTCCCCGCTTCCCAACCCGTCGCCTCGATCAGTTGGTAAAGACTGTCATAGCCGTAGCGGTTGATCGGCTCGATTCGCTGATTCGCAAAGTACCGAACCGGCAGGGCCTTGTCCTCAATGCTCAGGATATTACCCACTGGGTCATAACCGTAGTTCAAATCCTGCAAGGGCTCACCGTTGGCCCGCTTGGCATGCAGACGAACCAATCGACCATCCTTCGTGCAGTAATCCCACTGGCTGATCACACCGTTGCCAGCGGCTTGCCGCTCGATCTGACCTTGTGCGTTGTAGTCCATGCCACTGACCAGCCGCTGGGCTTGCGGCGCATGGTTGAGGTGCAGCCAGGCGTCGCGCAGTTGGCCGTCAACGGTCTGGTTGAAACGCTGACGATTGCCTTGGGCATCGGTCTGCTCCAGCAACTCACCCAGCGGATTGAAGTGAAAAGCGCTGTGAGCGCCCGCACCTGGCTCAAGCAAGGCATCGCGCTCATTGACGGGCAAAGGCCAGTCGGGCGAGTCCAGCGCTTGCAGGAAGTGCTGTTGCTGATCAAGCAAAGCACCCGTTAAACCGAACTCACTGAAATGACACGTCCCGGCCGGATCATCGTGACGGATCAATTGGCCGCACTGGTTGTGGTCGGCAAAGGCCTGACTGCCCACGCCGTAAACCATACGCTCTGTGCAAGAGGCCTCGCCAACGGCCGCTTGCTCAAACACCGCCAAAGGCCGCAGTTGATCGTCATACTCCCAGCTGCGCCGCGAGCCCCGGCCGTCCCAACTTTGCATCGGCGCACCGGTCTCGCCCAACAGATTGACCCGCCAACCGGCATCGACGCTGCGGGTACACAGTTCAACACCGGACAACCCGTGGAGGGTGCTCAGATTGGCCGGGGCCGAAGCATCCTGAAACAGCCGTGGATCCCACTGGGCAATCGCCCGACCCGCAGGGTCGAAGACAGTGCGGTTGACCCACGCCTGGGCGATGAGTTCGCCGGCATCCTGCCGCCAGTACGCAATCTGGCGCACCGGCAAACCACGGCTGTCGATGACCGCCAGCTGTGGGGTATGTGAATGAATGTCCGTATTCAATGGAGTGTCCTCATAGTTCGCCGTTGCGCGGGTGGCGGCTCAAACAAATCGTTCTCATCGAAGGCGATGTTGTACCAGGTGCGGTATTGCTGTTCCCGGCGTAACGGTTTTAGTTGCGGCGGGTCGCCTTGCAACATTTCTTTCGCCAGCACCGTCTCGGTCGGGCGGCCTGCCGCGTCATAAAACTGCTGGTCGTGAAAAGCGTGCTGGCGCATCGACCGATCATTGATGTAGCGCGGCTGATCGGCAAAGTACGGCCGGTAAATCCGTACTGTCTCACCCTTGTTGTTGTACTCGACCGGCTCACTGACTCGCCAGCGTCGCAGGACGTCGGCCTCTTGCGGCGTGCCGTCGGGCTTGAGGATCAATTCACCATTTTCATCGACCCGCCAGGACTTGCCCGGTTCGACTTCCTGCTTGGTTTGCAGCGCCCGGCCGAAACCGTCCAGACACGCGATGCTCACCCGGACTTGCATCTGTGCATCGCCGGGGTAGCGGTCGGCCAACAGGCCGACGGAGTACACCGGCTCACGGTGCGCAGCGTCAATCTGCGCTTTGAGGATCTGCTCGTTCGCGTCGGGGTTTTCCAAACCTTCAAGGTGTTGCCGGGCCCGGTGACAGAGATGCCCGCTGGGCAGTACAAAACCTTCGGCTCTGGCCCAGCTCCGCCACTCAGGTGACGGCGGTGACGTCCGGGAAACCCGGCCCATCCAGCAGAAGGTGTCCCAAAAACCGGCGCTGGCGAAATGGCCGATGGCTTTTTTCGGATCGGCAATGGCGATAGCAGGATCGCGATCTGAAGGGGGTACGTAGGTCTCCAGAGGATCGAAACCCACGGGCACTCCCAGTTCGGTACCGTGAAAACTGGTGACCAGCGGCTCACCGAACGCACTGTAACGGGCTTCCTGAATATTCCTATTGGCATCCTCGATGGCCGCCGGCAGGAAGGAGCGGTAATCGATGCCAAGGCTGCGGGTGGTACAACCGTCCGGCAATGTGACGGCTCTGATGACGCACCAGTAGTCGTCGTAGGTGACCTGGGTAACGCCGTGGCTTTGAGTCTCCCGGTACATCTGGACGTTATAAAAGCCGTCCAGTTTATGGTAAGTGGGGAAGCCCTTGCGCACGGACCACAAATAGTTTTTCGCGTCCTCCGGGTCAGTGATCGGTTCCTTTTTCCCCTCGGGCAAGAACAGTTCCATGATGTGGTAACCGACTTCGGGCGATTCGAGTTTTTCTTTCAGGTTGAAGGGCATATTGCCTTGCTCGTCCTTGAGCTTGTCGTAAGCGCTCAGGGCGACCTCATCCAATTCCGCCGTTTCCACATAGGCGGATAACCCTTCGAAGGTCGCGTTGCCCGGTGCCAAGGTTTGACCGCTGACGGGGTCCGCGTAGTGTTGCAAAGACAAGCCGGTCAGCACCGATTGTTTCGCCCAGTCACCATCGTCCTGGCTTTGTTCAAGGAAGTGCTCATGGTTGATCGTGTCGGGACACAACGCCGTCTTTTCCAGTACCAGTGCATTGCTGCGCTGTTGATATGGCAGGCCGAGACGCCAGGCGCTGGGATCCGGCAGGTGGATGTGCCGCGCCTTGGTCTGCGTCAGGTACCAACACTGTTGAGCCGAGTCATGGGCGTCCTTCCACCAGGTCTTGTGATACTCGTCACTGAAGGGCGGTGTATCGTCGACGGTTTTGCGGCGGGCGTAGTACACAGTGACCCCATGGACGACGCTGCCATATTCATCCCACTCAAGGTTGAGGCTGTGCTGACATAACGGATCGTCCGGGATCTGCGGTTCATAGTGGTAACTGATTGACTCCAGGTCCATGGGCTGAAGTACCGCGTAAGGCTGATGCTTGCCTTTGGGGCGCAGCACCCTTACCAGATAGCGGTTCTCTTGTACGACATAGGGAACGGCGGTGGTCGGATCGTCGTCCGCCGCGTAGACCTCCGAGCGCACGACCCTGCCGCTCAGGCTGCGAGCAATTTCGCGTGCGGTGTCTTCGTCTGGAGTAGTGAAGGATTGTGCTGCACGATCATTGAAATGGTAGCTCTGCAGCAGTGCAGACTTCAGGTCAACGGCCAACGGATCGCGGTTGTAATAACCCTCCCTCGACACGTCGATGGCCTCGCCTGTATGGAACCAGGTCTTGCTCAGGATCGGCGCGGTGAAACCGGCGCTTGCGCGTTCGGCAAGCGTGGCTTCGGTGTCGGTCTGCATCAGCAGGCGAAAGCCTCGAAATTCTCGTTCGAAGCGGTCGTAATAACCACCACGGTAAGTAAAACCCTGGGCCAGTCGGTTGCCCGTGATTTCATCGAGCTGGGTTTGCTGGCTCACCAGGTGCATGGCAAACGGCAGATGGGAGACCGGGTTTTCGACCCCGGCAAGGTGCTGCTCCTGCTTCTCGTCCAGCCACTCCTGCGCCGAGCTGCGGTAGCTCACGCCGCTGCTGGCGCCCATGTTGTTGCAGGTTCCGTTGACCAGATAGGGCTTGGCCTTGACGAAATCATAGCGCCAGTGTCGTGGCTCCATGTGCGGCACCGTCACAATCAGGCTGGAGCAGCCCAACCCTTGCAAGTCAGCGGTGCTGACCTGGCAGAGTGAGTCGTAGCGCACACCGTCGGGCCAAGGCTGTATTTCAACAGGTGCCGGTTTATAGCCGTTACCGGCATGGTTCATGAAAACCCGAAAGTGATCGGGCTCCAGATAGATCAGATCGGCCGCGCCCGAGCCGTCGAGATCAGCCAGCAGCACCTGTGAAGCATTGAATTCGGCATAAGTAAACGGCAAGGCACACAGCACGAAGCCTTTGCCAAAACGCCCATGGCCCAAGTTCGGCCAACATTTGACTTCGTTGTGACGGATGCGCACGAGATGCTGCTGGCCGCTGCCGAGCACATCGGCGAAGGCCACCAGTTCGGTCGGCGTGTTGCTCAGCAGCGGCAGGTCATCGTCATCCTCCTCGACGGTTTTATCCCGGCGAGGCACATCGATGCCGTCGGCAAACCCTGCCTCGCGACGGTTGGCGTACAGGCGTACGCTGCGGGTGCCGATCAGCGCCATGTCGCTCAGGCCGTCACCCACCAGGTCGGCCATGCGCGCCATGGGGTGGAAGAACTCTCTGGGGAAAGCATCGAAGGTCACGAAACTGGACCAGTTGCGGTCCGGATCGAGGGTGAAAAAACCGCTCATCCCCGGTCGGGCGACCACCCAGTCCAGCTTGCCATCGCCGGTCAGATCGGTGAGCGACTGGTGGATCGGCTTGCTACTGTCGGCCACCGGAATGTGCTCCAGCCGTTTCCAGTTGCTGTAATCGACTCCGTCGCCACCCTCCGCGCTACGCAACGGCTCCCGGTAGTACCAGGCCTTGTCATAGCGACACAGCACCCCTGGCAGGCCTTCGCCGTACAGGTCAACCAGTTGATAACGCTGCCCGTCGTTGAGCCCGGGCATGTCCGGGAGCGGCGTGAACCCCTGATGCCGCGGGTCGAGATCGAAAGCGTTGTAGCTGAACTCCATCGGCGGTCGGCTTTCGACCTGGCCCAGGCTGTCATAGGCCTGGACGTGCGCGGCCGTCAGGTGGTTGTAGCCCAACGGACTAGGTCGGTGCTCCAGCAACAGACGCTGGACCAGCACCGGTGCGGCCCCCAACTCTTTGGGGAAGTGATGAAACATCAGCACTTGCCGACACAGGCGCCGAGTGCCCAGTTCGAACCCGTAGCTGTAGTTCCAGAACGGGTCGCTGCGCTCAGGCCATGTTTGCGTTCCATCAAAGGTGGGCGCGGTCTCAAGCTGCGTACTGCGCTCGCCATAATCGAACACCAGATGAAAGTGCCATTGTTCCTGTTTCCAGCTGTCGGCGTCCCAGGCGTACAGGTGCGGATGGGCCTTTTCATTGCCGTAACACACGCGCTTGAGGTAGCGCTGCGCGCGGAAGTCGCGAAACTGCGGCGGCGCGGGGGCGTCCACTTCCGGCTTGTACTCGTAGACAATGTGCTCGCCTCGGGTGTTGAGGCTTTCGTCGATCATCCAGACGCCGACATGCTCCAGGCGAGTCGGGTCGGCCCGGCGCGAATCTTCGGTTTTGCCGTAGAGGTGCAGGCTGCCATCGGCCCCGTGAATCAGCCAAAACCCCGCGGTGTCGGTTGTGGTGGACCAATGCTCGATCAGCGCAAACTCGCCCTCGACCCGCGGCCAGTGGCGCACCACCTTGTGCTCGCTTCCCAGTGGCCTGCCGTTGTAGGTGGTTTCGGTTCGGGAAATCAGCGAGCCATCTTTAGTGCGCTCGGGCATCCACACGTCACCGCCAGGTCCCACCACCTGGTCGCTGCCGTCATAGGTTGGCACCCCCTTGGTGGTGCGCAGGGTGATGGCATTGGCCGTCATCCGCCAGCCGATTCCGAACGGGCTGTTGCCCACATCGCTGCTGTAGCCCAGCCCCAGTGCCGGGGCAAAGCCGCGGCCGGGGGAAATCGGCAAGGGCAACTCCAGCGATGCCGCACCGTTGGTGCCCACCGCGCCCCACCCCTTGCCGATGCTTTGGATGGCGCCGCCGCCTTTGGGCAGGGAGGGGGGATTGACTTGCATCAAAGGTTGCTGTTGTTCATTCATAGCGAACCGCCCTCACGTCTGGCTGTATAACTCACATGCACGATGATGTCGGTGAGGGAGTTGAGCATGGCCTCCTGGGCTTCAGGATTGGGGAAGGTCAGGCTCCAGCGTGATATGGCACCGGTGTATTCGAACGGCAGGTAACGTTCATCCTGGAAGTTGAGCTGAAACTGGCCGTTGTCATCGACGCCGTGAGAGAGCGCAATCTGCTGGCTCGCTCTCAGGTTTTCTTTGACTGCTTGGCCGGCGGTGGACGACATTTCAACCTTGCTGTAGCTCTGACTCAGGACCGCGCAGATATCTTGATAGGGACCGACGGTGACAGGCAGCGTCACGCTGATGGTTTTGATTCGTCGCAGGTAGTGATTCTGACCCTTGTAATCGTCGTCGAACATTTGTTGCGTCAGCTCAAATTGGCAGCTGCCATTGTTCTTCAGATCGTCTTGAATACCCGCCCAGTCTTTGTTGGTTTTTGAACCTGGATCCTTGGCCAACAGCGACTTGAGCGACACGGTTTTGCGAATTTCCAGATCGCGCTTATTGTTTTTCAAATACTCACGGTGCATCTGCAACAGGCTCATTTTCAGTTCTTCCCCGGCACCAAGGCCGCGGTAGCTGCTGTTCCACGCCCCGGGACGGATAAAGGTCTGAGTGAAATCGCCCATTTCGTACTGCCAGCAGGCTTCGGCCGCCTGGCATAGCGATTGAGCGGTGTTGTAGGCGCTGTAGTAGAAACTGGCGAACTTGCTGTTGAGCCAGTCATAGGTCTGGGATTTGCTGAAGCGGTTGCTGCTCAGCAGGAAGTCATGGGTGGCCTTGGCCTGCTCCAAGGCGGTTTGCGCCTGGCGCAATTGCAGTTGGGTGGCTTTGTGTTGCTCATCGAAGACGGCAAGTTGTGCCTTGATTTGCTCGGCTTCAAGTTTTGCCTGGTCTCGGGCATGGGTCCATTCCTGAGCGCGGCGGCGTAGACTTTCGACACGATCCATGACCTGAGCATCGGTGTAAAACGCTGTCGACGTCGCATGAAGCCCGGCCATGACGGAATAGGCGGGGCCTTCAAGGCGTTGCCCCCCCACTGAAAAGCCTACGATGTTCGGTGCGGTTTTTACGTTTTCGGCGACCATTTGCACCAGGGAGGCCCCGGTTTGGGCCAAGCCCCCCAGATAGACAGCGGCCCCCGCTGCGACTTCCCAGCCGCTCACACCATCGTTCACCAACATCTCATAGTGATCGACCCGTCCGGCAATGACGGCTTGGCTGGCCAGCAGGGCATCCCTATTTTTGTTGTCGATCTCCATCGCCTGTCTTTGTATGTCCACAGCCACCTTCGCAAGATTCCAGGCCTGCTGCTGTTGCAACTCCAGGTACTGCGCCTGCTCTTTGCGTTCGATCAACGACAACAGGGTCGAGCCGAACTGGATCACGCTGTCCACCGCATTCTGCGCAAGGGCGAACATGAAGTTGAAGCGATAATGGGGAATCTGCGGGCTCAGCAAGCGGCTGAGGGCGGCACCGGACAAGCCTTGGCCCCAGGCCGCGAGCAGCGCGCGAGGGTCCAGCGGTGCGGCGAACAAGGGCAGGTTCAAGGCGTTGCCCGCTATGTCGAGATGATGCCGCAGGTTGTACAGGCGGCTTTCGGCCCGTTCCCAGCGCTGAATCAGTTCGGGGTTGAAGGGACGGCGCAAATGGGGGTTATCGACGCCCGGCAAGGACGGATCCTCGGCGTAGGGCCGAATACACAATAGCGGTGCGTCCTCCGAGGCCGGGGCCTTGCCAATGCACAGCGGAGGCTGTTGCCGACGGTCCTGTTGCGCCGCGATCAACTGCTGCTCGAACGCGCGCAGATCCTTATTTTTCGCGGTGCTCAGCTCGCCCAGGCTGATCGGCGTCCAGTCGTCGACTTGCCGGACATCCGGGCGCCTGCCCAGCAGATCCAGAATATGCACGTAACGCAGCTTGGCCTCTGCCAGCCCATCCGGCGTCAATTCCCGATAGGCCTGGTCAGCCTGGTTGCCCTCGATATCGATATAGAGCCCATACAAGGCCTTGCGAAAGTGCACCGGGAAACTGAGAGCAATCTGGTGCGGGTCGTCCGGATGCAACATGGCCTGACTGGGGTCTGCCGGGCCGGGCCAGACGGGCTCTTCCAGCGGCACGGCCTGCCAGTAGCCGGGATGTCCCGGGGCGCTGCTTTGGCGTGAGGGGTCGAAGACATACGACAACCAGTGCTTGGCTTCGTCGTACTGCTGCTCTTCGTTCAAGCGGTGAGCCACCAGCCAGGGCAGGTACAGGAACAGTTCGAGAAAATACAGGGAGTAGGCGCCCGAGAAATCCATGGGCTGCGCGCCGAGGCCGTTGGGAATGGGCGGTTCTTTCATCTGCTGGGAGTCCCAGCTCAGCAGCGATTCCATGCCGGATTCGGCACGATTGATCAATTGCCTGGCAAAAACGGTATTCATGCGGAT
This sequence comes from Pseudomonas sp. Irchel s3a18, assembly GCF_900187535.1. NCBI lineage: Bacteria > Pseudomonadati > Pseudomonadota > Gammaproteobacteria > Pseudomonadales > Pseudomonadaceae > Pseudomonas > Pseudomonas sp. Irchel s3a18. The sequence goes on along the minus strand of NZ_FYDV01000017.1, from coordinate 41,227 downwards.
CGGTGCCCGTAATGCCATTGCAGTGGAGCATCCCTCGCTCAGTTCGATGCTTGAACCCGTAAAGTCAATGAACTGGGCTTTGCCCAGTGACGGGCTATCCCCCAGGGTTGAATCGACCAAATTGTCGATGCTGGGGGCAATTTTCGGTGTCGCTCCAAGTGCCTCGCCCCAGCCGACGGTCAGCGCCTTCAGGGCGCCGCCCTTGAGCGTCCAACCTGTAAAAATGCGCCTCTCATAGACCAACACGCCATAAACAAGCGGGATATTGACGTCTTTTGGGTCAACGGGCCACGTCACCGGCCAACCATCGGGCTGGTGAGTGGTCTGGTCGATCGAGAATGAAGTTAAAAGCATTGAATCCTTGGGCAAACTGGTAACGATGCCTGTTTGAGCCAACAGGCGCATGCCTTCGAGTTTTGCAGGCTGCATATCGTCCTGAACGTCCGATGGATGCAGGACAACTAACTGGTAGCCATAATTACCGCCGATAGTGCGATCAAGGTGGGGACTAATTGGCAACTCACTTGTGTCATTAGCAGCAAACCGCCAGAACGTTGTAAAAATCACGGGAGAATGAGCCGTACCACCCGCGAGAATCCCATAGAGAATTTTTCTATTTGAAAGCTTCCCCTCCAGGCTCGCGGACCCTCCTCGTTTGGTTCTAGGTACTGAAAACTCAGTGGGTCTGTTATGGTCTGCAATCAAACTTCTGAGGATGTCCGGATAGCCTTTAAAGCAATACGCACCATTGTCCACATCCATGTAGTCGGTGCCGACAGGCTCTATCGTTGAGCCGTCAAGCAGATCGACCCAGTCATGGTGTTTATTCGTCTCACGGAATACCAGGGTTACCTTGAAAAGTTTCGTTGTATGTTCGCGATCATAGATGGACAATTCCATGATATGGACGTCCGGAAAACCTTCATCCAGCCTGACGGTCAGTTCGATATTCGAGCGTGTCCGGTTGTAAACGAGATCGACATCTTTTGTGCTCGTCTGAATCCGCGACTGCCAATTTCGGAAGTCCCAAGTGTCTTTCTCTTCGTTCGGCGTGTGGTGAGTAACGCTACCGAATACAGGCGTGGCGGTAGGAAGCCAGTATTGAAGCCGGCCAGCGTTCTTGTTGGCATTGGCGAAAATGTGGCCAATCAGTTGCACATGTCCCTTGCTCTTGTCTTCATCTTCTGGAGCGAGAGCCATCGTGCCCGCTGTATGAGGGGGTACAACACCTTCCGCCGGGAACAGCGACGTCACGTTGAAGTTCTTGTCGATTCGCACGGTTCTGAGAAAGTCGTATCCGTCTCTATTGCCAGTCTCATCCGGTTCATCTGATGTGTCGGCTTGGTAGTTGGAATACAACATCAACACCATCGATTCGGGTGACGTCGAGTGGTCGTAGACCGCGATGGTCTGGGTTTGCTCTTTAACGACCTCGGGCGTCTTCTTGATCAGTGCGTCAGTCTGGCAATAACTGTCGATGTAGACCCGTGGTGTGCTCCAACTGTCATCGTATTTCTTGTAGCTGGCGTATAAACGGAACCGCGGATGCACCTTGATGGTTGTGTCCGCTTTCCCATCGTCTGGGGATACGATCGCGTCCGAATCCTGGAACTCTACCTCGGCCCAGATCACGAACAAGCGGTTGTTGAACCAGCACGGACGAATCGTATGCTCCAGGGCCTTTTCCGAAATCGGCACGTTGGCTTTTTTCCAGTCCGACCAGGCATTGGGCAGGGGCTTGTCGAACTTGGCCGGGATATCGCCGGGCCCTTGCGCAGGTGTCATCACCGGGCGTTGAGACATATCCAGCGAGCGCCAGTAATAGGCGTTTTCGGCAGGAGATTTACCGATGAAGTAATACGTGCTGTTGGCGAAGTCTTCGCCGTCGATGTAGCCGTTACAGACCTTCAGATTGGCGATTTCCTCGAAGCGTGCGAGGTAAGCCAACACCGCGGCCTGCACCGTATCCGGCTGGATCTGCGCCTGGTTGATGTCGTTTTCCAGCTGCTCGAAGCTGTCGGTCTTGGTCAGGCGCAGGGTCGGGTCCAGATAGATGTCCGGAAAGTAGTGCAACTGCTGGATCGCCGCCCAGATCGGGTAACGGTTCAGGCCGTCGCGCCAGGCTTTGGCCTGCGCGGGCGTGAGACTGTCGTCGTGGTAACCGGGCTCCATATTCAGCATCATGCTGTTGACCAGCTGCTGCAGGCTGGCAATGGCGCAGGCCACCGGGCTGGTGGGCACATTCTGGCTGACCAGCACGTCCAGCAACCAGAACTCATAGAGGTCGTCGGCGGTCTTGATCCGGTGGGTCAACTCCTGCTCAATCAGGTAGGCATCGTTGGGCACGGCTTCGTGCAAATACAGGGCGAGCATCGCATCGCGCAAAGACTCGTTGAGTGGAGCGTCGAAGGCAGTTGTCATGATCAGTCCTTAACCATTCACAGGTAATAAGTCAGCGCGAGGATGGGTGGCCATGGCCGAGTCACCGACCGTTTTCCAGGCATCCAGCGTGCTTTGGTCATTCAGTTCGGTGGCTTGCAACAGCGCCTTGGCAGAAAGTCCGCTGGCCCGGCAGGTCGCTTGGCAACGACGTATCCAGTCCACTTGCGCCATCGAACGGGCGCGCTTTTCGGGCAAGGTGTCGGTCAAGACCGCGATTTCTTCTTCAGGCCATTCCAGGAGCAGGGCCAAAGCGCTATTGGCCGTCTCATTGGCGATCTGGCGCAGGGCCTTGTTTTTCAATTTCGACGTGATCGGGTTGGCGAGGCTGAAATAGCTCAACAGGGTGTCTTCCGATTGGCGCTGGTCGTGGAGCCAATGGCTGAAGCGCTCTAACAAGTAGAGCTCGGCAAGCGTGGGTTCGCTACTGCTTCCAGGGTATTGATCCCCCCCCAGCCACTGAGGGTTGATCAGGAACAGGCGCAATGCGCTGTTGCTCAAACGCAGGTTGATGACTATTTCGGCATGCTGCGATACACGCTGGAAATGCTCGATCAGCCCGTGGCTGACCTCCTCCTCGAGCGTCTCCAGCAGAAGACTGTAGAACGAGGCACCCGCCCAGTGAATGACCGCGGCGGTAAGCTCGGGCGAGAGTTTGGCGGTTTCCTGAAACAGCACTTCGAACACTTGCGCTTGCGTGTCGTGGGCGCCGAGCAGCAACTCGACGAGCTTTTCTTCACACACGTCTTTCACCGGCGATGTGAGCTTGATCGGTTCGAGCAGTTTTTTTACCTCCTCCCTGATCCAGACAGGTGCCTCATCGACCCGTGTCAGCTCATCGTCGAGCCCCAGTAGCAGTCCGTTGCCGTCGATCAGTGCGCCTCTGAGGATCGCGAACCAAACAAGCTTGGTCGGGGTGCCTGGCATATCCGTTTCAGCCGGCAGGCCAAGGGCCGCCACCTGCTCCTCGGTCACCACACTACGTTTAGTGTCGTCATGCAATTTGCTCAGGCGCGTCAACAGGACATCAGACAGCGGTGGGTATTCATACGCAGCGATCGACGGCGCCCTATCAATGCCTGCGGCAGCTTTCAAGGGCACATTGGGCCCTAACCGCTGCTGCAATTGCGTGACGGTCTGCTGGCTGTCCTTGAGCCAGTCGACTGCCCAGTCCAGTTGCATCAGCACATCGAGGATGTCCGGAGTTCCAGCAGCTGTTCGGGGGCTTAACTGACCGCTGGCCAGCGCACGTTTGTAGCCCAGGCCACCGAGCAAGCCCGCCAGTGTCAGCAGGTCGGCGACCGAAAGACCGAAGAGTTGCGCGATCCGGGCCTGGCGGTAGATCGACGAGACAGTAGGCAGGTCACGCTTGAGTGCTTTCACGTGTGTTACGGTCTGTCTGGCAATCAACAGCAAGGACTCTTCAGTCGGTTGCAGACCGAGTCCGGCACACAGTTGCAGCAGGGTTTTCTGCGTGGCGGGATCAGTGGCCGTCAAGTTGATCGGCGTTTGATCGAGAATCAGGGGCGTGTCGAACAGTTGTATTCGGTTGAACACCTGATCGAACAACGGCATCTCATCCTTGCCACTGGCATAGGGCGTGAGGTCGTGCATCAGCGCCGCGAACTCTTGCGCATCGATACCATGGCGCTGGTTCAGGTGGTGATAGACCCCCAACGCGCGCAAGGTGTTTTCATTGAGTTCCATGCCCAGGTTGGCTTCGCCCTCGGCGCGGATCGCACAGATGATCAGGGTGTCCAGTTTCGCAAAGGGAATGCCGGTCCAGCGCTGCAGGCGGACCATGCGTTGCAGCCGATCAAAGCGATCGAGCGAGGTTTTGGTCAGGTGCCAGTATTTTGTATCGCCCAGTTCGACCTGCTCCAGCCCCATGGAATTATCGAATTGATCACGGATGATCGACTCGGGAGTCGGTACTACCTGACTGTCGTACAGGTCCGACCCCGTACCGGTGCCGTTGACGTAACAGGCGCCGTAGTGGGACGCGTGGGGAAACGGCAACACCTTGCCGGTAACGCCCGGGACTGTCACACCGGCATGTTGCAGGTTTTTACTGGGACAGTTGGGCGACAATCGCACCGCGTACGTGCGTTGGCAGAGGAGCATTTCGACCTGTTCGGCGTGCAGGCCGGTGTGCTGCATGAAGTCGTTCAGGTCCGCCATGTGCCATAGCGGCGAGCCGTCTGATATTTCGACGCCGTAAGACCGTTTGAAGAAGGCCTTGTCCGTTGGCGTCAGGGTGTACTGCTCATCCAGGGTGAGGGTGAAGGTTTGTTTGGCCAGTCTCAACGTTACGCCATCGACTCTGGTGGCGGTGATCAGATTGAATGTGGCGGTATACCCTTCTTCGGCGGGCTCGGGGAGCGCCGCATTGGCTTGGATGGACGAGGTAGTGGTAGACATTGATGGATTGTGCAACCCATTAAGCCGCCATTTGCTGGTGTTGATAGGTGTAGCGGAGTTCAGTCTCAGAGTCACGGTTTCGGTCTTGGTTTGCCCCACCTTACGAAAGGTCACGGGCGCAAGGTTTGCCGTTGCACTTGTTGAGCCAGGAATATCTGCTGGGGGGTTAACAGTACCAATGTCTGCTTGCTGTAACGGCAGTAAAAAACAGGTTCCCAATGGCACGTGAGGGCAGAGATAAGTACTGCCGGCGCTCTTCCAGCCCTTGATCAAATCATCTCGGGTTATATAAAAATTGCTGAAGGCTGGCGGCTCGATCAGCAATGCCTGTTGCTGTGGACTCAACCCCGACAACAACCGTTGTGCTTGCAGCACCGGCTTTTGCACTTCGCCATAGTGGTTCGTCGCAGCCTGTTCGACCGGCAACAACAGACTGGCCCGGTAATTCAACTCCCCCAGCCTCGGCTTGTCCTCAGATAACCCCAACTGGCATTGATGGTGATAGAAGTTGTAGGGCAACTCGAACGGGTAGCGACGATCAGCCAGTACCTGATTAATGGCCTTCGGCTTGTCCGCCGGAACCCCATCCAGATAAGTGCGCACATTACGGCTCAGCACATCGTTGACGATTTCCAGCATCGGCCTGGGGGTGAAGGTGCTGTCGTGGTTGATCAGCAGATCCTTCAGGTCAGGGCGGCGTTTATCCAACAAGATGCGATTGGGATCAGAGCCCGTGGCTTCCAGTTGCTGGATAAACACCCGCAGCGCGCTGAGGTAGGCCACCGGTGAGTCGATGGCGGCAATCGCCCCGACCTTGCAGAACTCGTCCCAGTTTTCCTTGAACAGATTAGGAAAAGTCGGCCCCAACGACACAAGGGAGCGAACGCCGTTACGCTGGGCCAATGGCTGGAATGTGCCGGATGAGGTTTTGTACTCGCGGTACAAACGCGCAATCTGCGCCGCGTACGCCATGGCATTGTCGTAGGCCAGGTCAGCGTTGGCATCGCTGTGCGTGCCGAGCTGCCGGGCAAAAGCGGGTTTGGGCAAGCGAATGATGTCAAAGACCGAGGTGAACCTCATTTTCTGCATGGCCGTATCGAAATCGACCCGACCTTTTTTCGGTGAAACGTCGCTCGGTACGAGCGCATTCATGAGTGAGTTGCTTTCGACTTCCATATCAATGGAGCTCCTGCCAAATAAAAGGGGGCCTCTTGCTGGAGTGCCCGTGCAGGATAAAGCTAGCGATAAAGCGGGGAGATGTAACCTATCAAAAGTGACAGGTTAAAAGACTTTCATTAACACTAATTATTTCTATTTCTTTGCTTTTTTCAGGAGGGTCCGCAATGTCTCTGCGGATGCACTTGCGCCTTAAGCACCATGGTGTAACTACCGCCAGCGGTTACGATAAACAAGACGCTCAAGCGGAAATTTTCTGACGCAAGCAAGCGGCGCAAGGCATTTTAGTCAGCACACCTGTCGGAAAAATCGACGATTAACCGCACGCACTAACTATCATATCTGATAGGTTTCCAACCGTTGAAAAAGAGGTTAAAAGTCGCTTTAGGACAAACCCGGGCGATGGCCCTGGGTAACATGGAGCGCGAATAACATGATTGACGACAATAACGACGAGTATTCCACGCTGCTTAATCCTGGACCTCGTATCAGCTTTCCTGGAGAAATTCCCACTACCGGTTTTCATGTCAATGCACAGACGCCGTCTGGAATCCAAGGTGCCAGCTCATGGAGGCTCCAGGTCTGGGGCAGCTCCGATCCTCACTACTGGCATGGCAGCGGTGATCGAATTAGTTTCTGGATTGCTCCAGGAGACATTAAACCTGGGCAATTTCGAATGAGATGTGACTATCGATTCCAGGGATTCTGGAGCAATTGGACTGAAACACCATGGCTTACTATGCCGTTGGCAAAGCCGACCATTTCGTCGCCCGCGAAAAATTCGGTGATCTGGAACAAGCGTCCAGCGGTGTCGGGCACAGGGGTACCAGGGGCACAAGTCCAACTCTATCAGGCAGGTGTTGGCACAGTATTGCTTGGACAGACTTCGGTGCAGAATAACGGCCACTGGCGCATCCCCGAGCTGCGGGTGGATCTGTGGATGGCCGATCCATTTAACTTCACTGCACGACAGAGCAAAGATAACCGTTGGTCCGACTGGGCCGACACGGTCCCTACCGCCGTGCTGTTCAAACCCGTTATAGGATCTATCTCGGTCAACGCGATGAAACCGACCATTAGCGGATCGGGGGGATTAGCCGACGCCAGACTTGAAATCTGGCTGTCAGGAGGCAGCGGCGGTGTTCAGTTGTTCACGGATGTGAAAAGGGATGGCACCTGGACGGTTACCTCCCTCATTGCGTGGCCCGTCAAAGAATACTTTATTACTGCAAAACAGATTGGGAAGGCCAGCGGAAAATCGTCAGACTGGGCAGATGTTAAAACGTTTAATGTGAAACCGCCCAAGCCGGCGATCTCTCCTCCCCCCAACCCGGCCGCAGCAAAACAGGTACTGACCATTACCGGCGTTTATACCGGCACAGTCACTCTGAAGATGCTCAATAAGGCGGGCGCTAATGTAGCCGGCAACTTCAGCACCACCGGGACTACCCGCACCTTCACGCCGACGGAGAACTGGGCGCCAGGCACCAACACGGTCAAGGTTGTGCAAACCGTGAACGGCGTGGCGTCCGACCCGAGCGAGCTGTGTACGTTTACCGCGAAACCACCCAAGCCTTCGATCTCTCGACCACCCAATCTGGCCGGACCAAGACAGGGATTGATTATTACCGGCGTTATTACCGGCACGGTCACCCTGAGAGTACTCACTGAGGCGGACGCGAATGTAGCCGGCGACTTCAGCATCGGCGGAACTACCCGCGGCTTCACGCCGACGGCAAACTGGGTACCGGGCACCAACACAATCAAGGTTGTCCAGACCGTGGGCGGTGTGGCGTCCGACCCAAGCGAGTTGTGTACGTTTACCGCGAAACCACCGAAACCTGTGATCACTCCACCACCCAATCCGGCCGCAGCAAAACAGGTGTTGACCATTACCGGCGTTTCTTCCGGCACCGTCACCCTGAAGATGCTCAATGAGATGGGCGCTGATGTAGTCGGCAACTTCAGCACTGCGGGGACTACCCGCACCTTCACGCCGACTGCGAACTGGGCACCGCCCATCAACATGGTCAAGGTTGTGCAAACCGTGAACGGCGTGGCGTCCGATCCAAGCGAGTTATGCACATTTGTAGCATTACTGCCCAATCCGGTAATCGACAAACCTGCATACGAGGAGCTCACAGGCCCTACGCCGACCGCTACGGGTACCGGGCTCGTCGGAGCAACGGTGACATTAAAGGTCGGAGAGGATGAGGTGTTATCCACGGGCGTGCAGACCGACGGCAGCTGGACGGGGGTCACCACCCCCCTGCCCCCAGGGGTATGCAGAATGTATGCCGTTCAGACCCTGAACGGGCATTCATCCGGGGCGGACGCGGTGGTGCGCCACTTCAGGGTTCAACCGCCCAAGCCGGCGATCTCCTCTCCACCCAACCCGGCCACAGCGCAACAGGAACTGACCATCACCGGTGTTCATTCCGGCGCTGTCACCCTGGTGATGTTCAATAAGAACAGCTTCCAGATACCCGGCAACTTCAGCGGCACGGGGACTACCCGCACCTTCACCCCGACTGCAAACTGGGCGACAGGCACCAACACAGTCAAGGTTGTGCAATACGCAGGCGGCGTGCCGTCCGACCCAAGCGAGCTGTGTACGTTTGCGGTAAAACCACCCAAACCGGCGATCACCCCACCACCGAACCCGACCGCAGCAAATCAGATACTGACCATTACCGGCGTTTATTCTGGCACCGTCACCTTGGATATGTTCAATGAGGCGAGCGACAAGGTCCTTGGCACTTTCAGCGCCACCGGGACTACCCGCACCTTCACCCCGACTGAGGAATGGGCACCAGGCACCAACACGGTCAAGGTTGTGCAAACCGTAGGCGGAGTGGCGTCCGACCCAAGCGAGCTGTGTACGTTTGCGGTAAAACCACCCAAACCGGCGATCACCCCACCACCCAACCCGACCGCAGCAAATCAGATACTGACCATTACCGGCGTTTCTTCCGGCACCGTCACCCTGGAGATGTTCAATGCGGCGAGTGCCAAGATCCCCGGCACCTTCAGCACCACCGGGACTACCCGCACCTTCACCCCGACTGAGGAATGGGCACCAGGCACCAACACGGTCAAGGTTGTGCAAACCGTGAACGGCATGCCGTCCGACCCAAGCGTGCCGTGTACGTTTGCAGTGAAACCAGCGAAACCCGCGATCACTCAACCATCCCACCCGGCCGAACCAAACCAGGCACTGACCATTACCGGCGTCTCTTCCAGCACCGTCACCTTGGAAATGTTCAATGAGGCGGACACCAAGGTCCCCGGAAACTTCAGCGGCACCGGGACTACCCGCACCTTCACCCCTACAGAGGAATGGGCACCAGGCACCAACACGGTCAAGGTTGTGCAAACCGTGAACGGCGTGGCGTCCGATCCAAGCGAGGAATGCACCTTCACCGTCGAGCAAGAGGATAAACCCGAAGCGCCCCAATTCGAACGGCCGCAGGCCTATACCCGAACCTCGACGCGTCCGACTATCAGAGTGAAAGGTCTGCCCCTGGCGCAGATTACCGTACGGCTTGAGGATTCAGTCGAGACGTTGCATTCAGGTCCTGCGGATGCTGAGGGGATTCTGGAGTTCACCGTCGTGACGCCTTTGGCTCCCGGCTCGAATGACCTTGAGGTCAAACAGAAGAGTGGTGGACCCGAGTCCGACTGGAGTGGGGTCCATACGTTCATCGTAAAAGAACCGCCGAAAACACCCGTGATCATAACGCCAGAAAATCACGACGATATCTCACGAAGACCTTTGATCACAGGCAGTGGTGAAACTCGAGGTCAGATTCAGCTGCGCCATGAGGATGAGCCAGAGGAAGTGTTTGCCACCATCACGGGCGTGCAGAGGTGGCGCTGGGGCGCCACGGAGCGATGGAACCTTGGTACGTACACCATTCAAGCCAGGCAGACAGACGACGGTGACCATTCTGAATGGACGGAGCCCCGTACGTTTAACGTAGTCGATTCCCGTTACGGGGTCGGCGACGCCGGCCCGGTACTCGGCCAGCCCGTGGTGGGCACAGAGCAGAGCGTGCTGTTGCGGGTTCAGATCAGGTCGGGCGACACCGGTGAAGTGGCCGAAGGTGTGAAGGTTGAGTGGCGCATCAGAGGGGAGCAGGACGTCATTGCGACAACCGAGACCGACCCGCAGGGTTGGACCCGTTATCTCTATACGCCTGACACCGCCGGCAAACACGAAGTCCTGGCAGATATCACCAGCGCTAACCAGGGCGTGCTCATGACGCAGCTCTTCGAGGTGACCGCCTTGTCGCACGATGCCTGGGCGCAGCAGGCTGAGGTTTATCTGGACGGTGAGCGGGTTGATTTGGCCAAGGGCGATCTCGTTTTGTTAAGGGGCAAACCCCATGAGCTGGAACTCAGGGTCAACAGGGACAGCCCGTTGATTGGCTCCAGTGTCACGCTGCATGACCTGTGGGGCGCGGCGGAATTGGACCTGAAGTGTGTTCCGGACTTGGGAACACCACAGCCGGTAGAGGAAGGGAAACCCGTACGTTGGTCGATTTTTTCCGAAGCGCAGGACAGCGGCTTTTTCGGGTTGAATCTGACCAGCCCTGCACTGCCGGACTGGCAGTTGCCGGGACGGGTGGAATCTGGAGACTTCGCTGAAGCCTTGGACGTTGATTTTGATGGGTTCCCCAAGGTGTTCGGAGGCGATCCGGCGTATCCCTGCCTCGGTGCTACGCATACCTTTACTGTGCGGCCTAAAAGCGACAGTCCATTGCTCGGCAAGCACGTGACCCTGGAATTGACCCAGGAAGCCGCGGATCTCGGGGTCATTGTGAGCCCTGGGCCGGACGCTCCTCAAAAGATAGGGGCAGATGGAGTCAGTTGGACGCTGGATTGCGTCAGCAGCAGCAAAAATGGCGACTTTGCAGTGCGGTTAAAGGTACAGGAGTGGGACTTCAGCTCTTCAGAGCTGCCGATGTCTCTGGGGCATAACAAAGTGGAAATAACTGAAAAGTTTGGACCTCAGGAGTGGGGAGGATCGGCCAGTTACTGGCGGTATGGTATTCGTGCAACGTCCACCTTTACTGGGCAGCCAGCAGCGCGTGTACCGGTAACGGTCCTGCCTCAAGATGTCCCTCCGATCGAAATGGTGACTGCAGGCAATGGTTGGTGTTACATCCAATATTACTCAGAGGCACCCAAGCAATTGAGAATCCTCAACCGGTATGACGGAAGTACCGCCTGATAAGCGCTACTGCTCTGAAACAATCAACGCCCTTTTCGCAAGAAAAGGGCGTTTTTTTATGGCCAATATCGATTGCGCGTGGGTAGGATGACCATCCCCTACTCGAGGTTTCGCGCCATGTTCATCGGCGTTCTGCTGGTCATTACCTGGCTGGTCCTGCTGCTGCGCTACCCGGCCAAGGCCATGCCGGTGTCGTTGGCGGCGGCGCTCGGGCTGGGCATGGTGGCCGCCTGGGTGGTATGGCTGGACAACCGCGAGGCCCAACAACTGGCGCGCCTGGAGTTGCGTATCACCTATGCACCGGAGCACTGCCCGGCGGATCGCCCGCTGCAGCTGAAAATGAACAACGGCAACGATGTGCCGCTGACCGAACTGCGCTGGCGGATCGCCGCTTATGCGCCGGGCGATACGGTCAATCTGGCCGATAACCAATACACCGCGCCACGCTACCGAGGCCCAGGCGAATTGCAGGCCGGCGCGAGCTGGGAAGACTGTTTACCGATGCCACCGCTGCGTCCCGGCTATCGCCCGCAAACCCTGGAGTTTCGCGCCGAGCGTTTGCAAGGTAGTTTCTCCGACTGATTTCCCCAATTCCTCTCGCTGCACAAGGACCGCGCCATGCCCGTTGCGTTGATTACCGGTTGTTCCAGCGGCATTGGCCGCGCCCTGGCCGATGCCTTCAAGGCGGCCGGTTTCGAGGTCTGGGCCAGTGCGCGCAAGACCGAGGACGTGGTGACACTGGCGGCGGCCGGCTTCACCGCCGTGCAACTGGACGTCAACGACGGTGCGGCTCTCGAACAGTTGAGCGAGCGCATCAACCAGCAGCATGGCGGCCTCGATGTGCTGATCAACAATGCCGGTTATGGCGCTATGGGGCCGTTGCTCGATGGTGGGGTGCCGGCCCTGCAACGCCAGTTCGAAACCAACGTATTCGCCGTGGTCGGCGTGACCCGGGCGCTGTTCCCGGTGCTGCGCCGCAGCAAAGGCCTGGTGGTGAACATCGGCAGTGTGTCCGGCGTGCTGGTGACGCCGTTCGCGGGCGCCTACTGCGCCTCCAAGGCCGCGGTGCATGCCTTGAGCGATGCCCTGCGTATGGAGTTGGCGCCGTTCGGCATTCGGGTGATGGAAGTTCAACCTGGCGCCATCGCGTCCAGCTTCGCCAGGAACGCCGGGCATGAAGCCGAACAGCTGATCAGCGAGCAATCGCCGTGGTGGCCGCTGCGCGAAGGCATCCGTGCCCGGGCCAGGGCGTCCCAAGACCACCCGACACCAACTGCCGAGTTCGCTGCCGGACTGATCAAGGCCGCGCAGCAGAACACACCGCCGCGCTTGCTGCGCCTGGGCAATGGCAGCCGGGCACTGCCGCTGCTCGCGGGGTTGCTGCCCAAGGGCTTGCTGGAGTCGGGGTTGATGAAGCGCTTTGGCTTGCGTGAACAGCTCTGAGGCCGCGAAAGCGCCAGGTTGTTCAACCCACTTGCCGGCCCTTCATGAAATCAATGAACGCCCGCACCTTGAGTGGCAAATGCCGGGTATCCGGATATAACGCGTAGACCCCTTGCCGGGTGAAGTGATGATCTGGCAGCAACCGCGTCAGGCGCCCGCCATCGAGGTCGTCCTGAATCAACCACTGCGGCAGGATGGCCACGCCATGCCCGGACAGGGCGAACGCGCGCAAGGTGGCGGCGCTGTCGGTCACTATCGTGGTGTTATCGGGCCCCGGCAGGTACAGCCGCTCACTACCCGAGGCATCCGTCACGCTCAGCTCCGTCACCCGCGCATGCCCCAACATGGGGAGCCGCTCCAGATCCGCCAGCGTCACGACTTCGGCATGCCGGGCAATCAGCGCCGGCGCTGCCACGGCGAAAATCTCGAAGGTCGAGAGCTGCACCGCCCTCAGGTTGGAGTCGAGCATGCGCCCCAGGCGAATGGCCAGGTCAAAGCGCTCGGAGATCAGGTCGGCGTGTGTCGATGACGTGGACAAGTGGACATTCAGGTCAGGGTGCAAGGCAGCAAACGCCTGCAACGCCGGCACCACCTTGGCCAAGGCGTATTCGACCGTGGTGGTCAGGCGCAGGGTGCCCTTGAGCTGAGTGTGCTCCGAGCGGGCCTCTTCAATGGCCAGTTGCGCTTCATCAAGGGTGCGCAGGCAGCGCTGATAAAACCGCTCGCCGGCATCGGTCAACGCCAATTGGCGGGTGTTGCGCGTCAGTAAGGTGACGCCCAGCTCAGACTCCAGGCGCTTGAGGTTGAAACTGACCACCGCGCGGGTCTGGCCCAGCAAGTCTGCCGCGGCCGTCAACGATCCGGCTTCGACCACGGCCTTGAAGGTGTCGAAACGGTCCAGGCTGACCATAGTGCAGTGATCCTTTGTCAAAATATTTTTGACAAACTAACAGCCGGGACGACGTTTTTCCAACCCGATGAACGCTCTACTCTGCGCCTCTGTCTACCCGGAGGCTGCCATGGCCTATCGCTCGAAAATCACCCTTGTGTACCTGCTGGGCTTTGCCCTCGACCTGCTGAACATGTTCGCCAGCAACATCGCTCTTCCGAACATCGCCCTGGAGCTGCACGCCTCGGTCACGCAACTGGCGTGGATCAGTAACGCCTACATGCTCGGTTTGACCTTGATCATTCCACTGAGTGTGTGGCTGGCGGCCAGGGTCGGTGAGCGACGCTTGATCCTCGGTTCACTGATGGTGTTCGGCAGCGCTTCGTGGCTGGCGGCGCAGGCGGCTTCGATCGAGGCGCTGATCGGTTGGCGACTGCTGCAAGGACTCGGCGGCGGGTTGCTGATCCCGGTGGGTCAAGCCCTCGCCTATCGACACTGTCCGGTCGCCGAGCGCAGTCACCTGACCGCCATGGTGATGCTGGTCGCCCTGTTGGTGCCGGCACTGTCGCCTGCGGCAGGCGGGCTGGTGGTGCAGACACTGTCCTGGCGCTGGATCTACTACGCCAACCTACCGCTGGCGTTGCTGACGTTGGCGCTCGCGATCTTTTGGCTGAGAACCGACGAGCCATTACCGCAGCGCACCACGCTGGACGGTCGAGGTCTAGTGTTGGGTGCTACGACCATCAACCTGTTGCTGGTTGCATTGAGCCTGTTGAGCGAAAGCGAACAGCGCATTGCGGGCTTGGGGATGTTGGGACTCAGTACCGTGCTGGGATGGCTGTATGTACGTGATGGCTGGAGAAAACCAGCGCCACTCCTAGACCTGCAACTGCTCAAAGGCCAGTGGTTGCGTGTAGCGATGGTGGTCTACCTGTTTGTCCCTGGCGTATTCATTGGCACCAGCCTGATCGCTGTGCTGTATTTGCACGACCGTGGATTCAGCCCCGCAATGACCGGGGCGCTCATGCTGCCTTGGGCCGTGGCATCGGGACTTGCCATCACCCTGGGCAAGCGTGTGTTCCAGCGCCTGGGACCTAAACCTTTGCTGGTCGGCGGCATGGTGCTGCAAGGGTTGGGCATCGCCTTGCTAGCCCTGATCGAAGGCCCCGGGGGGGTGTTGCCGATCCTTGCCTATGCCCTGATGGGTCTGGGCGGCAGCCTGTGCAGCAGCACGGCACAAACCCTGGCCTTTCTCGACACTCGCGCCTCGCACATGGGCCATGCCAGCGCCCTGTGGAACATCAATCGACAGCTGAGCTTCTGTCTCGGCGCAGCGTTCCTGAGTTCCGTGCTCAGCGTGCTTGGCCCCTTCTCACCCGCTGCGTTCGCCCTGTGCTTTCTGCTCGCCGCAATCCTGACGCTACTGCCCTTGCCCGCGGTCCTGCACCTGGACACAACAGCCTTGCTGGCTCACCTTACCCCTCAATCTGCCAAGGAGAAAAACCCATGAAGGACTACCGCGAATACTTCAATGAAGTGATCCAGACCCACATCGATATCGAGCAATGGTTCAGCGGCACAGGCAATAGAGAGGTGCTGACACGCCTGTTGACACGCTTTTCACCGCAGTTCTCGATGATCGTGCCCAATGGCAATGCCCTGGATGCCCCGGCCTTGAACCAGCTGTTCGATACACTCGGCGGCGCTCGCCCGGGCCTGCGCATCAGCCTGAGCGAACTGAGGGGAATCGACCAACACCCAGGCGGTGCCACGGTCAGCTACCGCGAACGGCAATCCGATGATCGTGGTGTGCTGACCGATCGCCGGGCGACGGCGGTGATTGAGAAGGGGCCGTCAGGTGACATGCTATGGCGGCATTTGCATGAGACGTATTGCCAGGCTTGAGCAAGATTGCTTTTGTGGCGAGGGAGCCTGCTCCCGTCGGCCGATCCGCGTTCGGACAACGCCATCGTAAATCTCAATCTCCGCACTGCCTGACGATAGTGTGATGCAGCTATTTTGGGGATGCTACGCCCCCCAGCGGGAGCCAGCTCCCTCGCCACAATATGCCTCTGTCGCTAAGGCTATTGTGGCGGTTGTTTCACCACCACCGTACAGGTAATCCCCGCTGCCAGCAGCACACCTTCCGGCACGTGATCGATGTGAATCCGCACCGGCACCCGTTGGGCCAGGCGCACCCAGTTGAAGGTCGGGTTCACATCCGCGATCAGCTCGCGGCTTTCAGGGTTATCCCGGTCGTAGATGCCGCGCGAAACACTCTCCACATGCCCCTTGAGCACTTCGCCGCTCATCAACTGCATGTCGGCCTGATCGCCCACCCGCACCCGGGGCAGTTTGGTTTCTTCGAAGAAGCCGTAGACCCAGAACGAATTCATGTCAACCACGGCCATTTTCGCTTCACCGATACGCGCGTAGTCACCGCGATGGACGTTGAGGTTGGTGACATAACCGTCCACGGCCGCCAGCACCTGGGTGCGCTTGAGGTTCAGTTGCGCCGCCTCGAGTTGCGCCTGGGCGTGTTGGTAATCGGCCAGGGCCGAGTCGGCAATGTTGCTGGCGTCGTCACGGTTTTCCCGGGAGATCACCAGGTTGTCTAGATCGGCGCGGCGGTGTGCATTGACCTTGCGCATCTCCCAGGTGGCCTTGCGTGACGCCACCAGCGACTGCGCCTGCTTGACCGCGATCAGGTAGTGCTCGGGGTCGATCTGCATCAGCACATCGCCCTTCTTGACCTGTTGGTTGTCGCGCACCGGCACATCGACCACTTCACCGCTGACGTCGGCGGCCACGTTGATGATGTCCGCGCGTACCCGCCCATCGCGGGTCCAGGGAGTGTTCATGTAATGCACCCAGAGGGTCCGGCCGATCCACATCGCGAGGGCCAGCACCAACAAGGTCGCGAGCAGACTGAAGAGTTTTTTCATCGAAACGGTCTCACTGGTAGACAGTCAGCGCCAGGGCGCCGAACAGGCAAATGAACAGGCTCAGGCGCAACAGGGCCGGGTGCCAGAAGAAGCGATACAGATCGAACCCGGACAAAAACCGATCCAGCGCCCAAGCCAATGCGGCGGCGATGAAAAACATCAGGGTCATGGTCGGCATGTACACGCCGTGGAAGGCGATTTCACGAGGCATGGTCAGGTCCTTGCGGGGCGGCCAGGGCCGCCAGTGGCGATTGCGGGTCAAGCAACGAAGTACGGATGAAATGCAGGTAACTCTTCACCCGGCGCAAGGCCGAGGTATCGAAGTGCGGGGCGAACGGTTCGTCGGTGGCCTGCACCCGGCTGATGGCGTGGTCGACGGCAATCAGTGCACGCTCCAGATTGCTGTGGCCCGGTTGCAGAAACAGCCGCACCAACGCCCGCCCCATAACGCGGATTGCCTGGCGCCAGGGCTGGGACTCGGCATACGCCGGGTGCACCGGCAAGATCGCCTGCTCCTTGCGCAACTCGATGATCGCGTGACCGACCTCCAGCACCACGAACATCCAGCGCAACAAGTGGCGCTGGACCTGAGGTTGCCCGACTGCCAGGCCATAGGCCTGGTGCAACAGGTCCCGGGTGCTGCTTTCAAACCCCGACGCCAGCCCCTTGAGCTTGCCGCTGATGGCATACACCACCTGAGCGCGCAGATCCTGCTCCAGCCGTCGCCACAACCAGCGACTGTTGGGTGGCAGGATGATCGCCCCGGCCGCCGCACACACCAGCATGCCCATGACCATGGCGATGTAGTCGTTGATAAAGGTGTAGGGGTTGTAGACCGTCAGGTTATCGGGCACCGAACCAGTGCTGAAAAAGATCAGCAAGCCCAGGCCCACACCGGCGTATTGCGGCCGCGAAGAGAGGAACGAACCGAGTACGATCACCGGTGCCAACATCACGCAGAGCAATGGAAAACCGTCGATCCAGGGGAAGATGAAAAACATCTCGACGAAGCCGATCAGCGCACCGAGCAACGTCCCGCACGCCATCTGAAAGGCCATGCGCTTGGGGTTGGGTGTGGCGGCCGAGAGGCCGACCGTGGCGGCCGCGATCAAGGTCATGGTGGCGCCGCTCGGCCAGGCGGTGGCGACCCAGTAACTGCCCAGCACAATCAGAATGAACGAGGCACGAAGCCCCGACGCGGCCGAGGCCAGCCAGTTGGTTTTCGGGGTGAAGGGTTCGTCCCATTGCTCGCGTTCGTGGCTGTGATCGGCCAACGAGGCGTGGGTCTGTGCATAACTGTGCAGCTCGTCGACGAAGCGATAGAGCAATTCGTACGCGGTGTGGAAATCCAACAGATCGGCGTCGCTGGGCACACCTTCCTGAAAGCTGGCTCGCAGGCTGCGCACTCGCGCCGGCAGGCCCTCCTTGTAGGCCGCCAGTTGGCTCGCCAGGCGCGCTGCATCGGCATGGGTCAGTGCCCGGCCGGAGAAGCCGTCGAGCAACTCGGCCAGGTCCTGCAACCCCGGCTTGATGGCCGCCACCACATGATCGGCGGCGCTGCCGCGCAGGCGCTCAAGCAACCGGTGCAACGCATTGAAGCGAGTGGTGATACCCATGAATTCGCTGTTCAGACGACTGAGCCGGCCGTTGCGTCGGCGCATGTGCGGGTCTTCGAATACGGTCACGCTGCGCAGGCCTTCCAGGCCCACGGCTTCGGCAATGAAGCCGACATTGCGGCTCTCGAAGGTCTCGCTCTGGCTACGCCCCCGCAGGCCATCAGTGACGAACAGCGCAAACACGCCGAAGCGTTGGTACAAGGCGTTGCGCATGGCGGCGCTGGCGGTTTGCGGGAGGATCGCGGCGCTGACCAGGGTGGCGCAGAGAATCCCCAGGGAGATTTCCAGCACCCGCCAGACGGCGGCCATGAACGCCCCGTCCGGGTGCGCCAACGCCGGCAGGCCGACCATTGCCGCCGTGTAGCCGGCCAGCACAAAGCCGTAGGCACGGAAGTTGCGATAACGCGCGGCACCGGCCGAGCAGATCCCCACCCAGATCGCCAATGCGCCGAGAAACAGTTCGGTGTTTTGCGCGAACAAAGCAATCAACGCGACCATTACCGCGGACCCCGTCAGCGTGCCGAGGAAGCGGTAAAAACTTTTGGCGAACACCTGGCCGCTCTGCGGCTGCATGACGATGAACACGGTGATCATCGCCGTACGCGGTTGCGGCAACTCCAGGCGCATGGCCAGCCAGAGAGTCAGGAAGGCGGCGATCAGTACCTTGAAGATATAGACCCAGGTCACGCCGTCACTGCGTGCCCATTCATAAAAACCACGGCGCCACTCAAGGGAATGCAGCCAGCGCAGCGGTGCAGGCAAGGAAGTCATGATGTCCTGTTCAGTGATCGAGAGCAGAGAGAATGGCCGGAGTACTCGGTGCCTGGACTTTGCCATCGGCCGGCACATCGTGGCCGGCACCCAACCCGCCTCCCAGTGCGGTGACCAGTTCGGCGTGGGCACTCAAGCGCGCCGCCTGGACCTGTTGCTGCACCTGCTGCTGTTTGAACAACAGCGTCTGGGCGTTGAGCACGTTGAGGTAATCGGTAAGGCCACGCTGAAAAGCGACCATGGCGATGTCGTAGGTTTTCTGCGCAGCCGCCACCGACTCGGTCGCGAACTCCTGCTGCTTGTCCATGGACTCACGGCGGATCAATTGGTCGGAGATGCTTTTGAGCGCATTGACCAGGGTCTGGTTGTAGTGGGCCACGGCCATGTCATAGCCCGCCGAGGCTTCCCCCAGTTGCGAGCGCAACCGGCCGCCATCGAAGATCGGCAAGGAGATGGCCGGCCCTACGTTGTAGTTGAGCTTCTTGCCGGTCAAGAACTCCAGCGCCCCGCCGCCGGTGGCCATGTAGCCAAGGCTGCCGACCAGATCGACGTTGGGGTAGAAGCCGGCGTGCGCCACATCGATACCGCGCGCCTGGGCCGCCACCTGCCAGCGGCTGGCGACCACATCAGGGCGCTGGCCAAGCAATTGCGCCGGCAGGGCCGAGGGCAGCTTCAATGCCGTAGCCAGCGAAAGGCTTGGCCGGTGCAGGCGCGCGCCCTCCCCCGGCCCCTTGCCCGCGAGCGCGGCGAGCTGGTTGCGGGCCAGGGCGATTTCCTCGTCCAGTGCATCCAGTTGCCGGTGGGTTTCTGGCAGCGGGGTTTGCGCCTGGCTGACTTCGAAGTGGGTGCCGATGCCACCGTCCAGGCGCTTTTGCGCCAGGTCCAGAATCTGCTGTTGCTGGGCGAGGGTCGCAGCGACGATGTCGCGCTGGGCGTAATGCAGCGACAGTTGGATGTAGGCACGAACGACATTGTTCTGCAGTTCGAGTTGCGCCATGCGCGCCTGCGCGGCAGTCATGTGGGCCATGTCCACTGCGCGCTCGCTGGCATTGCTTTCCCGTCCCCACAGGTCCAGCGCATAACTGAAACCCAGCGCGGCGTTGTTGTCCCAGGTGGTGGTGTTGGCCAGCTCACCCGGACCGTAGAACTGATCGGTAGGCCAGTTGTGGCGCTTGAGGGTTGCGTCACCATTGATCTGCAACGACTCGGCAGACTCGACCACCCCGGCCATGGCCCGGGCCTGACGCACGCGCGCCACCGCCATGGCGATGCTTGGGCTACCCTGTACGGCAAGCTTGACCCAGGCGTTCAACTGAGGATCGCCATAGGCTTGCCACCACTGCGCGGTGGGCCAGTGGGCGTCCTTGGCCGCACGTTGAATGGCCTCGTCGGTGGCCAATGTATTGGCATCGAGTGCCTTGCCTTGTGGGGCAATACCTCCGGTTGCGATGCAGCCGCTGATTGCTAACGATAAAGCCCAAACACTGAGAGCCTTCAACTCTCTGCTGATGCGACGCGGCACTGCTGCAAATTCCTGAGGAGGGGGAGATTTCCAATCGGCGCAATTCTAGGGGGGGCCCTGTGCGGCGATAAGCCGGGAATCCTGTGAATCTTTGTTACCGTTAACGAGATAATCCGTTGGCGGCCTCCTTAAGTCGCCTGTAAAAAAGCTGCAACTTCGTGTAACAATTTGCCATCGCCCCCGAGAGCTCCCCATGGACACTTTGCAAAACATGCGCGCCTTCAGCTGCGTCGCCGAAGCCGGTAGCTTTACTGCCGCCGCCGTGCAGCTTGATACCACGACAGCCAACGTCTCGCGCGCGGTCTCCAATCTGGAAGCCCACCTGCAAACCCGCTTGCTCAATCGCACGACCCGCCGCATCGCCCTGACCGAAGCCGGTAAACGCTACCTGCTGCGCTGCGAGCAGATCCTGGCCTATGTCGAGGAAGCCGAAGCCGAGGCCAGCGACGCCCATGCCCGCCCGGCCGGGCAACTGAAAGTGCACACCATGACCGGGATCGGTCAGCACTTTGTCATCGATGCGATCGCCCGCTATCGCAAGACCCATCCCGATGTCACGTTCGACCTGACCCTGGCCAACCGCGTCCCGGACTTGCTGGACGAGGGCTACGACGTCTCCATCGTGCTGGCCAGTGAACTGCCGGACTCCGGCTTCGTCTCGCAACGCCTGGGGATCACCTACAGCATCGTCTGTGCCTCGCCGGCCTATGTGAAAGCCAACGGCTGTGCACAGAAACCCAGCGACCTGCTGAACCATGCCTGCCTGCGCCTGGTCAGTCCGGTGATTCCGCTGGAGAAGTGGTTGTTCGACGGCCCTGAAGGCCAGGAGATGGTCACCATCAACAGCTCGCCCTTCCTGGTGAACTCGGCCGATGCCATGAAAACCGCAATCATCAGCGGCATGGGCGTCGGCGTGCTGCCGGTCTATGCCGCCATCGAAGGCCTGCGCAACGGCACTCTGGTGCGGGTCATGCCCAACTACCGCTCGCAAGAACTGAACCTCTACGCCATTTACCCTTCACGCCAGTACCTGGATGCGAAGATCAAGACCTGGGTCGAATACCTGCGCGGCTCGCTGCCGGAGATCCTGGCGGCCCACCAGTCGGAGCTGGCCGCCTATGAATTGAGTGGCAGCCTGGGTGGGGTTCGCGTCGCGAACTGAATGCGATCCAGTATGGCGAGGGGCATTCGCCAATGCCCAGCAGTGAAAGAGATGAGGTCGCACTTACTAGGAGCCGCCGGTCGACGCTCGAGTGCTCGCGATGAACTCAAGAGCAACGCGTTCAATCAGAAAACGCGCGTTATCGTTAACGTCCATCGCGAGCGCGCTCGCTCCTACGCGGGTCGGCGTTCACTTAACTGACTGGCATTAGGGCAAGCCCCCTCGCCACACATTCGGTGTTCAGCCTGATGAGCATCAGGTTGATGCCCTCGCACTCCCCCCGTTCAAGATGTTAGCTTGCTTGGCATTCTCCTCCGCCTGACGAGCTTTCCTGCGATGAAAAAGACCGTTCTTGCCTTCAGCCGTATCTCGCCCGATATGGTCGAGTTCCTGCAACACGACTTCAATGTGATCGTGCCCAACCCCAAGCAGGGCGACATCAGCGCACAGTTCAATGAAGCCTTGCCCCACGCCCACGGCTTGATCGGCGTCGGTCGCAAGCTCGGTCGTGCCCAACTGGAAAACGCCGGCCAACTGGAAGTGGTGTCCAGTGTGTCGGTCGGCTACGACAACTATGACCTGGCCTACTTCAACGAACGCGGGATCATGCTCACCAACACCCCGGACGTGCTGACCGAAAGCACCGCCGACCTGGCGTTCGCCCTGCTGATGAGCAGCGCCCGGCGTGTCGCCGAACTGGATGCCTGGACCAAGTCCGGACAATGGCAAGCCAGCGTCGGTGCCCCACTATTTGGGTGCGACGTGCACGGCAAGACCCTGGGCATTGTCGGCATGGGCAACATCGGTGCCGCCATTGCCAGGCGCGGTCGCCTGGGCTTCAACATGCCGATCCTGTACAGCGGCAACAGCCGTAAAAGCGCGCTTGAACACGAACTGGGCGCGCAGTTTCGCAGCCTTGACCAACTGCTGGCCGAAGCCGACTTCGTTTGCCTGGTGGTGCCACTGAGTGAAAAAACCAGACACCTGATCAGCCACCGCGAACTGGCGTTGATGAAATCCAGTGCCATCCTGGTGAACATCTCCCGTGGCCCGGTCGTCGATGAAACCGCACTGATCGAGGCCTTGCAAAACCATCGGATCCGCGGCGCGGGGCTGGATGTCTACGAGAAGGAGCCACTGGCCGAGTCGCCGTTGTTCCAGCTCAAGAACGCCGTGACCTTGCCCCATATCGGCTCGGCCACCCATGAAACCCGCGACGCCATGGCCAACCGCGCCTTGACCAACTTGCGCAGCGCGCTGTTGGGCGAGCGACCGCAGGACCTGGTCAACCCACAGGTGTGGAAGGGCTGAAACCTGGCGACGCATTCCACTGCCACGAAGTCTGGATGGGACTGGGCGCGTAGTTATCGAATATAGGTTTCCCGCACTGATATACCTGACATTGGACAACGATAACTGACCGCGTCCAGCCTCATGCCAATCGGGTAGTCACCGGATTGACCTTTGTCCCGGGTTTACGGAACACCAACACGTTCCCCAGCATCACCAGTACCAGCCCTGCCAAAGCGGGGGCCGTCCACTGATAGCCCTCGACGAAGGCCGACACATTCAGCGCCACCACTGGAAACAGCACCGTACAATACGCCGCACGTTCCGGCCCCATGCGCCCGACCAGGGTCAGGTACGCCGTGAAGCCGATGACCGACCCAGGAATGACCAGGTACAACAACGAACCGATGTAACGGGCATTCCATTCCATATCGAAAGGGATGCCTTTGACCAGGCAATACATCGACAGCATCGCCGCGCCATAGGCCATCCCCCAGGCGTTGGTCGTCAGAGGCTTGAGACCAGCTTTCTGTTGCAGGCTCGACAGCAGGTTGCCGGCCGAAAAACACAGGGTACCCAGCAATGCCAGGCCAAGCCCCAGCAGGGTTTGCGGGCTGGCCGTGTGACCGACCACCTCAGGCCAGAACAGCAAGCCCAGCCCGCACAGGCCCAGCGCCCCGCCCATCAGGACATTACGGGCAATTTTCTGGCCGAAGAACAGCCGTGAATTCAATGCATTCCACAGCGTAGCCGTGGAAAACACAACGGCGACCAGGCCACTGGGAATCCACTGGCTGGCACTGAGAAAACACATGAAGTTAATGCAGAACAGGCACAAGCCCTGAGCCACGCAGATCAGGTGCCCACGCCGATTCATCACCTGCAGCTTGCGACTCAGCAGGAGCATCACGAACAACACCAGCGCCGCCAGGCCGAAGCGGTAGACAATGGACACTGCAATGGCCACCTCCCCCAATTGCAGTTTCAAGGCAATCCAGGTGGTGCCCCAGATCAGCACGGTCAGCAGGTAGAGCGAGAGGTTCATGACGGTAACTCCTGAAGATGGCCTTCAGTCTGTCGTCCTGGACCGCAGCGTGTTTGCATAAACTTGCGCTTTTGTTGGCGGATGGGCTGGCACGGCAAGGCCTTCGGAGTAGGATGCAGGCGTTGGAGAACCGATCATGCCCGCACTGGAAACCCTGCAAGTCTTTCAAGCCCTCAACCGCTCGCCCAATGCTCGTCTGGAGCACAGCGCCGAGCTCGGTGACGGCATGGCTGCAGCCCTGTGGAGCAATCATCATGACGCCCAGGACTATGAAGCGCCGGGACACCACACCCTCTCTTGCTACATTGCCGGCGGCACCGGGACCTTTCGCCGTGAACAACCCGGCATCAAGGGCGGCCCGGGCAAACTCTGCATACTGCCCGCCGAGCATCAATCGGCCTGGGTGATCAATGGTGAAATCCGCCTGGCACACCTGTACTTCAGTCCCGAACACTTCGCCCTCGGCTGCATCACCTTGCTCGACCGCGAACCTCGCGCGCTGCAACTGCAGGAAAGCACTTTCCTGGACGATGCACAGCAGGCCGGGCGCTTCCGCCAGTTGATTGCGTTGAACTGGAATGAGCCTGGCGAACGTCTACTGACCAGCAGCCTCGCCCACGAACTGCTCAGCCATACCCTGCTCAATCAGGTTGGCCTGCGCCAGGGCGTGCGCCTCAAGGGGGGATTGGCCGCGCACCAACGCCGGCAACTGGTCGAGTACATCGACAGCCAAGTGGCCGAGCCCATCAGCCTGGGTCAGTTAGCGGGGATGTGCGCACTGTCGGAATACCACTTCGCGCGAATGTTCCGCGAGAGCTTCGGCCTGCCGCCTCATCAATACCTGTTGGCCCGCCGCCTGGCCCATGCCCGGCAGCTGCTGCGCAGTACCCGGCAGCCGCTGGGCGAGATTGCACTGGCCTGTGGATTTGCCAGCGCCAGCCATTTCACCCACCGCTTTCGCCAGGCCATGCATGGAACACCTGGCGAGTACCGCCAGGCGTTCTTGCGCTGATCCGCTCCCGGAGCTCTGTTGCCTCATCTCGGGGCACCGCCTGCGATTCAGAGGGCGCGGTGATCATCAAGGGCAGGTTCAACTAAAACCGGGCGAACACGGCAACCGGGCTGGCCAGCAATCCCAGTCCTGCCATGAGCATGACCAGGCGCGGGCGATAGGGCAGCAGCAACACCAGCCATAAACCGCTGAGCATCAGGACCGCGCACCACTCCACCACTCCCAGGCCCCAGCCGGCGGCGGCCACCGCCGCCCACAATGACAACGCCAGCAACGACCACCCCGCCAGTTGCAACAGCTGACGTACACGAAGCGGCGGTGTACGTCCGAGCAGGTCGCGGTGATGGCGATCCATCGACAGGCACAACGCGGTGAACCCGCCGTAGCACAAGAGCAAGGGCAGCAGCATTCAGTTCACCTCGTGTTCAAGCGTGGCCCGTCGTACGCGCGCGGTGCGGGTCGGGACAACGCCACTGGCCTGACCTGAGCGCCACATCCTCCAGGCGGCCCAGCTCAGAAACAATCCACTGCCCAGGCAGGTCAGGTCGAAGCCGGCCATGGCCCAGTCACCCTGGGCAATGGACACGCCCAGGTGCCGGGTAGTGGTCAGCGCGTTGAGCAACGGCAGGCCGGCGAACAGTAACGCCGCCAACGCCAATTGCTCGACCCAGGCCGCACGGCCCTGGCGCAACGCTACATGCAACACGCTCAATCCCCAGGCGATGAAGAAGCTGTTCACTTCCCACGTCGAGCGCTCGACAAAGCTCACCGGCAATAGACGGTTAGCCCAGAAGAACGCTGCCACGGCGATCAGCAGGCCAGCCATGCTGGCAATGTTCAGCACTTGCACCAGACGTAGCTCAAACGGCATCACACCGCTCTTGGCGTGTTTCAACTGACGCTTGCCCAGCCAGATCACCAGCCCGGTACCAATCATCGCGGTACCGGCCAGGCCGCAAATGAAGTACAGCCAGCGCAAGACCGGCCCGGCGAAGCGCCCCAGGTGCAGGCCGTAGAAACTGCCCATGAAGGCCATCGGCATCGACGGCTGCGCCTGCACCGTGAGTAACTGGCCGTTGACGCCATCGAACGACAGGCTGCTGCCAAAGTCATACACCACCCGGTCGTCACTGCTGCGCATGACACTCACCGAGGCCTTGAGGTCGTCGGGGTTGCTCACCGTCACTGCCGCGGCCTGCCCGCCGGACCAGTGCTTGCCGGCGCGCTCCACGAACAATGCCAAGGGCTGCAATTGACCGGGCTTGCCGACTGCCGACGGGGTGTCGGACTCCGGGAACAGTTCGTTGAAGTACGCGTCGCTATCGCCGTTGTAGGCAACCAGGATGCTCGCGGGTATCACCATCGACATGAAGATCACCAGGCTGCTGTACGTGATCATCAAGTGAAACGGCAACACCAGCACCCCCACCGCGTTGTGCACATCGAGCCAGGAGCGCTGGCCCTTGCGCGGGCGGAAGGTGAAGAAGTCCTTGAAGATCTTCTTGTGAGTGATGATCCCGGTGATCAGCGCCACCAGCATCAGCATGGCTGCCGCCGTCGACAACCAACGACCCCACGGGTGCGGCATCTGCAATTGAAAGTGGAAGCGATAGAAGAAGTCCCCGCCGCGGGTATCCCTGGCCTGGACCCGTTCACCGGTCAGCGGATCGAGTTGGCGTTGCTCGCGATTGCCGCGTCGCCCTTCGTTGCCCAGCGCCTGCCAGAACACTGAAAGGCCTGGATCGCGGGCACTGGGCAGGCTGATCACCCAGCGTCCGGCACCCGCCGCGTGTTGTTGCAGGTAGTCCTGCGCCAACGTCAGGCTGGCCTCGGTGCTGACCGAGCGCACCGGCACTTCCGGCTGCATCCAGTGACTGATCTCATCCTTGAAGTACGACAAGGTACCCGTCAGAAAAATCGCAAACAGCAGCCAGCCAAAGACCAACCCGGTCCAGGTGTGCAACCAGGCCATGGTCTGACGAAAGCCCTCCTTCATGACTGACCCAGCCAGTAACCCAGGCCACTCACGGCCGCCAACACCAGGCTGGGGACCATCACACCGGACCATGCCTGCCAGGCGCTACGGCAGGCAAAGCACCAGAGCACCGCCACCAGGTAGACCAGAAACGAGGTCATCATGCCACTGAGGACGGCTTCGGCGCGGGGCATCGGGAGCCAGAGGCCCATGCAGATACTGGCCAGCGCCGCCAGGATGTATCCACCCAGCAGTGCGGCCAGCACCCGGGAAGTGACGGCCATACGATAGGAAATGGGGAGGCTTTTCATGTTTCGACCTTGAAACCTTGGGGAAACCTGCACGCGGTCCATGCCTGCACAGGGTCAACAGGGCCCAATAGTAATGATAAATATTCTCATATGCAAAAGTAGACTGATCAAAGAACAGTGCCAAGGCACGTCGGGCGGGGGTTACGCCGTGGCGTTCATCGAACACCAGCAAGGTATGAACAGACCCCAAAAACAAAACGGGCCTGCAATTGCAGGCCCGTTTTCATTGGGTTGTAGACGTGTTTCAGGCATCAGCCATTAAGCGCTGCCTGCTCGTTCTCGAGAAATTCTTCTTCAAGCAGTGCATCGGCGTGAGCACCAGACTGGATGGGTGTCACGGTGGCGCGTTTACCGCGCAATTTGCCGAACAAATGCTCCAGCGCATGTTCAAGCTTGGTGGCCGCCCCTTCGATGGCCAGTTCCAGATTTTCGGCTTTATGAGTTACGGATACCGGTTGATGGCCTTTTGGCCGCGCTTCAAGCTGGCAGCGCATATCGTGTGGACCGGGTTTATCGCCGTTCTCGTCCCGCAGGTGAACCTCGACCCGTGTCAGGTCCTCTTCATATCGTTCGAGCGCGCTCTCTATGGTAGTACGTACCCACTCCTCCAGTCGGATGCTGCTTTGAATATGGTTATCGCTGTTGACTTGGATTTGCATAGTTCATCCCTTATTTCAGCTAGCTCGCGAGAGGTCCGGTGTAGCGTTGAAACCTGAGTGACCGTGACCTCTTACTTACAGAGTTGGGCAGACGGAGAAACAATTCAACCCCTAAAAAAAGATAAATATTCATACGCAAAAAAAGTCGGACAACCGGCAAAAGCGCTGTTAAGGTCGGGAGTTCAGTCGCCCTGCAACGCAGCCCAAAAACCTCATGGCTGCCCCTCGCCCAACGGGTGCATCCCGCGAAAGATCTCGGCCTCCTCCACCAGCCAGTCATGCACCGCGCGTACCCCCGGATGGCTCAGCGCCCCCGGTGAATACAACAGCACGTAGCGCTTGTAGTTGGGCACGGCGACGCCAAAGGGCACGATCAGCGTGCCTCGTTCCAGTTCGTCGTTGAGCAAGGTCCGCCGGGCGATGGCCACGCCCATGCCGGCAATCGCGGCCTCGATGGTCAGGTGGTTGCGATTGAACGTATGGCCACGCCGTACGTCGGCACCGTCGAAGCCGATCGCATTCAGGTAGAACTCCCACTCCGCATATTCATAGCTGCCGCGCCAGGCGGTGATGTCGTGCAACAATGCAAAGTGCACCAGATCCGCTGGCCCGTGCAGCGGTGGCCGGCCACGCAACAAACTCGGCGCGCAGACCGGGAAAATCTGTTCATCGAGCAAGGTTGTGGATAACAACCCTGGGTAGCTACCGTCGTTCAGGTCGATCGCCAGGTCGAAGTCGCCTTCGTGCAGCGCCACGCTGCTGTCCTCGGCCACCAGGCGCAACTGGATATCCGGATAACGCTGCTGCAAGCGTGGCAGACGCGGGGTCAGCCATTTGCCCAGAAACGAAGGGATGGAGCGCAGGCGCAGAATGCCGCTAATCATGCCGGCGTCCAGCCGACGCAATTCCGCGTCGATGCTGCCATAGGCCTCGTTGACGGTGATCGCCAGGCGCTGGCCCTCGGCACTCAACTCGACCCCTCGCGCGCGGCGATGAAACAGGCGAAACCCCAGGCGCTCTTCCAG
The DNA here is from genome assembly GCF_900187535.1 of Pseudomonas sp. Irchel s3a18. Lineage (NCBI taxonomy): Bacteria > Pseudomonadati > Pseudomonadota > Gammaproteobacteria > Pseudomonadales > Pseudomonadaceae > Pseudomonas > Pseudomonas sp. Irchel s3a18. The sequence continues at coordinate 12,290 of NZ_FYDV01000017.1, read as the reverse complement.
TTGGCGAATCTGCTGGCTCACGGCCCCGGGGGTGATGTGCAACTCTTCGGCGCAACGGGTGAACGACAAGTGTCGCGCCGCACAGGAAAACACATGCAGCCAGACGTAGGTCTGGGCATGAAATTGACGACTCATCGTTTAGTCCTACTAAAGCCTGTCTTAGGAAGTTTCGTTGGTCACTGATGACCGAGGTAGGCAGTATCGCCGACATTGCGCTTGTCCTACAAAAAATGGCAGCGATTCCTACTCCATTGCTTGTAAGGCTTTAGCATGGCTATCAGTGTTTTCGATCTCTTCAAAGTCGGTATCGGTCCGTCCAGCTCTCACACCGTCGGCCCGATGCGCGCCGCCGCCACCTTCGCCCAATCGTTGTTTGACCAAGGTCTGCTGGGGCAGGTTTGGCGCGTGGAAGTGCGCCTGTACGGCTCGCTTTCCGCCACTGGTGTCGGCCACGCCACCGACCGCGCTTGCGTCATGGGCCTGATGGGCGAATGGCCCGACAGCATCAACCCCACCAGCATCCCTTCGCGCATTGCCCAGGTGCGTGACCGCGGTGAACTGCTGCTGGCCGGGCGCCTGAGCATTGCCTTCGATTGGCAGCGCGACTTGCTGCTGCTCGATGAAAGCCTGCCCTACCATCCCAATGCCATGGCGCTGACCGCCTTTGGCGAGTCCGGCCCCTTGTTCGAGCAAACCTACTATTCGGTGGGCGGCGGCTTTATCGTCGAAGCGGCCGAAGTCGACTCCGGCGTGCCGGCGGCCAACGACGTGGTATTGCCGTACGATTTCTCCAGCGCCGCTGAACTGTTAGCGCTGTGCAACCAACACGGCCTGCGGGTAGCCGAGTTGATGATGGCCAACGAACGGGCCTGGCGCAGCGACGCGCAAACTCGTCAGGGGCTGCTGCATATCTGGTCGGTGATGCGCGAGTGCGTCGAGCAAGGCCTGAGCCACGAAGGTGTACTGCCCGGTGGCCTGGACGTGCCACGTCGCGCGGCAAAACTGCACCGCAGCCTGCTGGAAATCGGCAAGCCGAACGTCATCAGCTCGACCCTCTCGGCGATGGAGTGGGTGAACCTGTTCGCCCTGGCGGTCAACGAAGAAAACGCCGCCGGCGGACGCATGGTCACCGCGCCTACCAACGGTGCGGCCGGGATCATCCCGGCGGTGTTGCACTACTACATGAAGTTCAACCCCGACGCCTCGGACGATGATGTGGTGGCGTTTTTCCTCGCCGCGGCCTCCGTGGGCATCCTGTGCAAGAAAAACGCTTCGATCTCCGGGGCCGAAGTCGGCTGCCAGGGTGAAGTCGGTTCCGCCTGCGCCATGGCGGCTGCCGGCCTGGCCGAAGTGCTGGGCGCCACCCCCGAACAGTTGGAAAACGCCGCCGAAATCGGCCTGGAACACAACCTCGGCCTGACCTGCGACCCGGTCGGCGGGCTGGTCCAGGTGCCGTGCATCGAGCGCAACGCGATTGCCGCGGTGAAGGCGATCAACGCCACCCAGATGGCCCTGCGCGGCGACGGCAAGCACTTCATTTCCCTGGACCGGGTCATCCGCACCATGCGCGATACCGGTGCCGACATGCACGATAAATACAAAGAGACTTCACGGGGCGGCCTGGCTGTCAGCTGGGTGGAATGCTGACGAGCATTCCCTGACCTGCCCCACGTGAGCCCGAGCAAGAATAATAACGAGGCAAAAACGATGACCGATGTACGTACACCTGCTGCTGAAAATCCTGCTGTAGACGTCACCCGCGACACCGCAACAACCCGCCAAGGCTGGAGCAAGCACGACACCACCTGGATGCTTGGCCTGTACGGCACGGCCATCGGCGCGGGCACGCTGTTCCTGCCGATCAACGCCGGCGTCGGCGGCTTCTGGCCGTTGCTGGTGTTGGCGCTGCTGGCCTTCCCGATGACCTTCTTCGCCCACCGTGGCCTGACCCGCTTCGTGCTGTCGGGGCGTTCCGGCGACATCACTGAAGTGGTGGAAGAACACTTCGGCATCGGTGCCGGCAAGCTGATCACCCTGCTCTACTTCTTTGCAATCTTCCCGATCCTGCTGGTGTACAGCGTGGCGCTGACCAACACCCTGGGCAGCTTCATGGAACACCAACTGCACATGACCCCGCCACCGCGCGCGGTGCTGTCGCTGGCGTTGATTCTGGGGCTGATGGTCATCGTTCGTTGCGGCCAGGGCGTGATCGTCAAAGCCATGAGCGTGCTGGTCTATCCGTTCGTCGCCGCACTGCTGTTGCTGGCAGTGAGCTTGATCCCGAACTGGAACGGTGCATTCTTTGCCTCGGCCGGTGACGGCATGCCTATGTCAGTGTTTCTCAAGACCCTGTGGCTGGCGATCCCGGTGATGGTGTTCTCGTTCAACCACTCGCCAATCATCTCGGCCTTCGCCGTCGATCAGAAACAGCGCTACGGTGCCCAGGCCGAACAAAAGAGCAGCGGTATTCTCGCGGTCGCCCACGGCATGATGGTGGTGACGGTGATGTTCTTCTGCTTCAGCTGCGTGCTGGCCCTGTCACCGGCAGACCTGGCGGCCGCCAAGGCACAGAACATCTCGATCCTGTCGTACCTGGCCAACCACTTCCAGACCCCGGTCATCGCCTATGCCGCGCCGTTGATCGCGCTGGTGGCGATCACCAAGTCCTTCCTGGGCCATTACATCGGCGCCAGCGAAGGCTTCCAGGGCCTGATCGTGAAAAGCCTGCGCAGCCGTGGCCGGGCGATGTCGGCCAGTTGGCTGAACCGCGCCACCGCGTTGTTCATGATCCTCAGTTGCTGGGCCGTCGCCACCTTCAACCCGAGCATCCTGGGCATGATCGAAACCCTCGGCGGGCCGGTGATCGCATGCCTGCTGTTCCTGATGCCGATGTATGCCATTCGGCGCGTGCCATCCCTGCGCCAATATTCGGGTCAACTCTCGAATGTGTTCGTGGTGCTGATTGGCCTGATCGCACTGTCTGCGATCATCTATTCCGTCATGCCCTGAAACGGACCGGAAACCAAAAAGGCGAGCCACTAGGCTCAATGCCAGTCAGTTAAGCGAGCGCCGACCTTTGTAGGAGCGAGCGTGCTCGCGATGGACGTTAACGATAGCGCGTGTTTTCTGATTAAGCGCGTTGCTCTTGAGTTCATCGCGAGCGAGCTCGCTCCTACACATTCGACCTCATCTCCCTAACTGATCGGTATTAGCCACTAGGCTCGCCTTTTTATTGCCGGTTCTGCGGCGCCCGGGAACGCCCGGCATGCCCCTTGCTTTGCCAAGGGTCGAGCGACATGGAAGTCGCTCGAACTTTCGCGAACGGCTTGCCGATGGTCTGGAAAAGCGAACCAATCCTGATCTCGACCGGTCAATGACTGCACGATCCAATCAAGCGGTGACGCATCATGGATAACCCTTTCCAACTGATAACCGACACCTTTGCCCCGGACTATCAGGTCAACCTGAGCATTCAAGGGCTGGACGGCGGCATCATGCTGACCCTGTCCAACACCGGCCGAATCGTCGCCAAACGGATGATCAGCGCCGAACAACGCAATGACCCCAAGCGCCTCAAGCGCCTGGTGCAAAGCATTCAGTTCGGCATTGCCATCGAACAGGGTCATAGCGCCATGGCGATCCTCCAAGCCATGACCGACGGCGACAACCACAGGCTACCACCGCCGATACGCAAGGCCCCGCTGCCAGTGTCAGCCCGGCATTAAAGCTCGCCCTTCTCGACTTCCGGATGCTCACTGGAGCCCGCACCGATCTTGCGCTGCGGGTGTTCGATCTTCACCGAAGGGAACTGCGAAGAAGCATAACGCACCACCAGAATCGCAAACGCCAGCAACAGAATCCCGCCGCACAGGTAGATGATGCCCAGGTCCGGCGGGTTATGATGCGAGACGTTGGAGATCAGCAGGCGGGTCAAGGCGGTGATCGCCACGTAGATCAGAAAACGCACCGGCATGTGGTTGGTCTTGAAGTAAATCCCGACCATCGCCCCCAGTTCCAGGTAAATGAACAGCAGCAAGATGTCATCGATCTTGATGTGTCCCTCCTCGATCATGCCGAGAAACTCCATGACCGCGGCCCAGGCCGTCACCGCGCCGATGGCAAACAGCGCCAGGTAATGGAAGGTTTCAACGAACAGATTGCCCAGGGATTCGGCCAGTTCATGCACGTTCTGGCGAAGTCGCTCCGCCCAATTGATTTTCACGGTGGTTCTTCCTTAGGTCGGCTCGACCGGATGATGCGGGTTCGACGTGACGGTTGTTCTGCATGCAGAAAAAAGGCCAGCGGCTATGGAGTGAGATGAAAATGGATTGCGACTGGACACTTCCGCATTGCATTTACCCACACCTTCGCGGGCAAACCCGCTTCCGCAAGGGACGGCATTGATCCTGGAAGACAAACCCGCAAACACGTCTACATTAAAAAGCCACTACCCAAAGCGCAGGGATTCGCTTATCCTTTCGCTGTATATAAATACAGTAGTCGTAAAAGACAACTAATGTGAAGGCATGTGAGGTGGTAAATGGCCGTCGAAGTGGTATACCGCAGCAGCCGAGATCTGGAGCGCTTGTTCATGGATAAAGCCGAAGCTGACCGTCATGACAAAATGCTCGAACTGGCCGAATTGCTGGCTGAAGTGTTGCAAAAAGCCGTTCCGTCCCTGACCGAACAGCAGGTCGAAGAAGCCGGGATCTACATGGCGAAAAACCGCGATGTGTTTGCCAAGGCGTTCAAGAGCCAGCCGGATGCACTGTCCGAGTTGCTGAGCATGCCGGCTGAAGTAGCTGAAGTAGCCGAAGCGACTGAAGCAGCGGAGCCGGTCAAGCCCGCGAAAGCCGCCAAGCCCGCCAAGTAAGCAACACCCGAATTGAATAGGCCCTGAGTCAAATGGCTCAGGGCCTTTTTCATGCCAACGACAACGCTCGCCTCTCAGGCCGTTAATTGGCGAGAGATGTCTGCTCTTTTGGACTTGTTCCCGGTTCTGTCCATAGCTTGGAGACTGTCGAGTAATGCAGCATGAATACCAACAGGCCCGTACCCCCGCATATCCACCATAAGGTAAAGCCACCATAGGCTCCGTATAACCATGCCCCCACACCAGGACCATAAAGCGAGTGACCTAACCATGCGGCGCTGAATATACCCAGGTATTTGCCGCGTTGACGCCCTTGAGAGCGGTTCATTACCGACAGTGTCCAGACAGGCGTCAACAGCAACTCGGCAGCGGTAATCACCAACATGGTCAATACCGCCCAGATGATATGGCTGCCCATATTCAGAATAAGGAAAGCCCCACCGAGTAGCAAAATACCCAGGCGTGAGGCGATGACGATTCCATGTCGTTCGATCCATCGGCTCACGGGCAACTGCAATACCACTACCAGCAGCGCATTCATGGAAAACAGATAGGCGATCCAATGAGGACCGGCATCAGCGTGCTCACGCAAGAAAATCCCGAATGTGCCATACATCTGATCGAATATGCCCAAGGCCAGCAATTGACCAAGAATGAAGACAAGAAAAAAACCGTCTCTCCAAGGCGAACCCACTGCAAAATCCCCTGTGTCTTTCTGCGTCGCCGCAATGCTCGCAAGCTGCCAGAGTCCTACGGCATGTTTCAGGGCATAGCCGAGCAATAAAAAGCTGCCAAATAAATTCAGCAATCCTTGAAACAGAAACACGTAGCCGTATCCAAAGCCGACCAGTGTTCCGGCCAGCAGACCTGCGAGGGCGACTCCCAGATTGAATACCACTCGATGCAAACCCTGCACGCGCGCTTGTAGCTCTTGCGGACTCCCCTCCATCACCAGGCGCAAGTTGGCTGGACGAAACGCACCGTCAAAAATGCCTACCAAGGGCACCACGATCAGTAACAGTGCAAAGGGTGGGGTCAATGCCAGCGTAACGGCAAAAACACCGCTCAACAGCAAAGAGATCCCGGTCGCCCATTGTGAGTCCAGACGCTCCGATAACGCGCCACCGACATAAGCCCCGAGGATACATCCGCCGCCATAAGCAGCCATGAGCCAAGCGATAGTAGAAAAGTCATACCCATATACCTCGAGGAAGTACAACGGCATAAACAATTTGACGATACCCCCAGCGCTATTCAGCAGCGTCGCCAACAGTTGGAGTTGTACCGATCGAGGCAAAGTTCGAATCATCTTTTTCAATCAGTTAATTAGAGGATAGAGTAGCAATATGTACGGTGTCTTCATGCCTGCTTTTGGACAATCGTACTTTTGCCGTTCTGGCCAGTGACACGGCCAACATCATGGCTTGCTCTGCCGACTCATGAGAGACGATGATCGAACCGATGACCCCTTGATTAGACGCTGCCGGCTCGTACCACTTATTGATTTCGCCAAGAACCTGAACACTCTCCACCCTTGGGCGGCTTCTCATTTCATGTTCATTTTCAAGCCCTAGAAAAAAGCCAGCCTCAGGCATCGTCACACGATGGATCGCAACGCCTCTGTTGACAGAAGGATTCCATTCGATGGATTTGCCTTGAGCCAGCTCAACGATCGCATGAGCCGGGTTTTCACCCGTGGCGAGCTCAATCATGTGGCTCCCCATCTGATCGCCTACCAAACGTGGATTAACTTCCAGAATCTTGACCTCCCCACCAACAATTTTGCAGTCGACGTTAACAGCGCCGACAGCAAAGCCCAGCTGTTTCAAAACCGGAGCTATATGCCGAAACAACAACATCGTTTCATCGTCAGAGGATGGGAAACTGGCGCCTATTTTTATAAAGTTTGTTCCATCACCCTTGGTAATTATTTTCCTGAAAGCGCCCATCACAATGAACTTTTTATTGAGCGGCTTCAGGAGATCAAGACAAAACTCCTCTCCACCGACCAAGGCTTCCAGCAACGTACCGTTTTCGAAATCCTGCCCTGAGGCATCTCGCCCCCAGCCTTGACGAGCCTGCAGATAGCTGTCGAGCTCCGCTTGCCCATTGATTTTTTTCACATATAAACTGTCATTGCCATTGACCGGTTTTGCAATAAAAGGGAAACCAACTTCTTGAGCAAATTCCTGAGCCTCTTCCAAGCGACTCACCAGGCGATAGGCGGGATTAAGTGACGGTGCGATACGATTGATGGCTTCGCGCATCTGGAATTTGTTTCTGAATCGCCGCACAACCGAGGGCTCATTGGTCGGCACCCCATAGCGCATGGCCAGTTCTGCAGTTTGTACAACGAAAAAATCGCTAGTCGTAATAATTGCTCTTATTTTCGATTGTTCCGTCAACGCACCAACCGCTTCGACCATTAAGGCAAGGTCGGACGTATCCACCTTCACAATGGCCTGACAATGTTGAGAGATGGCCTGCGGGTAGGCATCCGGTTCGCGGCACAGCAAAATAACGTCATAACCTTGCTGCCGAGCATAACGGCACGCGACTTCACCCGCGCCGGTTTGACTTGCTTCGACAAATATCACACTTCCTGTCATTGCAATCTCCAAACTACTTGGTAGCTAAAAACGTATTGAGAATGGCATCCCAATAACGTTTTGATACGAGCTCACGCAATAGTACACCCAAGGCAAACAACCGGGCGACGTCGGCGCCTTTATCCCTTATTTCAGAAAGCATGATGTTATCAAGCCAACCTTCCGCGTGTTTGACGTCAAGCTCCGAATGATCATAATGATAAGCCAATACATGCTCAGACAAACCCAGTCGCGCGCCACCCTTGGCAATGCTGGAGAACCGTTTTGGCGTCAACGCTTCCAGAAAGCCAAGGTAGCCGGCACAGTAATGGTACAGGCTTCTGAAATGTGCCAGGTACAACATATAGTTACCGCACGCCACGGCTTGCCAAGCAATAGTGCTCTGACGAACTGTGTTGATTTCCAAGGCAGACACCAAACGACCAAACATAGTCAAATGAAACTTGCCAGGATCGCTGCTTCCCAACTCATCCTGGAAGTTATCGAAAAACTCAAGTTTCGGGCTGCCTCGAACGCCGACTTGTGCAAGTGCGATAACATCGTCGAAGGAGACATGCACCCCGGCTTCAGTCTGGATAAAGCTTCGGTACTCGGCCAATGACGCATCATGTTCAATATATTCAAACAGTGGGTGAGGAGAATGTTTGTATTGTGCGCATTTTACTTGAAACCACTCTTTGAATTCTCCCTCCGTCGCGGGTAGCTTTTCATCACACAGCGACGCCAGATCACTCTGTAGCTGTGTCTGCATGATACGTTGCTGTATTTTAAACATCAGCGGCGACATCTCGAGCCCATCATCGAGCAAAAGATAACGCCGACGAAGTAACTCGTTAGCCAAAAAATGGACCGAGGCTAAACTTTCCTCGTGCTTTTCGACGAATGCTGAAGTCAACTCACCCTCCAGCAAATCCAACAAGACTTTTTCATCACTTTCAATAGCCGAAGCATCACCGGCCACATACGTTGCCAAGCGTTGCTGTAAATCATCCAGCAGTTTGTTGTTATAACCCCCAGAAAAACCAGCAACCCGGTTAGCCGTTAACTCAACGCTTTCAAAAACTGACATATCCCTGTCTCCAGATAAGGCTCAAATCACTTGGCTATCAAAATCGCTCAAGTAATCGCTCAAGGTGATCACTACCGTACTCACCAGCTTCTGCATTTGTTGAGTACTTTCCTCACCGATGGAAAAACGCAGGAACGGAGGCATATTGTCTGCCATCGCAGCTGCGGCTGACACCCGAGTAATGGCAAATCCAAAACTGACGCCCTTGGTTATAGGGATATGGTTTTCTCGACAACGTTGCAGTAACAGACCAATAAAACCATCAAGACAAGCTCGATTATTTAGACCGGGGGCCTTCATCGAAATGGCAACTACACCTCCTCCATGTTGCCAACCCAGTTCACGCCAGCGCCATGGGTATGCCAGATCAATTCGAGCCATAAGATAGTCGTTATCTTGCAGGCCTTGAGTAAATATCTGAGCGTTTCGGCTCAATAACCGCATTCTGCTCAAATACATCTGTCGGTCATACTCTGGAAATTTCGTCACCGCAGACTGGTACATCACTCCACCGGTATTTCTGCGATGAGTCGCCAAACTGGCGATATGCTTCTTGGTACTGACCACAACGCCCGCCATCTGCATGTCCAGACCGAACTGTAGATATTTGCTGCCACTCTCGTAATAGAGAACGGCCGGGTGGTTTTCGGCAGAAAACATGTCGAAGATTTCAATACCGCCAGAGACCATCGTACCGTCTATCACTAGCCATTTATGCCGCCAGTCGTGTACCGCCATTTTGTTGGCCAGGGCTTTCAAATCCAGGATGTTCATGTCTCCAAGATTGGCCAATGGATCGAGGAATATAACGCTGGCATCCGAGCTGCCGACCAGTTCCACCAGCGCATCAAGCTCCCATGAACTGGAGCGAATCAATTCTATGTGCTGCAGACGCTCCAGCTGCTCCAATGCCTCGAAGTAGATGTAGGGAGAGGTAACTACCTTGGCGCCCGGCTGAAAAACGCTTCCTAACAGAAAGCTTTCAATCACCGTATAGGCGGCCTGACCTGAGGACACCAACAACAAGTCGTTTTTATTACTGTTGAATCCCAGGCTCTGCAAAAGATTGATTTCTACTTCTCGCAGAAGCATGGAGCCGTACCGATCATAGTTTACCGCCGAGCCACTGTTTTCCTGTGGATCGAAGAACATGACGCAACCGCTTTGATCGTTACTGGCGCTGCACCACGCCAGGCTGTTTCGCAAAAAGGAGTACTCTTGAATCATCAGGCGATAGCGATGGCTGGCCGAGGATTGGGATAACCCCTGACCCTTGACTTCATTTAAACGGGCCAACGTAGTGTGGGAACGGCCCAACACATAGTTGATACTGTCCTGCTCAAGTGAAAGCCCCTCGATCATCGCAAATTCTTGATGTCGTTCAACATCGGTAATCAGCCTTTCGAACTTGATCGTCAACTGATTGAGCAAATCGAACCAAAAGTCCTTGCTCTCTGTAACGAGCGCCTCCCGTACAATCTCATAATGTATTGGCAGATTCCTCTGAGTCTCGGCGATCAATTTGGCGGACTGGTGGCCAAGCAACGTGGCAGACGCGCCATCTTTTTCATGGGTTGCCACACACTTCATCAGCGCGGAAGTTGATATATTGCCTCCACTGATGATCACCAACGTGTTGCCTTTAACGACTTGACCTTGCGGATCAGCAAGCAGCGGCGCCAAAGAGATGGCACCGGCGCCCTCGGACAAAACACCTTCATTGTGCAGCAACGCCACAATGGCCCGTTCAATATCCTGCTCCGCAACCGCGATATTCAAAGAAATCAAAGGCAAAATAAAGTCTCGCAATGCAATATCATCTTCACAGTGCTGCACAGCCAAGCCATCAGCGATTGTCGGATAGACTCCTTTCTTCAAGGCGTCTACCGATACGTTGTCCAAGTCCCGGTTGAATATCTTTGGATGCACGGTCAATACACGTGTATGCGGACTTCGGGCTTTGAATACCGCACCTACCCCTGCCAGGAGTCCGCCACCACCGAGAGGAATAATAACGTTATCGAACTCGATAACTGCCTCTTCCAATATCTCGACTCCCAGGCTCCCCTGCCCCTTTATTACATCAGCATTCGAAAATGGAGATATAAATGCACCTCCTTGTTTCTCCGCCTGCTTCCTGGAGATCTCGGAAGCCTCGAACAGATCTTTTCCCGCGGCCTCGACGTGCGCCCCGCTATCAACCAGTCTTCTCAGTTTCAACTCTGATGCGTTGACGGGAACATAGACCGTACAAGCCCGTCCCAAATGCTGGGCCACATAGGAAACTGCCAACCCATGATTGCCGGCAGACGCGGTAAACAGAGGAATATTTGGAGATAACTTCCTGATGGCGTTGTAAGCACCGCGTATCTTGAATGAGTTGGTCAGCTGATTACATTCAAGTTTTGCCCAAACAACACGCGTCGCAGTACTGAGCCAAGAAAGCCTTATCAACGGAGTATGTAAAGCGAGCTCTCTTATAAAAAGTGCATCCTGCTCTACTTCATTGGAGAACTGTTGATATTTATCGCTCGACCGCGCACATATCAGATCATCCATAGCTCATTTCCTTGCAAAGATACACTTAGATACGCCTACTTACTGTCGACTAAAAAACAGTCTCATACAAAACCCGTACGGGACAATACATTTCTACCGCTCACCATTCAGGAATGGTCTTGGACTACGGCAAATATGGCATATTCTTACAGTCTCGACCTACTGTGCAGACTCGATTAATGCAGCGCTAGCGAGTGAAAGTATCGCGATATCAAACAGTGATGATTATTGAGAACCAGCCATATCCCAGACCATTAGCCGCACTACTTTAAACATTATGCAAGGGACAGCATTGATCCTGGGAGACAAACCCGCAAACACGTCTACATTAAAAAGCCACTACCCAAAGCGCAGGGATTCGCTTATCCTTTCGCTGTATATAAATACAGTAGTCGTAAAAGACAACTAATGTGAAGGCATGTGAGGTGGTAAATGGCCGTCGAAGTGGTATACCGCAGCAGCCGAGATCTGGAGCGCTTGTTCATGGATAAAGCCGAAGCTGACCGTCATGACAAAATGCTCGAACTGGCCGAATTGCTGGCTGAAGTGTTGCAAAAAGCCGTTCCGTCCCTGACCGAACAGCAGGTCGAAGAAGCCGGGATCTACATGGCGAAAAACCGCGATGTGTTTGCCAAGGCGTTCAAGAGCCAGCCGGATGCC
>NZ_FYDV01000017.1:0-422 GCF_900187535.1 Pseudomonas sp. Irchel s3a18 | reverse complement strand
GAATTGCTGGCTGAAGTGTTGCAAAAAGCCGTTCCGTCCCTGACCGAACAGCAGGTCGAAGAAGCCGGGATCTACATGGCGAAAAACCGCGATGTGTTTGCCAAGGCGTTCAAGAGCCAGCCGGATGCCCTGTCCGAATTGCTGAACGTGCCCGCTCCGGCAGTGGAATCGGTTGAACCTGCCGAACCTGTCGAGCCGCCCGCCAAACCGGCCAAGGCCGCCAAAGCCGCGAAGTAAGCAACGTGCGAATTGAAAAGGCCCTGGATCACAAGATTCAGGGCCTTTTTCATGCCCGTGTCCCGTCCTGAATAAGGTTTACACCTTCTGACCTATTTTCAGGAGGACACAATGGATTCAGGCAAAAGGCGCAGTCAGCGGGATTACACGCTGGCTTTTAAACTGTCGGTCGTCGATCAGGTCGA
>NZ_FYDV01000037.1:0-4340 GCF_900187535.1 Pseudomonas sp. Irchel s3a18 | reverse complement strand
CGGCGCGCGAATAGCCCATCATGGCCCTGCATCGAAACGATGCCGTATTTAGAGGCCGAATATACGTGTGCAGTCGGCACGGGCGCCAAAGCAACGGGGCTTGCAATGAGGGGGAGTCCATATACGGACTGATTAAACCTTGCCTCAGCTTGCGTCCTTTTGGGACTTCGACATCTCTAGGAAAACCGGGGCGATTCACTGCCGATGTTATAGTAATCGTTCGCATAGGAGAGCATTTTGGACGCGCAAACACAGACACTGAGATTGGTGCAAGGACTAGAAGACTTACTCGACCAGTTCCCCCTTTCCAGCGTAATCAGATCGCACGCGGAGCTAACTGAACAAGCACTCGATGATTGGTCTGAGCGCCTTAGGGATCTGGGGCATCCAGGCCGCAAATACTGGGATCATCCTTCGGAGTTGATGTACGACAAAGCCGGCGTACTGCTCGGAGCCATGTTTGTGCTTATTCAGGCGGCCATCACTGAAACGGTCTCGATCGTAAACCGGATATATCATCTAGACGGACAGACGATAAGCAAGGATGCCTTGATGTCGTTGGACGCAGAGCTCAATTTGAAGACAGGTCTTAGCTATGTAGCGATCGCAAACGGAGCAGCAAATTTTTATAAACATCGCTTCGAGTGGCCGGAGGACTGGCATGGAAGCGTGAAACGGCAACAGGTTGACACAATTAACCTAGTCCGCGCCGTTGGAATGAGTCCCGAACAGGACTTGACGGATAATCTGCTATCCGCGGTCCACGCCATCACCGGAACAAGTGACGGCACCCCGAAAGACTTATCAGATCTTGTTGTGGGGAAATGGCGGGAGAGACTTGCGCTGAGCCTCCGTATTCAGTTCGGGCTGACCCAGTATCCCTAGCTTGATAAATTTGCGTGCGGTTAGCGAATAATCTCTTGTAAGGCAGCTGCATCAACAATCTTCTACTCATGCCTTGTCATGCATCCGTGAGCAGAAAACGACCCAAACTGCCCTTCACGTAAGACAGTCCACGGCCAAAAGCTGCCTGTCATGAGGCCTCCCGCCCTCTGGGCTACCCACCAATAGAACAATAGCCTCGGCCTGTGCGTTGGCCGACTCCTGCCGGCTAGTGATGGGCAGAAACCAGCCCAAAACGGATGGTTTAGAAGTGGCCCTTGAGCCTATCCTTGAGGCTCAAGGGCATCTACGAAAACTAGGGGCGGTTCAAGCTTTGATAGAGGCAACCGCTCAATATCATCCGGATCATTGAGCAGCATTTGATCTGAGGATGCCCGCCTACCAGCAAAGCTGCTAGCTCTTGCTTCGAATATAACCCTTGTTTATAAAACCAAAGCCACGTTGAGCTTAATAGCTGTACTTGATTATATAGTATTTCAATAATTCCCCTTCGTTGTTGCAGTAGCTGCATTCCCTGTGACTGCTCTTACTTTTACCTTTGCATTTTGGACACATCTCCAGTTTATACAAGGACAAATCAAGATTATCTGCTTGTTCGGACGGCATGTAACGTTCTCCACCACAGGCTATACAATCCTCGCCATAAAGAGTGCCTTTACCTTTGCATGCAGGGCATTTCACATCAGCGTAAAGCGACGGATCAAAGTCTTGGACGTATTTACGAAGAATTTGCCTCTCACCACAGCAGTACCGACAATCCTGTCCGTTATGTCTCCCACTACCCTCGCATAAAGGGCAGTCGCAAAGTTTGTAGTCCGACATGTCGATATCTTCTGCGTATTTGCGCAGGATTTGTTTATCCCCGTCGCATACTTGGCAAAATTCACCATGAAAGCGTCCACTGCCATCGCACACAGGGCAGTCAACAAGATCATACTGGCTGTAGTCAACGCGCTCTTCGTACCTGCGCTCTAATTCTCTCTCCCCACCACAAACTTTACATTCGTCACCGTGATAGCTGCCCTTGCCTTCGCAAAGTCCACACTGGACTAATTCAAATTCTCTGAGATCAACATTAATGTCTTCGTCAATCGTGCCGTCACCATTGCACACAGGGCAGTCATAACTATTAATAGATCCTCTGTGAGCGCAAAGCGGACAGCGTATTAAGCCACTTTCTTCCAAAAACTCTTTTTCGAATGAAGCAACTTTCGAAAGGGTCGATGTGGTAGTAGAGTCTTTTCTAAGGCGCTCAACAGAGAGCTCATGAAGTATTTTATCCAGAACAGGTTTGACCTTCTGGGTTTCAGAGCGTTTTGTTAGATCAGGGACTATTTTAAGTGCTTCCTCCGCTAGCTGTTCAAATCTTTCATGCGCTGGAGAGAAAGGCTGTGAAAGTCTAATTTTCAGCTCGCCGCAAATTCTCAATATGGACGCGAGCTGCTGGGTAGCCTCAGATTGAGTAATCCAAAATAATCGCCTGAATGTTATTAAGTAGCCTTTGATCCTCAGTATATCTTGATTGTCTGCGCCTTTAGGGCCCAGATGACCATTATCAAATTTTGTATGATGGTTAGAGCAAAGCCATATCAGGTTGTGCGGATGGTTGCATTTAGATTTATGGCTCGGATCAATATGAGCCGCCTCACATGAATCACCATTCTGCAGGCAAAGAGCGCACTGAAGTCGAGCCTCTTCTTTGAGATCCTCTCTAATCCCTTTGGGAATATGGGGGCGATTTGACTTGGGAGGCGTGGGCCAAGGAGATCTCAGCCAAGCGTTATAGCTCTCTAGCTCCTTTTTATCAAATAGAAATAATTCGCCAACTTTCGAATATTGAAGCTTTCTCGGGTCGCCTGTTTTAACTGGATTTTTAGTGAAGTATTCGAGTAGAGCCGGAGACATCTCAAGAAAAACAGCTGCTTCATATAAATCTAGGGGTTTGATGTCCATACCGATTTAGCCGTTTGAAGGGAGGGAGCTTCACGTAAGGGCTTCAGTCTATGCTCAGCGGCAGCTCAGCAGTCCCACGTAACCAGAAATTTTTTCAGAGTACTTTATACACGACTACGCCTGTCGCTCAACGAACCGGAGCTGACCTTTCGCGCCGACTACACGCTGTTTGGTCGGCAGTCCGGATGACCGCTGTGCGTGGTCAATCGCCCTTGGTTTCGTAGACACCTCGAACAGTTACAACGGGATGTGAATTCACACTGTTGGGAGGGGAGAGTCGGCTTCTGGCTGATTGCTGTCGGCGTGACCATCAGGATCAGGTACCTCTCAGAGATTGAAAGTCCAAGACGTTTCTAGGCGTCGAGCGAGCAGCCGGATCGTCAGCACGTAGTAATACCGCGTTGCCTCACTGCGCTGGCTCATGCGATGTTTGAGAAACCAAGCCACATGCTTTCTCTGCCAAGCCCAAGGCGTCTCTCGCTGCCAACGTTTTGCAATGTCAGCTTGGATAAGCTTCGCCTGCTGCAGATGACGTTGCCGTGTTGCGTGCGATCCGGTCAGCACGCCAGCTAAGAACAGCTCCATGTCGAATGGCTTACTCATCTGCTGCCTCCTATGTAGGCAGCGATCACATCGATCCGACCGTGCCCCAGTTCATAGCTGATTTGTCTCCGGGCCTCACGATCAAGGTTCCTATCTATCAGGCAACATTGACCACCGTTGATAGGCGCTCGGTGTTGAGTGATTTGCTCATAGCGCTCACATGCGTAAGCCGCCCGTAGCTCATGAAAGCCTTTGAGACTGTGGGAATGGAGGATGTCCCGCGCAGGCCGGACGACTCCCTGCAGAACGCTCAGGTAACTTTCGTTTGGCGCAATCAAATTGCGGCTACCTGCACGCGACACCTGCTCCGCCAATGCAAGCGCATCACGCACATAGTCATCCACCGCAATCCAACGTGATGCTGAGGCTCCGGCGCGGCCGCCTTTGGTCCCCTCCTGGATATTGATCTTGTCGAATACTTTCGCCTCGCGATTTAGCCGTGGCAGGTTAGCCAAGATGGCCTCACGCAAGCGCATGCCAGTGGCTCGCGCCAACAGAACGATCGCGGCGGCCCTTAGCTGATGATGGCTGCAAAGCACATCTGCGATCTGCTTAACCTGTTCGCGGTCTTGGCCCTGCGGCACCGAATGTCGAACCCCGGTGCGCTGCATACCCAACGCCTTGCTCGGACTCGGCAACTTCACGTACTGATCACCGCGAAGCGCCGCCACGGTCTTGTTAACGCTGGACAGCCGATTTTGTGCGGTACTGACAGCGAGCTCACCGCGCCCAACCACGTCGCGTAGATACGCCGTGTAGTGGTCAACTAATCCCGGACACGACGTTAAGTTTTTCTTCGGCCCGAGCTGGCGCCAGCCCACCGTTGAATTGATGGGGTCGAATCCAGTTGTACCGATGCATCAAGAATTGGCTGATATCAC
>NZ_FYDV01000016.1:0-122261 GCF_900187535.1 Pseudomonas sp. Irchel s3a18 | reverse complement strand
ACGGGTCAGTTGGAAGGTATCAACAATCGAATAAAGGTCATCAAGCGGGTGGCGTACGGTTACCGGGATAGCGAATTCTTTTTCATGAAGATCAAGAGCGTCTTTCCCGGTAATCCGTGAAGAACCATTTAAAAGGCCATTGTTTTGGCGATGGTTCAAGCACCGAACAGGCTTCTGAAAATCGTCGAGACAAAAAAACGCCCCATGCCAAAAAGATCAGGCATGGGGCGACGCGTTATACCGCGAGACGGTTCAGGTATTAGGAAAGTGCCGCTGGCTTCAGACCGCGATGCCCCTGCGGCATTGAAGTTGAGCGGTGTGTACCCGGGAAAATGCTCGCGCCAGGCGCAGGAGCATTTCGTCGATGTTGGCCTTGCTGACGGTGAGTGCCGGCGTCAACAACAGACAGTCAGGCTGCGGGGCGCTGAGCAACAGGCCTTCGTACCGCGCGGCTTTCACCACGGCGTCAGCCGAGTCGTCACTGAGCGTAAGCCCCCAGAGCAGCCCTTGCCCTCTTGGCTCGCCATGTCCATAGCGGTTGGCCAGCCGATTCAAGCCTTCGCGCAGGTGTTGTGCGCTGTCGCGAACATGCTCGAGGAAGCCGTGATTGAGTACGCTGTCGAGCACCACCAGACCGGCCGACGCCATCAGGGGATTGCCGTGATGAGTACCATCCAGCTCGCCCGGCTCAAAACAGCAGGCTTTGCCGCGCGCCAGCACGGCTGCCACCGGTACTCCGCCGCCCAGGCCCTTGCCCAAGGCGATGATGTCGGCACGCACCGCATACTGCTGTTCGGCGAGCAGACTGCCGCAACGGCCGATGCCGGTGTGTACTTCGTCGAGAATCAGCAGAATGCCCAACTCACGGCACAAGCGCTCAACGCCCTTGAGGTAATGCTCCGTCGCCGGCACGACACCCGAGCTGACCTGGATCGGCTCCAGCATGATGGCCACCGTCTGCGCGTCCACCGCCGCATGCAGCGCGGACAAGTCATTGAACGGAACCTGAGCGAAGCCCGGGAGCTGTGGCTCAAACCGATTGCTCTGACAGTCCGACGCGGACATTGCCGCCAGGTTGCGGCCATGACAGCTACCACTGGCAGTAATGATTCGCGAAGCCCCACCGCGATGCAGTTGTCCCCATTTACGCGCCAACTTGATCGCTGCTTCACAGGCCTCACTGCCGGTGTTGAGCAGATACGCCTGGTCACTGCCCGTACTCAGGCACAGCCGCTCGGCCAGGTTGAGCTGACCACGGTTGAACAACCCCGACCCGGGATTGATCAGCGCCTGGGCCTGAGCGGCGATGGCCTTGACCAGCACCGTTGGGCTGTGTCCGAGACTGTTGGCCGCCGCGCCTTGAGTGAAGTCCAGGTAAGCGCGGTCGCTACTGTCCCATAACCAGGAGCCCTGGCCGCGGACGAAAACCTGCGGGGGCCGCTCGACACTCGCCATCAGGCACTCACTGGAGGGGTTATCGCCCCTTGGCGGTTGAGCAGGGTCCGCAGTCAGGTCATCAAGACTCGGCTGAGGGCGGCGCAGATTGAACAGGTTCATGCTCGCAGCCCCTCCAGTGGCAAACCCAGCAAACGCGAGGACCAATTCTCCACGCGCCCGGTGCGCATGCGCTTGAGCGCAAGATCACGCCAGCGCGAGGACAACGCGGGGCAATCGACCAGCTTTTTCAAACCGGCATGCTCCAGCGGTTCGCGATAAAAACTGCGCAAGGCCCAGGCCACGGTCAGGCCGGGATAGCTGCGTTGAATCAGCTCGAACGGTTGGTCACCGCTGACAAATCCAGGCTTGAGCACCCGATAGAACCAACCACAGCGGCCTGTGTCCTGGGCCAGTTGTGGCAGGATCGGCACACCCCAGCGATGGCTCAACCGATAGCACGGCGAGCGCGGCTGGCTGACCTGCAGCAAGGCACCGCCCCAACGAAACAGGTCGCCCAGGCACACGTGTTCTTCGGTGAGCCCTCGGGTCGAGAGGTTTTCACCGAAGGCCGGCGCGCACCAGTCGATCTGTGGATAACGTTTACGCCAATAGGTGTAGTGCTCGGCCGGGTAGTGATGCAGCGCGCGTTCGGGACCGGTGTGAAAGCGCGGATCGCCGTGCTCGTCGCTGCCCAAACCTTGCGGCCACAACCAGAGCCGGTTGGCAATCCGCTCTTTGTCGGTATCGCTGACCAAGCCCTGCCCGAGGTTTTTTGCCTTGCCTATGTAAACACCATCAACGTAAACGGTATTCATCGCGCTCTCTGGCCCTGTAAGCCTTGTGAATGCGGTTAGACTAGGCTTCTGTCAGGCGCTGAGCCATTTCGATTTTCCAGCTTTTTCGATAAGAAATACTTATGGATTTTAAGCAACTGCGTTATTTCGTCGCGGTGTATGAAGAAGGCCATGTCGGGCGGGCCGCGGAACGCTTGTCGATCTCCCAGCCGGCACTGTCACAACAGATCCGCCAACTGGAACAACACCTCGATGTGAGCCTGTTCGAACGCAGCAGTAAACGCCTGCTGCCCACCCTGGCCGCCCATACGCTGTACAACCATGCCCTGCCCCTGCTCGACGGCCTGCAACGGGCACGGGAGGCACTGGGTAACTTCAAGGGGCAGGCCCTGCGTACATTGGCCATCGGCGTGCTGCAAACCGTTCATACCAGCCTGGTGCCGAAAATGCTCGAACGGGTGCGCACGGCACAGCCGCACCTGGTGGTGCAGATCTACGAACTCACCGGGCTGGAAATCGAGCGTCGATTGCTCAACGGCTCACTGGACATCGGCATCAGTTATTTACCGCCACGCCAACCGGGGCTGCATGGCGTGTTGCTGTACGAAGACGAACTGACCCTGGTCATCCCCGCCGATCACCCGTTGCGTGAATTCAAGAAAGTCTCCATGAGCCAGGCGGCCGAGTTGCCGATGCTGCTCTTGGGTGAGGAGTTTCAGATCCGGCAGATCTGGCAGGGACAACTGGCCAGTCTCGGACGACGCCCGCAGGTACAGGCGGAATTGAACAACATGGCCGGCATTCTCGACAGTTTGCCCCATACCCGGCTGGCCACGGTCCTACCCGGTCGCTCGCAACAGGAACACGGCAACAAGGCGCTGCTGTGGAAACCCTTGAGTGAACCGCGAGTGCCGCTGAAAATCGGCTTGGTCTGTCGCGATGTGCAGCGCCAGCAAGCAACCCTGGAGCTGCTGCGTAACCTGCTGGAAGACGTGATGAGCAGTCCGGAGGGACGCTTGGCAAGCCCGACGGTACTGGATGTACAGGCCTGAGGAGCAAAAACACAAATCGCAGGCAAAAGAAAACCCCGCCGAAGCGGGGCTTTGCAGACTGTTTCCCTGACATCCATTTCACTCCACCGTCCTGGCAGAATCCTACGTGTCCGTGTTGTTGCTTTGCGCTTCCTGCGCGACGTCCATGAGCAGTAGATTAGCTGTGGATCCAATTTACCGATAGGAGAGAAAGACAGCACGACATGTAAGTAAATGCTTACATGCCGTGACACTCCTCAGAATTGCGCCGCGTCCAGTAAGAACAACGACTCGCTACCCGCCTTGACCGACGCACTCAGGGAGTGAATCCGCGGCAGCAGACGGGCGAAATAGAACCGCGCAGTCCCCAGTTTGCTGGCGTAGAAATCGTCCTGCGCTTCTTTGCCGAAGGCGGCCTTGGCCATCAGCGCCCACATGTAAGCGTAGGACACATAGCCGAACACCTGCAGGTATTCCACCGACGCGGCACCGATTTCGTTCGGGTTGCCCTTGGCGCGATCCAGCAACCAGGCCGTCAGTTCGTCCAGCGTCTGTACGGCATCGTTCAACGGCTGAGTGAACTCGGCCAGATCGGCACTGGCGGTTGCAGTGAAATGACGGATCTCGTCAGCGAACAGTTGGTAGTACGCACCGCCGCTACCGACGATCTTGCGCCCGACCAGGTCAAGGGCCTGAATGCCGTTGGTGCCTTCGTAGATCTGGGTGATCCGCACATCGCGCACCAGTTGCTCCTGGCCCCACTCGCGGATGTAACCGTGGCCACCAAACACCTGCTGGCCATGCACGGTGGTTTCCAGGCCCAGGTCGGTGAGGAACGCCTTGGCGACCGGGGTCAGCAGCGCCACCAACTCTTCGGCACGCTTGCGCGTGACCGGGTCTTCGCTGAACTTGGCGGTGTCCAGTTGCATCGCCACGTAGGTGGAGAACGCACGGCCACCTTCGTTCGAAGCCTTCATGGTCAGCAACATGCGACGCACGTCCGGGTGAACGATGATCGGGTCAGCCACCTTGTCCTTGTTCTGTGCGCCGGTTGGCGAACGGCTCTGCAGGCGATCACGCGCATACTCGACCGCGTTCTGATACGAGCGCTCGCCCGTGGCCAGGCCCTGGATGCCCACGCCCAGACGCTCGTAGTTCATCATGGTGAACATGGCCGCCAGGCCTTTGTTCGGCTCACCCACCAGGTAACCCACGGCTTCGTCGAAGTTCATCACGCAGGTCGCGGAGGCCTGGATGCCCATCTTGTGTTCGATCGAGCCGCAGTTGGCCGGGTTACGCGCGCCGAGGCTGCCATCGGCATTGACCATGAACTTGGGCACCAGGAACAGCGAAATGCCCTTTGGTCCCGCTGGCGCGTCCGGCAGCTTGGCCAGCACCAGGTGAATGATGTTCTCGGTCAGGTCATGCTCACCACCGGTGATGAAGATCTTGGTGCCGCTGACCTTGTAGGAACCGTCGGCCTGAGGTTCGGCCTTGGTACGGATGATCCCCAGGTCGGTGCCGGCATGCGGCTCGGTCAGGCACATGGACCCGGCCCAGACACCGGCGTACATGTTCGGCAGGTACGCGGCTTTCAGTTCTTCACTGGCGTGCGCGTTAATCGACAGGCAGGCACCGGCCGTCAGCATCGGGTACAGGCCGAACGACAGGCTGGCCGAGTTGACCATTTCCTCGACTTGGGCCGAAACCGCCTTGGGCATGCCCATGCCGCCGAAGGCCGGGTCACCGCCCACTCCGACCCAACCGCCTTCAGCGTAAGTCTGGTAGGCCTGCGGGAAACCGGCTGGCGTGGTCACGACTCCGTCACTCCAATGGCAGCCTTCTTCGTCGGCCGCACGGCTCAGGGGCGCAATGCTTTTGCTGGTGACTTTGCCGGCTTCCTCAAGGATCGCCTCGACAGTCTCGGCATCAACGGTATCGGCCAGGGCAGGCAGTTCAGCCCAAAGCTTGGCCACCTCGAAAACTTCATTGAGGACGAAGCGCATATCGCGCAGGGGCGCTTTGTAGTCAGCCATGGCAAACCTCACAGGAACGTGAAAAAGTGATTCATAGGATCGGGTTTCAACAAGTCCTTGAGTGTACCCGAACAACTTTTACGACACATAGGGTCAACTCGTGACTTGTTTGTAATTTTTAGTCACTGGTGAAATATTGTAGGCCTGCCACGCCCATCATCACTCAACCCGCAGCGCCCTCCATGCGCACCGCGCCACGACGACTCTGACCGAAGGCCATCACACAGTTACGCCCCGCCCCCTTGGCGTTATAGAGCGCCTGGTCGGCGGACTTGAGCACTTCTTCCGGAGTTCGCTGCTCCAGCCGCTCGGCGACGCCGATGCTCACCGTCACCGATACACTGGAAGCTCTGGCACCGGAGCGACGTTGGCGACCTTGCTGATCGTCCTGCGGGCGGTTTTCCTGGTTACGCAGCTGAATGTTGTAGTCGGCAATCGACTCGCGAATGGCCTCCAGATGCGGCAGGCACTCTTCCAGGGTCCTGGCCGCGAACACCAGGGCAAACTCCTCGCCCCCGTAACGGTAGGCCCGACCGCCACCACCGATCTTCGACAGCTTGCTGGCGACCAGACGCAGCACCTGGTCGCCGACGTCGTGGCCATGGGTGTCGTTGAATTTCTTGAAGTGGTCGACATCACTCATCGCCAGCACATAGTTGCGCCCCAGGCGCTGCAGGCGCTCGTTCAAGGCGCGGCGTCCCGGCAGCCCGGTCAGCTCATCACGAAAGGCCATTTGATAGGCCTCATGGGCAACGGCGGCCGCGATCATCAACATGACCTGACTGCACATGATGTTGAGGGTGAACGGCAGGATGAAGGTTTTGGGCAGCATCCAGAACAACCCGAGCAGGCCCACCAACTGCGCTGCATGCAAGGGCCGTGGATTGCGCCAGTACTGGTAGGCCAGCAGCATGAAGGCCGCGATGAACACCGGGTACGACAGCTGGATCAGGCTCATCCAGGTGCCATGCAGTGCCGGCCAGCGTATTTCCGCCAACCACGCCAGCAGCGCCTGTGGATAGCTTTGCTCCAGCGCCAGGGCAACGCTGCCAAAGGCCAGCAGCACAGCAAACCGCGCAACCATGTCCTGGAACAGGTGGGTGCGCTCCTGCCACGCCGCGAACAGCCCGTAGAGCAGCGGCAACAACAAGCAACAGAGGTGGAACACCACGGCGGCGTCCTCACGGACCTTGCCGAAATCACGGTAGTAATCGGTCTGGGTGTCGAGCAGAAAGTAGGCGATGTACACCGTGACCATCAAAAACAGTTCACGCTGACGGCGGTAAACCGCGCAGTACGCACCACCGAGCAGCAGCACCAGGGTCGGCAGCACGTTGAACAGCGAAGTGAAGAAGACGTTGAGATCCTTGACGTAGGCAGCTGCAAGCCCCGCAAGTAACAACAGCAATGAAGGTATGAAGTGACTCAAGCGTGCAGCAGAAGAACGCGGCAAGGGTAAAGCTCCGGCCCGGCAAATCAGTAGATGGCATTGTGCCAGCAATCCTGGCAATTAAGCACATACAATGTGACGTGCATCACATTGCCTACTCTTTAACGGCAGCCAAAACGTTCTGCTTAGCGTTTTAGTCGGGAATTTTCATCGGGTTCCTCCGGGCATGAAAAAGCCGCTGTTCCCGAAGGAGCAGCGGCTTATTGAAGAACTGCCTGAGGCTTAGTAGCCCAGTGCGAAGTCTTCTTCTTTCATGGCCATCAGGTTGTTCGCACCCGACAGCATGGTCACAACGTGAGTGCGGGTACGCGGCAGGATGCGCTGGAAGTAGAAGCGCGCAGTCTGCAGCTTGGCGGTGTAGAACGCCTCTTCGGTAGTGCCGGCAGCCAGTTTTTCAGCAGCCAGACGCGCCATGTCAGCCCAGAAGTAAGCCAGGCAGGCGTAACCGGAGTACATCAGGTAGTCCACGGACGCAGCGCCCACTTCTTCGCGGTCTTTCATCGCGGCCATACCGACCTTCATGGTCAGTTCGCCCCATTCCTTGTTCAGTGCAGCCAGCGGTGCGACGAATTCCTTGACCGCTTCGTTGCCTTCGTTGGTCTGGCAGAACTTGTGGACGATCTTGGTGAAGCCTTTCAGAGCCTCGCCTTGAGTCATCAGCACTTTACGGCCCAGCAGGTCGAGTGCCTGGATACCGGTGGTGCCTTCGTACAGCATGGAAATACGGCTGTCGCGAACGTTCTGCTCCATGCCCCACTCAGCGATGAAGCCGTGGCCACCATAGATCTGCACGCCGTGGTTAGCCGACTCGAAACCGACTTCGGTCATGAAGGCCTTGGCGATTGGCGTCATGAAGGCCAGCAATGCGTCGGCTTTCTTCTTCTCTTCTTCATCCACGCCGTACTTGACGATGTCGACTTGCTTGGCAGTGAAGTAAACCATCGCACGGTTGCCTTCGGCGAACGCCTTCATGGTCAACAGCATACGACGTACATCCGGGTGCACGATGATCGGGTCTGCGGCTTTTTCCGGCGCTTTCGGGCCAGTCAGGGAACGCATTTGCAAGCGATCGCGAGCGTACTTCAGGCCACCCTGGAAACCGATCTCGGCGTGAGCCAGACCTTGCAGCGCCGTACCCAGACGTGCGGTGTTCATGAAGGTGAACATGCAGTTCAGACCTTTGTTCGCCGGGCCGATCAGGAAACCGGTGGCCGCGTCGAAGTTCATCACGCAGGTGGCGTTACCGTGGATACCCATTTTGTGTTCCAGGGAACCACAGGTCACGGCGTTGCGTGCACCGATGCTGCCATCGGCGTTCGGCAGGAACTTGGGAACGATAAACAGCGAAATGCCTTTGGTGCCAGCCGGTGCATCCGGCAGGCGGGCCAGCACGATGTGGACGATGTTGTCGGCCATGTCGTGTTCACCGGCCGAGATGAAGATCTTGGTGCCGGAAACCTTGTAGGAGCCATCAGCCTGAGGCTCGGCCTTGGTGCGCAGCATGCCCAGGTCGGTGCCGCAGTGCGGCTCGGTCAGGCACATGGTGCCGGTCCATTCGCCGGATACCAGCTTGGTCAGGTAAGCCTCTTGCTGCTCTGGCGTACCGTGCTCGGAGATGGTGTTCATCGCGCCGTGCGACAGGCCCGGGTACATGCCCCACGACCAGTTGGACTCGCCAACCATTTCGCTCACGGCCAGACCCAGGGACTCCGGCAGGCCTTGACCGCCGTGCTCGACGTCGTGCGCCAGGCTTGGCCAGCCGCCTTCGACGAATTGCTTGTAGGCTTCTTTGAAGCCAGTCGGGGTCTTAACACCGGACTCGCTCCAGGTGCAGCCTTCGGTGTCACCCACGCGGTTCAGCGGAGCCAGCACCTGCTCACAAAACTTGGCGCCTTCCTCGAGAATGGCGTCAACCATGTCCGGGGTAGCGTCCTGGCAAGCCGGAAGGCTCTGATAATGCGCTTCGTAGCCGAGCAGTTCGTCACGAACGAAGCGAATATCACGCAAGGGGGCCTTGTAGTCAGGCATAGCGATAAACCTCTGCTGATGTAACCGGGAATGAACGACCGTGATGATTTGTTGTGACGGTCAAACAGTTGTTTGAAACATACGTTTACGCCGAAATCTTGT
This sequence comes from Pseudomonas sp. Irchel s3a18, assembly GCF_900187535.1. Classification (NCBI taxonomy): domain Bacteria; kingdom Pseudomonadati; phylum Pseudomonadota; class Gammaproteobacteria; order Pseudomonadales; family Pseudomonadaceae; genus Pseudomonas; species Pseudomonas sp. Irchel s3a18. The sequence goes on along the minus strand of NZ_FYDV01000016.1, from coordinate 113,383 downwards.
CAAGCATCGATCTTTTGCCGTTCGTCATCAGCTGTGGGAAAAGCACGCGCGCACAGGCGTTCAGCCGGTGCACAAAGCAACAGAACGTGTAGGAAAGATTAGTTGAACGGCAAGGACATGCCCGACAGAACGCCGCGCAGACAGCGGCGTTAGGGCAAAGGATTCAGCGAGGGATCAGGCGTACGTATCGATCAACGTACCGAGCATTTCGTCAGACGCCTTGGCGATATTGACGCCCAGCGCTGCCTGGAGTTTGCCTTGAAACAATTCGACTCTATTGCTGGCCAGATCCGATTGCTGGCTGTGATCGACCGAGCGCAGTCGGTCGACTTGAGCATCGGAGGACTGGCTGCTCACCGCGCGCTCGACCGTGGTATTGGCGATCTGACCGGCAGTCTGATCGATGCGGTTCAACCCGGCATTGATCGTGCTCAGCCCGGGATAAAACGCGCTGTTGCCCGAAATGTCCAAGGGACGACTCCATCCTGCAAAAGTGATCGGTCCTCATTGAAGCAGAGCCACCGGCAAAACACCCGACAAAAACACTAATGGCACAATGCCTTGTCATAGGCAAAGCCTAGTCCAGCAAATCCAGTTCAAGGTACTCGGCCACGGCTTGCGCGGTGACCACCTTGAGTTTCGGTACTTTGCCCAGGCACGGCGCGGGCAGCCGCTCGGCCAGGGTCGCCAGGTTTTCTTCCAGCCGGGATGTCCTGGGCTCAATGATGTTGGCCACCCAGCCGGCCAGTTGCAAACCGTCCCGGGCAATCGCCTCGGCGGTCAACAACGCGTGGTTGATGCAGCCCAGCCGCACGCCGACCACCAGGATCACCGGCAGACCGAGCGCCATCGCCAGGTCCGACAGGTTGTCCTGGTCCGCCAATGGCACCCGCCAGCCACCTGCGCCTTCAATCAAGGTGAAGTCGGCCTGCTTGCCCAGGATGTGGCGCATAGGCACCAGCAACGACTGAACCGTCAGCGCAACCCCCGATTCCCGCGCCGCCAGATGGGGGGCGATGGCCGGTTCAAAGGCCATCGGGTTGACTTCGGCATAGGTCAGCGGCACCGAGCATTGGTCCAGTAGTGCCAGAGCGTCGGCGTTGCGCAGCCCTTTTGGCGTCACATCGCAGCCCGACGCCACGGGTTTTCCAGCCGCCGTACTCAATCCGGCCGACCGCGCTGCCTGCAACAGGCCGGCGGCAATGGTGGTCTTGCCGACATCGGTATCGGTGCCGGTAATGAAATAGGCTGCGCTCATCAAGGTTTCTCCAACACGGCGTAGACCACCTGGTAAGTCGCGGGGAGTCCTTGCGCCTGACGAAACTGCTCATAGGCATCGATCAATCCCTTGATCCGCGCCCGGCCTGTCAGCCCGCCGGGCCGACCCGGATTAAGATTGTGCGCGCCCAAGGCTTTCAGTTCATGGGTCAGGCTGCGCACATCAGGATAGTGCAGCACATGGGGACGGCTTTGCAGGCTCAAGACCTTGAGGCCGCTGTCCGCGCACAACTGTTGATAGGTACTGAACTCCCGGAAACGGTTGACGTGCACCAGGCCATCCACCTGACGCCAACTGTCACGCAGCTCATACAGGGTTCCCACGCACAAGCTGGCGAACGCCAGTACACCGCCGGGCCTGAGTACACGATTGGCCTCGCTCAGCACCGACCTGAAATCGGCGCACCACTGCACCGCCAGGCTGGAAAACAACAGGTCACAGCTGGCGTCCTGCAGCGGCAAACGCTCGGCATCGCCAGCGATGAAATGGCTCGCACCGCCCAAGGGCCGGGCGTGATTGAGCATGCCTTCGGCAATGTCCAGTGCCAGCCCTTCGGCTGTGGTGAAGCGTTGCCCCAGCGCGCGACTGAAATACCCGGTGCCGCAGCCCAGATCCAGCCAGCGCGCTGGCGAGCAATCCGCGGGCAAGCGTGCCAGCAGCTGACTGCCCACCGTGCGCTGCAACTCGGCAACGCTGTCGTAACTGGCCGCAGCCCGGGAAAAGGACGCCGCGACCTGGCGCTTGTCCGGCAAACCGCCGGGCAAGTTGGGAATAGACAAATCAGTCATCACCGCACTCATGCAAAAAAGCCTGGATGGCCCCCGCCACACCGTGGGGGTCCTCCAGAAGAAACGCGTGACTGGCCTGTTCAATCAGACCAATTTCGACATCGGGAAGCAGCGCCAGCAGTTCACCGGCAGCTTCGGCCGGCACCAGCCCATCGAGGCCGGCGAACAGATGCAACTGTGGCCCGCGAAAGGCTTGCAAGGCTTGCCGGGTGTCCAGCTGTGCGAGCAGTTCCAGCCCGCTCATCAGCACCTGTGGCGAGGTGTTCGGCGCACCGCCCAGTAATAACCGTGACAGCCCGCGTGGGTCTTCAGCGCCTTGGGCGCAGAGCAGACTGAAGCGCTTGAGGGTGGTGCGTGGATCGGCACGGCATCCGGCCAGAAACCCGTCGAAGGTTTCTCCCGGCATCGCGCTCGCCCATTGGGGGTGGGCCACGAATGAAGGATTGCTCGCCAGCGTCAGCAAACCGCAACAACGTTCGCCGCGTCGCGCCGCCAGCTCGGCAGCCAGCATCCCGCCCAGCGACCAGCCACCGAGCCAGGCATCTTGCGGCACGCTGGAATCGAGCTCATCCAGCCATTCTTCAAGGTCGCTCGATTCAAGCTCCGGCAGCGGCTCGATCTCGACCCGCAGATGTTCGTCCAGCCCCTGCAACGCAGCCGCCAGTGGTTCCAGTGGCGAAACACCGAGCCCCCAACCGGGCAACAGAATCAGTCGATCACGCATGGTTCGACACCGCTCCCAGTTGCTGAACACAATCGGCCAGTCCCTCTAACAATAGCTGGACCTGCGCCTCGCTGTGGGCCGCCGTGAGGGTCACGCGCAAACGGGCACTGCCGGCGGGCACGGTCGGTGGACGAATCGCCGTCACCATCAGGCCACGCTCGCGCAGCATCTGAGAAAAGCGCACGGCCCGACCGGCGTCGCCGATCATGATCGGCTGGATCGGCGTGGCGCTGTCCATCAACTCAAGGCCGATCTGCTCGGCGCCTTTGCGGAACTGGGCAATCAGCACCTTCAAATGCTCGCGCCGCCAATGCTCGCTGCGCAGCAGCTCCAGGCTTTTCAGCGTCGCACAGGCCAGCGCCGGTGGCTGACTGGTGGTGTAGATGTACGGCCGGGCGAACTGGATCAGGCTCTCGATCAGATCATCACTGCCGGCGACAAACGCCCCCGCCGTGCCGAATGCCTTGCCCAGGGTGCCGACCAGCACCGGCACGTCCTCCAGGCTCAAGCCGAAATGCTCGACGATGCCAGCGCCATGGGCACCCAATGGGCCGAAGCCATGAGCATCATCGACCATCAGCCATGCGCCCTTGGCCTTGGCCTCCCGGGCCAGCGCTGGCAGATTGGCGATATCCCCGTCCATGCTGAACACCCCGTCTGTCACCACCAGCGTATTGCCGGTGGCCTTTTCCAGACGCTTGGCCAGGCTCTCGGCGTCGTTATGCAGGTAGCGATTGAAACGCGCACCCGACAACAACCCGGCATCGAGCAACGAGGCGTGATTGAGCCGGTCCTCAAGCACGGTATCGCCCTGCCCGACCAGCGCGGTGACCGCACCGAGGTTGGCCATGTAGCCGGTGGTGAACAGCAACGCCCGCGGGCGACCGGTCAAGTCCGCCAAGGCTTCTTCAAGGGCGTGGTGTGGGCTGCTGTGACCGATCACCAGGTGCGATGCACCACCGCCGACACCCCAACGGGCCGCGCCGGCGCGCCAGGCTTCGATCACTTGCGGGTGATTGGCCAGGCCCAGGTAATCGTTGTTACAGAACGCCAGCAACGGCTGGCCGTCAACCACCACTTCCGGGCCCTGGGGGCTTTCGAGCAGCGGGCGATGGCGATAGAGGTTTTCGGCACGACGGGCAGCAAGGCGCGCAGCGAGATCGAAAGACATGCAGGCCTCGAGTGTCAGATCACATAAATCAAATGAACGCGATCCCTGTAGGAGCGAGCGCGCTCGCGATGAACTCAAGAGCAACGCGCTTACCCAGAAAACACGCGTTATCGTTAACGTTCATCGCGAGCCAGCTCGCTCCTACAAAGGTTGTGCATTCCAGACGATCAAACAGCGGCGTTGTAGAACTGCTCGCTGCTTTTCTGTTCGACCAGCGCTTGCTCGATCGCCGCCTGATGCACTTCATCGGCGTGTTCTTCGCGGGCTTCAGGCAGGATCCCCAGGCGTGAGAACAGCTGCATGTCCTTGTCCGCTTGCGGGTTGGCGGTGGTCAGCAGTTTTTCGCCGTAGAAAATCGAGTTGGCGCCGGCGAAGAACGCCAGGGCCTGCATCTGCTCGTTCATGGCTTCACGGCCAGCCGAGAGGCGCACGTGGGATTGCGGCATCAGGATACGGGCCACCGCGAGCATGCGGATGAAGTCGAACGGGTCGACGTCGTCGGCATTTTCCAGGGGAGTACCGGCGACTTTCACCAGCATGTTGATCGGCACCGACTCCGGATGCTCCGGCAGGTTGGCCAACTGGATCAGCAGGTTCGCTCGGTCGTCCAATGACTCGCCCATGCCCAGGATACCGCCGGAGCAGATCTTCATCCCCGACTCACGAACGTAAGCCAGGGTTTGCAGGCGCTCGCTGTAGGTCCGGGTAGTGATGATGCTGCCGTAGAACTCAGGGGAGGTGTCGAGGTTGTGGTTGTAGTAGTCCAGGCCGGCCTTGGCCAGGGCTTCGGTCTGGTCCTGATCCAGGCGACCGAGGGTCATGCAGGTTTCCAGGCCCATGGCCTTCACGCCTTCAACCATCTTCAGCACGTAGGGCATGTCTTTGGCCGACGGGTGCTTCCAGGCCGCGCCCATGCAGAAGCGGGTCGAACCGATGGCCTTGGCGCGAGCGGCCTCTTCGAGGACCTTCTGCACTTCCATCAGCTTTTCTTTTTCCAGACCGGTGTTGTAGTGACCGGACTGCGGACAATATTTGCAATCTTCCGGGCAAGCACCGGTCTTGATCGACAGCAAGGTCGATACCTGGACCCGGTTGGCATCGAAATGCGCACGGTGCACCGTCTGCGCCTGGAACAACAGGTCATTGAAAGGCTGAACGAACAGCGCTTTAACTTCGGCCAAAGACCAATCGTGACGCAATTTGGCGGTGATGCTGGCGCTCATCGGCTCATTTCCTTTCTTATGCTTGATACACGTCTGGAACAACGGAGATCTCACAGACGTGACACGGACGTTTCAGCATATTTAAGGAAGACGCATGCACTGTCAACCACGCCACGGAAAGCCGGTTTACATCTGGTTAAAAAACAAACAGGCCTGCTTGCTCTGCGACGAGCCTACCGACGCCTGCCACCCCCTCTGCATACCCTGCGAAACCGAACTGCCCTGGCTGGGCGATCATTGCCAGGTCTGCGCCCTGCCGCTGCCCATGGCCGACCTCACCTGCGGCCAGTGTTTGCGGGCTCCGCCAGCCTTCGAGCAGGTCATCGCACCCTGGGTCTACGGCTTCCCGGTGGACACCTTGATCACCCGCTTCAAACACAGCGAAAAATGGCCATTTGGCCGCTTGCTGGGCGAAATTCTCGCTCAATCCCTGCAACATCGTTTCAATGAAGGCCTCAAACTCCCTGATGCGCTGGTGCCCGTGCCCCTGGCCCGTAAACGCCTGCGCGAACGCGGATTCAATCAAGCGGCGATGCTCGCCCGCTGGCTCAGCGACTACCTGCACATCCCAATGGATGAAACACTGTTGATACGCCCCCAGAACACCACCGCGCAGCAGGACCTGGACGCCAGGGCCCGCAAACAGAACTTGCGCAACGCCTTCGCGCTGATGGCCGGCGCCGCGGTCAACGGTCGCCATCTGGCGCTGGTCGATGACGTACTGACCACCGGCGCCACTGCACACAGCCTTGCGCAACTGCTGCGCAAGGCGGGTGCAGCGCGGGTTGACGTCTATTGCCTGGCACGCACGGCAAAACCCGGAGAGCTGGCTTGACTCCCATGCGCCAAGCCGCCAACGTCGACACCATCATTACCGTTCGCAGCGCACATCATGTCCTTGCCCACCTTGTTGTCCCAGCACATTGTCCGCCGTCCGCAACGCATTGCCTTGCTGCAACACATCGCCGAACAAGGCTCGATCACCCGTGCCGCAAAAAGCGCCGGGCTGAGCTACAAAGCCGCTTGGGATGCGATCGACGAGTTGAACAACCTGGCGCAAAAGCCACTAGTGGAACGTAGCGTCGGCGGCAAGGGCGGTGGTGGTGCCCGGCTGACGAGTGAAGGCGAGCGGGTGTTGCGCCTGTACCAGCGCCTGCAAGCCTTGCAGGCCCAGGTGCTGGAGGCTGCGGAAGAGGCCAGCGACCTCGATCTGCTGGGGCGGCTGATGCTGCGTACCAGTGCGCGCAACCAACTCCACGGCAAAGTCGCCGGCATCGACGCTCAAGGGCGCAACGATCTGATCACGCTGACGCTGGCGCAAGGGTTGACCTTGCATGCACAGATCACCCACGACAGCACCCAGCGGCTGGACCTGCAAACCGGCACCGAAGTGGTGGCCTTGATCAAGGCGGGCTGGCTGCAGTTGCTCGCCATCGAACAACCTTCTATCCCCGGACACAATTGCCTGAGCGGAATCATCAAGCAGATTCTCGATGCCGAAGACGGCCCCAGTGAGGTGCGAATCACTCTGCCCAACGGCCAGACACTCTGTGCACTCGCCGAGCCGCTGCACCTCGCAACCCTGGGGCTGAAGGTCGACAAAGCCGTTCAGGTACAGTTCTCTCCCTCCAATGTCTTGCTCGGCACACCGCTGTAACCGGCACGGCCAGGCTTTTCGTGAGCGCGGCTAAACGCTGATCGCACACTGCAACATTTGTGTCATCAACGCCCCTTAAGGTGTCTGCCAAAACCAGCAGGGAGCCTGACGTGAACCTATTAGAAGAAAACCAAGCCACCGACCTCGAAAAAATAGTCGGCCTCAGCCGCCGTGGTTTCATCAGTGCCGGTGCGCTGTGCGGCGCTGCGATGTTTCTGGGCGGCAACCTGCTGAGCCGTAGCGTACTGGCGGCCAGTGTCAGCGCCGCGTCGAGCAAACTGCTGGGCTTTGACAGCATTGCCGCCGCCACCAGCGACACCATCACGCTGCCATCCGGCTACACCTCATCGGTATTGATCAGTTGGGGCCAGCCACTACAGAAAAACGGCCCGGCCTTCGACCCCAGCGGCCAAGGCAGCGCCGAAGCGCAGGAAGTCCAGTTTGGCGATAACAACGACGGCATGAGCCTGTTCGCCTTCCCGGACGACGACAACCGCGCACTGATGGCCATCAACAACGAATACACCAACTATCGCTACCTCTACCCCCACGGCGGCATGCCGCAGTCGGCTGAAGAAGTGCGCAAGGCCCTGGCCTGCGAAGGCGTGTCGGTGATCGAGGTGCAGCGCAAGGACGGTCAATGGCACTTTGTCCAAGGCTCGCGCTACAACCGCCGGATTCACGGCAACGCACCGATTCGTGTCGGCGGCCCGGCAGCCGGTCATGAGCTGCTCAAGACCAGCGCCGACCCCAAGGGTGAGAAGGTCCTGGGGACGTTCCAGAACTGCGCCAATGGCAAGACGCCATGGGGCACTTACCTGACCTGTGAAGAGAACTTCACCGACTGCTTTGGCAGCAGCAACCCGCAACAGGCATTCGATGCCGCGCAAAAGCGCTATGGCGTCGTGGCGACCAGCAAAGAGATTAACTGGCATCAGCACGACCCGCGCTTCGACCTGGCGAAAAACCCCAACGAACTCAACCGTCACGGCTGGGTGGTGGAAATCGACCCGTTCGATCCGCAGTCGACCCCGGTCAAGCGCACCGCCCTGGGCCGCTTCAAACACGAAAACGCGGCCCTGGCCGAAACCCATGACGGTCGTGCCGTGGTGTACATGGGCGATGACGAGCGCGGCGAGTTCATCTACAAATTCATCAGCCGCGACAGGATCGATCACAAAAACCCCAAGGCCAACCACGACCTGCTGGACCACGGCACGCTGTACGTCGCCCGTTTTGATGCCGGCGACAGCAACCCTGATCACCCCAAGGGCCAGGGTCAGTGGGTCGAACTGACTCATGGCAAGAATGGCATCGACGCCAGCAGCGGCTTCGCCGACCAGGCCCAGGTGTTGATTCATGCGCGGCTGGCGGCCAGTGTGGTCGGCGCCACGCGCATGGACCGCCCCGAGTGGATCGTCGTCAGCCCCGCCGACGGCCAGGTCTATTGCACCCTGACCAACAACGCCAAGCGCGGTGAAGAAGGCCAGCCGGTGGGCGGGCCGAACCCGCGGGAGAAAAACCTCTACGGGCAGATTCTGCGCTGGCGCACCGATCGCGACGACCACGCCTCGCTGACCTTTGCCTGGGACCTGTTCGTCGTGGCCGGCAACCCCGGCGTCCACGCCGGTACGCCGAAGGCCGGTTCGTCGAACATCACCCCGCAAAACATGTTCAACAGCCCGGACGGCCTGGGCTTCGACAAGGCTGGTCGCTTGTGGATCCTCACCGACGGTGACTCCAGCAACGCCGGGGACTTCGCGGGCATGGGCAACAACCAGATGCTGTGCGCGGACCCTGCGACTGGCGAAATCCGCCGCTTCATGGTCGGCCCGGTCGGTTGCGAAGTGACGGGCATCACCTTCTCGCCGGATCAGAAAACCTTGTTTGTCGGTATCCAGCACCCCGGTGAAAACGGCGGCTCGACCTTCCCCGAGCACCTGCCCAACGGCAAGCCGCGTTCGTCGGTGATGGCCATCCGCCGTGAAGACGGCGGGATCGTCGGCGCCTGACAGGGCCTCGTCGCGGGTAGCCTCGTTCCTGCGAAGCCTGTGCATTGGATTGTTCCCACGCTCTGCGTGGGAATGACTCACCGGACGCTCTGCATCTGCTTTTGCGACGCGCAGCTTCCCTGGCTGCATGCCTTTGCCACGCGTGAGGAACGATCCCACTAAAGCCTCTCCGTCTGCGCTACCATGCTTGGCCGGACGCGGCAGCCTGCTGCGCGCAGGAGTCAGCATGTCTCACCCGTTTGAAACACTCACCCCCGATCTGGTGCTCGATGCCGTTGAAAGCATCGGCTTTCTCAGCGACGCCCGCGTCCTGGCACTCAACAGCTACGAAAACCGCGTGTATCAGGTCGGCATCGAAGATGGCGAGCCACTGATCGCCAAGTTCTACCGCCCGCAGCGCTGGACCAACGACGCCATCCTCGAAGAACACCGCTTCACCTTTGAGCTGGCCGAATGCGAAGTCCCGGTGGTCGCACCGCTGATCCACAACGGCGAAAGCCTGTTCGAACACGCGGGCTTCCGCTTCACCCTGTTCCCCCGTCGCGGCGGCCGTGCGCCGGAGCCGGGCAATCTCGATCAGCTCTATCGCCTTGGCCAATTGCTCGGCCGCCTGCATGCCGTGGGCGCTACCCGCCCCTTCGAGCACCGCGAAGCACTGGGAGTGAAGAACTTTGGGCATGATTCGCTGACCACCCTGCTCGAGGGCAATTTCGTACCACGCAGTTTGCTGCCGGCCTACGAATCAGTGGCTCGCGACCTGCTCAAGCGTGTGGAAGAGGTCTACCAGGACACCCCGCATCAAATTATCCGCATGCACGGCGACTGCCATCCCGGCAACATGATGTGCCGCGATGAGATGTTCCACATCGTCGACCTCGACGACTGCCGCATGGGCCCTGCCGTCCAGGACCTGTGGATGATGCTCGCCGGTGATCGCCAGGAGTGCCTCGGCCAACTGTCGGAGCTGATGGACGGCTACAGTGAATTCCACGACTTCGACCCGCGCGAACTGGCGCTGATCGAACCCCTGCGCGCCCTGCGCCTGATGCACTACAGCGCCTGGCTGGCCCGGCGTTGGGATGACCCGGCGTTCCCCCGCAGCTTCCCGTGGTTCGGTACGGAGCGTTACTGGGGCGACCAGGTGCTGGCGTTGCGTGAACAGCTGGCGGCGCTGAATGAAGAGCCGTTGAAATTGTTCTGATTCACCCTGAACGCCTGTGGGAGCGCCGCCCGGCTCGCTCCCACTGGCGTTCACAATTGCCCAACCCATTTGGGCAGGACACAGCCTGACAAATCTCCTTACAATCACCACTTTGTTAGCTGCCTAAGCAAGGACTTTGCATGCAAGCCGCCAACCCGCGTCGCGGGTACATCTTGGGCCTGAGCGCCTACATCATCTGGGGATTGTTCCCGCTCTACTTCAAAGCCATCGCCGCCGTGCCCGCCGTGGAGATCATTATCCATCGCGTGCTCTGGTCGGCACTGTTCGGCGCTTTGCTGTTGATGGTCTGGAAACACCCCGGCTGGTGGCGTGAACTGCGGGAAAACCCGCGCCGCCTGGCGGTCCTGGCCCTGAGCGGCACACTTATCGCGGCCAACTGGCTGACCTACGTCTGGTCGGTGAACAACGGGCGCATGCTCGAAGCCAGTCTCGGTTACTACATCAACCCGCTGGTCAACGTGCTGCTGGGCATGTTGATCCTGGGCGAACGCCTGCGACGCATGCAGTGGATTGCCGTCGGGCTCGCAGCGGCCGGGGTCGCGCAGCAAGTCTGGCAAGTCGGTAGCCTGCCGTGGGTATCGCTGGCGCTGGCACTGACCTTCGGCTTTTACGGGCTGATCCGCAAACAGGCGCCAGTCAAGGCCTTGCCCGGCCTGGTGGTGGAAACCTGGATGCTGGTACCGATTGCGCTGGCCTGGCTGCTCTTCAACCCGACCGCCAGCAGCGCCCAGGCCGAGTTCTGGACCACCTCCGAAGCCTGGTGGCTGGTGGCCGCAGGTCCGGTCACGCTGGTGCCGCTGGTCTGCTTCAACGCCGCCGCACGGCACCTGCCCTACACCACCCTGGGCTTCCTGCAGTACCTGGCACCGACCCTGGTGCTGCTGCAAGCCGTGTTGCTGTTCGGTGAACACCTGTCGTCCAGCACCCTGGTGGCTTTCATGTTCATCTGGGCCGGCCTGGCGGTGTACAGCGTCGACGCCTGGTTGAGTTTGCGCCGCCGCAGCTGATCAAAAAACGCACAAATCCTTGCAGGCCACAGCCGACGTGGCCTGCAAGCATCCTTCCCAAGGTTATCCACAACGTGATCCCCGCCGTTTGTGCACAAGCCCTTGAAACTGCTGATTTTTTGATCAATTACCGAAGAGCCGCGGCCCGCCTGGGCCAGCGGGCGATCTCTACAGGTTATCCACAGGCGGGTGCAGGTTTTACCTGAATAACTTCGACGCGTTACGTTTCGCTGCGCAATACCAACTCCACCATCAGGTCATCGGCGAGGGTTTCCAGCCGCGACTGCAGCACGTCCAGCGACAGGGTCAACGGCACCGCAAGGATCGCTTCAGCGTGAAACAACGGTTCGCTGCTCATCGGCGCCGGCCGCACTTCGGTGACCAGGCGCTCCAGACTGACCCCCTGTTCACTGAGCAAGCGGGTGATATCACGCACGATCCCCGGCCGGTCATTGCCCACCAGCTCCATGGCGATCGGCTTCCAGGTGCAGGACTGTTCGATACTGCTCTCGGCAATCAACACCCGGATCCCTTGTGCCGACAACCCTTGCAGGGCGTCCACCAGCTCGTCGTAGGCCTCGGCTGGCACGCCCACCCGCAGGATCCCGGCAAACTGCCCGGCCATGCGCGACATGCGACTCTCCAGCCAGTTGCCGCCATGCTCGGCGATGCACTGGGCGATACGCTCGACCTGGCCGGGCTTGTCTGGAGCGAAAACGGTAAGTACGAGGTGGTCCATGGCGCAGCCCTCTTGTCATGACTTTTGTTCTGGAAGAGCAAGTATAGGCAAGGGTTAATCAGTACCTTGGGCAGATGCGAAATCAGCGCATCTGCCACTGGCTCCATTGGCAAACAGGCCATCATTGACGAGCCTGAAAACAACCAATTGTGTACAAGTTTTTAGATTTATCTGGAACAACCTAATGGTTTTTTGAGAACATCCAGTTCCCCGACGTGACTGCAATGCGTCACGGGGTCGCAGAACGACGTAATTAGTCTGATTTTCACAACCGCAATTCATCATGTAGTATGCCGCAGCGCGCACTACATAACGTTGGATCGATGTCCGCCGCAGGCAAGCTCGCAACCCTGAAAGCCCCGTCAGCAAGGCCCCAAGCCGTTGATTGGTCCCACCCAGCCGCCAGCGATGGCATGTACTGGTGGAGGGGTTTGTGGTTTAAATGGCCAGAGGCTTCATTGTCAAATTGAAGAGCTGAAAAGCGAAATAGCTGAGCAGAGTGAGGCAAGCAATGACTGAACACGTTCAAGTCGGTGGCCTGCAGGTCGCCAAAGTCCTGTTCGACTTCGTGAACAACGAAGCCATTCCCGGTACCGGCCTCACCGCCGATAAGTTCTGGGCCGGTGCCGACAAGGTCATTCACGACCTGGCTCCGAAGAACAAAGCCCTACTCGCCAAACGCGACGACTTCCAGGCGCGTATCGATGCCTGGCACCAGTCTCGTGCGGGTGTTGCGCATGACGCGCAAGCCTACAAAGCCTTCCTGCAAGACATCGGTTATCTGCTGCCAGAAGCGGCCGATTTCCAGGCCACGACGCAAAACGTCGATGACGAAATCGCCCGCATGGCCGGCCCGCAACTGGTGGTGCCGGTGATGAACGCCCGCTTCGCCCTCAACGCTTCGAACGCCCGCTGGGGTTCGCTGTACGACGCGCTCTACGGCACCGATGCCATCAGCGAAGCAGATGGCGCGCAAAAAGGCAAAGGCTACAACAAGGTTCGCGGCGACAAGGTCATCGCGTTCGCCCGTGCCTTCCTCGACGAAGCGGCGCCATTGGCGGCCGGCTCCCACGTCGATTCCACCGGCTACAAGATTGTTGACGGCAAGCTGGTGGTCTCCCTTAAGGGCGGCAGCAACAGCGGCCTGCGCAATGACGCGCAACTGATCGGCTTCCAGGGTGATGCGGCAGCTCCGATCGCGATCCTGTTGAAACACAACGGCCTGCATTTCGAAATCCAGATTGACGCCAACACCCCGGTCGGCCAGACCGATGCCGCCAGCGTCAAAGACATCCTGATGGAAGCAGCGCTAACCACCATCATGGACTGCGAAGACTCCGTCGCCGCCGTCGATGCCGATGACAAGGTCGTGATCTACCGCAACTGGTTGGGCCTGATGAAGGGCGACCTGTCGGAAGAAGTCGCCAAGGGTGGCCAGACCTTTACCCGCACCATGAACCCTGACCGCAGCTACACCACCGTCAACGGCGATGAAGTGACCCTGCACGGTCGCTCGTTGTTGTTCGTGCGCAACGTCGGTCACCTGATGACCATCGACGCGATCCTCGACAAAGACGGCAACGAAGTGCCGGAAGGCATCCTCGATGGCCTGGTCACTTGCCTGGCAGCGATGCACAACCTGAACGGCAATACCACGCGCAAAAACACCCGCACCGGCTCCATCTATATCGTGAAGCCGAAGATGCATGGCCCGGAAGAAGCGGCGTTCACCAACGAGCTGTTCGGTCGCATCGAAGACGTGTTGGGCCTGCCGCGCAACACTCTCAAAGTCGGCATCATGGACGAAGAGCGGCGCACCACGATCAACCTCAAGGCCTGCATCAAGGCGGCGAGCGAGCGTGTCGTGTTCATCAACACCGGCTTCCTCGACCGCACGGGCGATGAAATCCACACCTCCATGGAAGCCGGCCCGATGGTGCGCAAGGCCGACATGAAGGCTGAGAAATGGATCGGTGCCTATGAGAACTGGAACGTCGATATCGGTCTGAGCACCGGCCTGCAAGGTCGCGCGCAAATCGGTAAAGGCATGTGGGCCATGCCTGACCTGATGGCCGCCATGCTCGAGCAGAAAGTCGCTCACCCTCTGGCCGGCGCCAACACCGCCTGGGTGCCATCGCCGACCGCGGCCGCGCTGCACGCGCTGCATTACCACAAGGTTGACGTGTTCGCCCGCCAGGCCGAACTGGCCAAGCGCGCTCGCGCCTCGGTGGACGACATCCTGACCATCCCGCTGGCGGTGAACCCGCAGTGGACCGCCGAACAGACCAAGAACGAACTGGACAACAATGCCCAGGGCATTCTCGGTTACGTGGTGCGCTGGATCGACCAGGGCGTAGGTTGCTCGAAAGTGCCGGACATCAATGACGTCGGCCTGATGGAAGACCGTGCGACACTGCGTATCTCCAGCCAGCACATCGCCAACTGGCTGCGCCATGGCATCGTGACCCAGGATCAGGTCATGGAAAGCCTCAAGCGCATGGCGCCAGTGGTTGACCGCCAGAACGCCAGCGACCCGCTGTATCGCCCGCTGGCACCGGACTTCGACAGCAATATTGCCTTCCAAGCGGCCGTCGAACTGGTAATCGAAGGGACTAAACAGCCAAACGGCTACACCGAGCCGGTCCTGCACCGTCGCCGCCGCGAGTTCAAGGCCGCCAATGGCCTTTGAGTAAGCACCCGCGTCGAACATGAAAAAGCCCTGATCGACCGATCAGGGCTTTTTCGTTTGCAGGCCGGCTACGTAATCATTGGCCACAAGGCCCGCACTAAGACTCCACTCCCAACTCACGCCGGACAACCGCCAACAACTGTTTGGCATCGATCGGCTTGAGCAGAAAGTCCACCACACTCAAATGCATGGCAGCAATCGCGTCCTTCACATCCGCGTCACCGGAGACGATGATGACCGGCAATGCCACCCCCACTGACCCGCGAACCCGTCGAATCAGCTCCAGACCGTCGATTTTCCCCATTCGCAGGTCGGTAATCATCAGTCCGATCGAAGGGGTCGCCTGCAACAGTTCAAGCGCCGCTTCACCACTGCCCGCGGTCATGCACCGAATGCCGCCCTGGGTAAAAATTTCCGCAAGCAGCTCTCGCGCATCCTTGTCGTCATCGACAATGAGTACCGGCGCTGAGGGCAAATTCGGCTCAAGCATGATGGCACTCAGCGCTTCACGCTCGGCATCGCTCAAAATATCGTGGTCGGACATAGGTCTCTCTACATAATCAGATCATTCCCCTAGCACCATGGTCGGACATCGCTAAGCAGAGCTCGAATGTGCGCTTCGTCGGGTAACTTCCCACGCCACTAGCACACGGTTTACGCACTTATAGCTTAGGGTATTTACACAACAACGCCTCGTGCGTTGCCCCCTAGACTTACGTCCAATGGGCACTCGGCGCGCGGGGGCCGACCATGGCTGACACTCCGACAACAACAAATCGAAAAAGTCTGCGGTCATGGTTATGAATAAAACGGACGCCTTCACTGAAGCCGGGAAGACGGCAGTGTTGCAGAACATCCAGGGCACCTTGCAGTTCCTGCAGCGGTTCCCGCCGTTCAATCAAATGGAATACGCACACTTGGCCTACCTGGTGGAGCAGTGCCAACTGCGCTTCTACGGCCCGGGTGACAGCATTATCAAGCCCGCCGATGGCCCGATCGAGCATTTTTACATCGTCAAACAGGGCCGCGTGGTGGGCGAACGCCCGCACACGGCCAAGGGGGGTACTGAAACCACCTTCGAGATCACCACCGGCGAATGTTTCCCCCTTGCCGCACTGCTCGGTGAGCGCGCAACCCGTACCGAACACCTGGCCGCCGAAGACACTTTCTGCCTGCAACTGAACAAACCGGCCTTCATCAAACTGTTCGCCCTGTCCGGCACCTTCCGTGACTTCGCCCTGCGCGGGGTCAGCAGCCTGCTGGACCAGGTCAACCAGCAAGTCCAGCAAAAAGCCGTGGAAACCCTCGGCACCCAGTACTCGCTCAACACTCGCCTCGGCGAGCTGGCCATGCGTCACCCGGTGACTTGCGGCCCGACCACCCCGCTGCGGGTCGCCGTGACACTCATGCACGAGCAACAGGTCGGCAGCATCGTGGTGGTCGATGAGCACAAAGTCCCGCTGGGAATCTTCACCTTGCGCGATTTACGTCATGTGGTGGCCGACGGTATCCGTGACTTTGACCACCCCATTGAACAGCACATGACCCACGCGCCGTTCTACCTGACACCGGACCACAGCGCCTTTGACGCCGCCATCGCCATGACCGAGCGGCATATCGCCCACGTTTGCCTGGTCAAGGATCAACGGCTGTGTGGCGTGGTGTCCGAGCGTGACCTGTTTTCCCTGCAACGCGTGGACCTGGTGCATCTGGCGCGCACCATCCGCAATGCGCCACGGGTGGAGCACCTGGTGGCCATGCGCGGTGAAATTGGCCAACTGGTCGAGCGCATGCTTGCCCACGGTGCGTCCTCGAGCCAGATCACCCACATCATCACCCTGCTCAACGATCACACCGTGTGCCGGGTCATCGAACTGACGCTGGCCGACAAGGGCGACCCCGGCATCCCGTTCAGCTGGCTGTGTTTCGGCAGCGAAGGCCGTCGCGAGCAGACCCTGCACACCGATCAGGACAACGGCCTGCTGTTCGAAGCCCGCGACGCGGCCCATGCCGCCGAGATCCGCGGCAAGCTGCTGCCCATCGCCCATCAGGTCAACCAGAGCCTGGCGCTGTGCGGCTTTACCCTGTGCAAGGGCAACATCATGGCCGGCAACCCCGAGCTGTGCTTGTCCCGTGCCGAATGGGCGCGACGTTTCGCGGCGTTCATTCGCGAAGCGACACCGGAAAACCTGCTGGGCTCGAGCATCTACTTCGACCTGCGCGTGGTCTGGGGCAACGAACACAGCTGCGAGCAATTGCGCCGCGGGATTCTCGACCAGGTCGCCGACAACCGGTTGTTTCAGCGCATGATGGCCGAGAACGCCTTGCGCCAGCGTCCGCCGGTGGGACGTTTGCGCGAGTTCGTGCTGGCGAAGAAGAACGGCGAAAAGGCCACCCTCGACCTCAAGGTTCAGGGCCTGACCCCCTTTGTCGACGGCGCCCGCCTGCTGGCCCTGGCGAACGGGATTGAAACCAGCAATACCCAGGAACGCTTCCGCCAACTGGTGGCCAAGGAAGTCATCGATCCGCTGGACGGCGCCGCCTATGAGGAGGCCTACCACTTCATCCAGCAAACCCGCATGCAGCAACATCAACGACAGACCCGCGAGAACCTGCCCTATTCCAACCGGGTCGATCCGGACAGCCTGAATCACCTGGACCGGCGCATCCTGCGTGAATCCCTGCGCCAGGCCCAGCGCCTGCAAACCAGCCTGAGCCTGAGGTACCAGCTATGAGCCTGTTCTCCTGGCTGCGCCCTGCCGGCCCGACGCTGTCCACCGAACAGCAACGACAGCTGGAGCAGTTGCCCGACGCCCCGATACTCCACGACTGCAGCCTGCGTGAGCAACGCTGGGTAGTGGTGGACCTGGAAACCACCGGGTTGAACCTGAACAAAGATGTGGTGCTGTCGATCGGTGCCGTGGTCATCGAGGACGGCGCGATCGATTTCAGCCAGCAGTTCGAGCGCACCTTGCAGCGCAACGACCACAAGCTCGGGCCCAGTGTGTTGCTGCACGGCCTGGGGCCGAGTGCGATTGCCGCGGGCTGCGACCCGCGGGAGGCCTTGCTGGATTTCATGGCGTTCGTCGGCGACAGCCCGCTGCTGGCGTTCCACGCACCGTTCGATCAGCACATGCTCGGCCGCGCCCTGAAGGACAGCCTGGGCTACCGCTTGCAGCATCCGTTCCTGGATGTGGCCGACATGGCCCCCTTGCTCTGCCCGCAAGCGCACATCCGCGAAGCCGGGCTGGATGACTGGATCGACTGGTTCAAGCTGCAAATCTTCGAGCGCCACAACGCCAGCGCCGATGCCATGGCCACCGCCGAACTGGCGTTGATCCTGTTCAGCCGGGCACGGGCCCAGGAGATTCACAGCCCGCTGAATCTGCAACAGCGCTTGAGCCAGTGGAAACGCCGGCAGCAGCGCCAATCGTTTTAGGTGAACCTCGATCGCACATTAGGGGCGCTTTGCACCCCAGCGGGAGCAAGCGCCCTCGCGACGGAACATGCACACTCACCGAGGTTACCCGACCAACGCCAATTGCGCCGGGCCTTGGCCTCTGACACAATCGCGAATAATTCTCGTTAGTTTAAACGTTTATTCGGTGAAGCCCCTTGTCGTCAGTCCAAAGCCCTCACAGTGAGCTCGTTGGTGCGTTGTATCGCGACCATCGTGGCTGGCTATTGGCCTGGCTACGGCGCAGTGTCGCCTGTCCATCGAAGGCCGAAGACCTGAGCCAGGACACCTTTGTCCGCCTGCTCGGTCGTGAAGAGCTCAAGGAACCCCGTGAACCCCGGGCGTTTCTGGTGGCCATCGCCAAAGGCCTGTTGTTCGACCATTTCCGCCGTGCCGCGCTGGAACAGGCCTACCTCACCGAATTGATGCTGATTCCCGAAGCCGAACAACCCTCCGTGGAAGAACAGCAACTGATCCTCGACGACCTCAAGGCCATCGACCACCTGCTCGGCAAGCTCTCGAGCAAAGCCCGCGCCGCCTTCCTCTATAACCGCCTCGACGGGCTTGGCCATGCCGACATCGCCGAGCGCCTGGGGGTGTCCGTTCCACGGGTCCGGCAATACCTGGCCCAAGGCATTCGCCAGTGCTATGTGGCACTGTACGGCGAACCGGTATGAACCCGGTCAACTCAAGGCCGGTCTCGGCGCGGGTACTCGACGCTGCCATTGCCTGGCAACTGTCCCTCGACGCCGGTAGCGGCAGTCCGGTGGAGCGCGAAGCGTTCGCCAGATGGCATGCGGCCGATGAAGAACACGCCCGCGCCTGGCAGCAACTGGGCATGCTCGATCAACGCTTCAGCGTCGCCAGCGGTCCGGCCCGCGCTGCCCTGATGCAGTCGCGGGACAGCATTCGACGTCGGGTACGCAAGCTGGGCAGCGGCGTGGCCAGCGTGATGCTGGTGATTGGCCTGAGCCTGTTTGCCGGCGAACGGTACCTGCCCATCGGCTATTGGCTGGCCGACCAGCGCACCGCCACGGGCGAGCAGCGCACCCTGCGCCTGGCCGATGGCACGGTGATCAACCTCAACACCCACAGTGCGCTGGACGTGCGCTTCGATGAGCAACAGCGACGAATCGTCCTGCAGGACGGCGAGATCCTCATCGAAACCGGCCATAACGACGCACGTCCGTTCATCGTCGAAACCCGGGATGGGCAAATGCGCGCGCTCGGCACGCGGTTCCTGGTCAAGCACGAGGAAGAAGGCACGCGCTTGAGCGTACTGAAATCCGCCGTGGCGGCACGAGTGGACGCCAGCCCCGAGGAGAAAATCCTCCAGGAAGGCCAGCAAGTGCTGATGCGCCGCGATGGCCTGGGCCCGCTAACGGCACTCAACGCCGGGGCTGACGCCTGGACCCGGGGCATGCTGGTGGTCGACAACGCGCGCCTGGAAGACCTGGTCCGCGAACTCGGCCGCTACCGTCCCGGCCACCTCGGCGTCGCCTCGGAGGTCGCCGACCTGCGCATCACCGGCAGCTTCCCGCTGCACAACACCGACCTGGCATTGACCGCCCTGCTGCCAACCCTGCCGGTACAGATCGAGCAGCACACCGCGTGGTGGGTGACGGTAGTGGCAAAGGCCGATACCAAACCCTGAGCCAATCCCCATTCACTGTGGCCAATTTCCTCCTTGTGGCGAGGGAGCTTGCTCCCGCTCGGTTGCGAAGCGACCGTAAACCGGCTCTGCGCTTATCTGGCGGGCCAGGGTGACCTGCACAGGGGCCGCTGAGCGGCCCAGCGGGAGCAAGCTCCCTCGCCACAGGGTGCAAGCCTTCACCCTTGATGTGTAGCTCGGCATTACGTGAATCGAAATTATTTTCATCCAGCCCTATCACTTTTCCAATCTCATCCGGCTCATAGGCAATTGAGAAATATTTCCATTCAGGAGCCGCCGTATGCCCCGTTCGCTAGACACCTTGTTGCGCCCCGGCCTGTTGGCCATGGCGATTGCCTTCTGCGTGCCGTTGACCAGCACTGTGCTGGTCGCCGCCGAACAGGTGTCCAGCGTTCGCGCCTACAACCTGCCAGCCGCGCCATTGGCCAGCACCCTGAACCAGATCGCCAGCCAGGCCGGCCTGGCCCTGAGCCTGAACCCGTCGCTGGCCGCCGGTAAAACCTCGTCGCCGGTCAACGGCCAGTTCGACGCCACCGGCGCCCTGAACCAGGCCCTGCGTGGCACCGGCCTGCAACTGGAACAAAGCAGCGCCGGCACCTACAGCCTGGTGGCCGTGCCCGAGGGCGTGCTGGCCCTGCCGGAAACCGCTGTGATTGGTGTCGGAGACAGCGAAAGCGCCTGGGGGCCGGCCGCCGGTTTCGTGGCCACTCGCACCGCAGCCGGGACCAAGACCGATACCGCCATCGTCGAAGTCCCCCGCTCGATGAGCGTGATCACCCGCGAGCAACTGGATGACCGCCAGGTGCTCAACCTCAATGACGCCCTGCGTTACACCGCCGGCGTACAGAGCAGCGGCTACGGCTCCGACTCCCGTGCCGACTGGCTGCGCGTGCGCGGCTTCGACCCGAGCCAGTTCCTCGACGGCCTGCCGCTGCCCAAGGGCTCGTTCGCCAACCCGAAAATCGAACCCTGGAACCTGGAGCGCATCACCGTGCTGCGCGGCCCGGCCTCTTCGGTCTACGGTCAAACCCCGCCAGGCGGCATGCTCGACATGGTCAGCCGTCGTCCGCAGGTCGAAAGCGCCCACCAGATCGAAGCCCAGACCGGCAGTAACGAACACAAACAGATCAACTTCGACAGCACCGGCAAGGTCGATGACGAAGGCCAGTTTCTCTACCGCGTCAGCGGCGTCGTGCGTGACAGCAACTCGCCGATCGACCATATCCCGGACAAGCGCTACAACATCGCGCCGAGCCTGACCTGGAACATCAATGACGACACCAGCCTGACCTTCATTTCCCAGTACACCCGCGACGATACCGGCATCACCGGCCAGTTCCTGCCGCTGCAGGGCACCAAGCTCGGCTCGCCGGCCGGGGATATTTCCCATTCCAAGAACCTCGGCGAGCCAGACTGGGACTACTACGACCGCACCTACTACGCCCTGGGTTATGCGTTTGAACACCGCATGAACGACGTCTGGCAATTCCGTCAGAATCTGCGCTACACCAAGAGCGACCTGGAATTCCAGGCAGTGAACGTCGCCACCATGAACACCGTCGACGAGGAAGGCAACGTCAACCGCGAGTCGGGCATCGTCAACGAGGACATCAGCCAGTTCGCGGTCGACAACAACTTCCAGGCCGACTTCAGCACCGGTGCCATCGGCCACACCCTGTTGTTGGGCCTGGATCACCAGCGCTCCAACACCAACTACCAGTGGCTGTACGGCATGGGCGTACCGCCGATCAACGTCAACAACCCGATCTACGGCGGCGACATGTCCAATGTCACCTACTTCGCCATGCAAGACTACAACCAGAAGACCCAGCAGACGGGCGTCTACATCCAGGACCAGATGGCCCTGGATAACTGGCGCCTGACCCTCGGCGGTCGTGAAGACTGGGTCCACACCGGCACCACCTTCTATAACAACAACAATGTCACCAACACCCAGCGCGACAAGGCCTTCACCAGCAACATTGGCCTGAGCTATGTGTTCGACAATGGCGTGACCCCTTACGTCTCCTACACCGAGTCGTTCCAGCCGAGCATCGGCGCCGCCGTCTCCGCCACCGAGTCGTTCGAGCCGACCGAAGGCCGCCAGTACGAACTCGGGGTCAAGTTCCAGCCGGTGGGCAGCAAGACCCTGCTGACCGCCGCGGTCTACGACCTGCGCCAGGAAAACGTGAGCGTGACCGAAGGCAGCATCACCCGCCAGGTCGGCGAACTGCAGGTTCGCGGCCTTGAGCTGGAAGCCACTTCAGAAGTCACCGACAACCTCAAGGTCATCGGCTCCTACACTTACACCGACACCGAAATCCGCAAGGGCCTGGAAGCCGAAGTCGGCAACCGGATGGCGCTGATCCCGGAAAACCAGGCCACGCTGTGGGCCGACTACACCTGGCACGCCGGTGCGCTCGACGGTTTCGGCGTCGGTGCCGGGGTACGCTACGTCGGCGACACCTATGGCAACACCACCAACACCGATGTGGCCCATGTCAGTTCCTACACCATCTATGACGCCTCGGTGCATTACGACCTCGGCCGCCTGGATAACACCCTGAAAGGGGTCACAGTCGCCGTCGAAGCCAAGAACCTGTTCGACAAGGACTACCTGGCCAACTGTGATGGCTACTGGTGCTACTACGGCGACGAACGCAACGTCGTGGCCAGCGTCAACTACAAGTTCTGAGCCGCACACCGTGATTGAAGGGCCACCCGTCCGGTGGCCCTTCTGGCATTTGGATGACCGATGAAAAGCAAAACCATCCGCCGCTGGTCCTTTATCCACACCTGGACCAGCCTGATCTGTACCGCATTCCTGCTGATGCTGGCCCTGACCGGCCTGCCGCTGATCTTTCATCACGAGATCGATCACCTGCTGGGCGATGCCCCCGAACTCAAGCAGATGCCGGTCGACACCCCGCACCTGGACCTGCAGCAGCTGGTACGTGCCGCCGAGGCCCACCGTCCCGGGGAGGTCATGCAGTACTTTGGCTGGGATGAGGAAGACCCCAACGGTGTGGTCGCCATCATGGCCAGGACCGCTGGCACTGAACCCAATTCGTCCCACACCTTCATGCTCGACGCCCGCACCGGCGAAGCCGTGGAAATGCCGTCGGCCAACGGCGGGCTGATGATGGTCATGCTGCGCCTGCATGTGGACATGTTCGCCGGGCTGCCGGGCAAGTTGCTGCTGGCGTTCATGGGCATTCTGTTCGTGATGGCGATTGTCTCTGGCACCGTGCTGTACCTGCCGTTCATGCGCCGCCTGGAGTTCGGCACCGTGCGCCACAACAAATCCACCCGCTTGCGTTGGCTCGACCTGCACAACCTGATTGGCGTCGTGACCCTGACCTGGGCGCTAGTGGTGGGCGTCACCGGCGTCATCAGCGCCTGCGCCGACCTGATCATCGCCGCCTGGCGCAACGACAGCCTTGGCGCAATGATCGAACCCTATCGCGGCGCCCCACCGCTGACCCAACTGGCACCCGCCAGCCGCCTGATCGACATTGCCAAAGCAGCGGCACCAGACATGCAACCCGACTTCATCGCCTTCCCCGGCACGCGTTTCTCCAGCGAGCATCACTATGCGGTGTTCCTGAAAGGCAGCACCCACCTGACCTCGCACCTGCTGACCCCGGTATTGATCGACGCCAGCACCCTGCAAGTCACTGCTATCGGTGAACGACCGTGGTACATGGACGCCATGGGCATGTCTTCACCCCTGCATTTCGGTGACTACGGCGGCATGCCGATGAAAATCCTCTGGGCCGTGCTGGACGTACTGACCATCATTGTCCTCATCAGTGGCCTGTACCTGTGGCTGGTGCGGCGCAAAGCGGCAAAACCGGTGGCCGTTGAAGCGGAGGTCGCGGCATGAGACCGAGGCAGTCGAACTTCTGGAAAGTCTTCGCCACGCCAACCGTCATCGCCCTGCTCAGCGCGGCGGGGTTGTTCTCAGCGCTGCTGGGGGACGACATCTGGGACGGCTTGAGCTGGATCGGCTTGGGCGTGCCGGCCGTTTTGGGACTGCGGGGGTTGTTGCAACGCCGGTGAAAGGCGCGGTGTGTCAATGGACATCGGTGTGGCGAGCGAGCTTGCTCGCGCTGGGCTGCGTGCAGCCCCAAATCAGGTCGCCGAGCTTTATCTGAATGCCTGAAAATCGCTTCGCTTCCCAAGCGCGAGCACCCTCGCTCGCCAGCCACGCCGGAACTCACTAGGCTAAGCCCTTGCTCCCCGATGATCGCCGAGGAATGCCCATGTCCGCCCCCAGCATGACCCTGTTCCACAACCCTGCCTCACCCTACGTGCGCAAAGTGATGGTGCTGTTGCACGAAACCGGTCAACTGGACCGCGTGGCCCTGCAACACAGCCAGCTCAGCCCGGTCAGCCCCGACGCCGCGTTGAACCAGGACAACCCGCTGGGCAAGATCCCGGCACTGCGCCTGGCCGACGGCAATGTGCTGTACGACAGCCGGGTGATCCTCGACTACCTTGACCAGCAACACGTCGGCAACCCGCTGATCCCTCGTGAAGGCAGCGCCCGCTGGCGGCGCCTGACCCTGGCCGCACTGGCCGACGGCATCATGGACGCCTCGGTGACGATCCGTTACGAACTGGCCTTACGCGCCCCGGAAAAACACTGGGACCAGTGGCTCGACGCCCAACGCGACAAAATCCGCCGCGCCCTCGCGGTGCTGGAAGCCGACGCCATCGCCGAACTGACCAGCCACTTCGACATCGCCGCCATCAGCGTAGCCTGCGCCCTGAGTTACCTGGACCTGCGTCACCCCGATTTGAACTGGCGTGACGCCCATCCGCAACTCAGCGCCTGGTATGCGCAGGTCAGCCAACGGCCGTCGATGCTGGCGACTGTGCCGAAGGTGTGAAGCCGGCAAGGTCCAGTACCTAGCAGTTCTGCTAGTAGGCAACTTCTGAAAAAACTCCGATGCTGAAGGTCCGGCTTTTTGGACCCTGCACGGAGCTCAGTCGATGCCATCCTCATCTCGCCTAACCGAGTTGTGTCGCTACCACTACGACCCGCTGGACCGCCAGGCCGGTTGCACCCTCACGCTATTGCAGCCGGCCACCCTCCAGCGCTTTTACTGCAAAAGCCGCTTGGCCACTGAAATCCACGGCACAGTCCGGACCCGTCTTTTCCAGCACGATGATCAGCTGTTGGCGCAACATCGGCACCAAAACGACAAGGTCGATACCACACTCCTGGCGACCGATCAGCAGCGCTCGGTATTGAGTGCGCTCGACACAACCCGCCCCCATCCCCTCGCCTATACCCCCTACGGCCATCGCCCGGCAGAAAACGGCCTGCTCAGCCTGCTCGGTTTCAACGGCGAACGGCCAGACCCGATCACCGGGTGCTATCACTTGGGTAATGGCTACCGTCAGTTCAACCCGGTGTTGATGCGGTTTAACAGCCCGGACAGTTGGAGTCCGTTTGGCCAGGGTGGGTTGAATGCCTATGCGTACTGTGAAGGGGAGCCGGTGCTTGGGAGCGATCCAACGGGACACTTTAAACTTTTTAAAGTCATTAGAAGCTTTGGGAAGGGTATTGGAAATCGCCTTGGCCTGAGAACACCAAGCAACACCAAAAGCTCGACCTCCGTTTTCACAAAAACAGCAGGCGCTACGCGCCGTTCATCGGACACTCCAGCACAGCTTCCGCCCAACCCGAACATCGCTAGCTCACAAACATTAACAAGCATGAGCCCCGCAAACAGTGAAGCTAACACTCCTAACCTGGTTCGAAAACTCAATAAACTAAAGGGAACTCCTGCCCACTCCACTTCATTATCCACCCGGGCACACGGCACTCCAAATAACTCAACTAATCATCCAGCACCTTCTGCATTTACCAACTCAGCAGAACACTCAACTTACGCTGAACTACTCCAGCAAGAGAACGCAATAAGTGCATGGGCAAAAGAAGGTGCCGAAGGAGATCGGATGCTGAGCATAATAAAACAAGAAAAAAATCGCAGATTCCCTCAGTACTTTGGAGAACCACCTATAAGTAACCGAGAAATCCGTAAGGGTGAACCGGGATTTGATTAGCCGGCTTAGAGCACTCAGTGACATTCGAACTGGCGATGGTCTATCCACGCTGCGCACCTATATTTCAAACTGCAGAGAGCTCAGTCGATGCCCACTTCCCCATACAAAACCGTACTGTGCCACTATCACTACGACCCACTGGACCGCCAGGCCGGTTGCACCCTCACGCTATTGCAGCCGGCCACCCTCCAGCGCTTTTACTGCAAAAGCCGCTTGGCCACTGAAATACAGGGCGCAGTCGGGACCCATCTGTTCCAGCACGATGATCAATTGTTGGCGCAACATCGGCACCAAAACGACAAGGTCGATACCACCCTGCTGGCGACCGATCAGCAGCGCTCGATATTGAGCGCACTCGACACGACCCGCCCCCATCCCCTCGCCTATACCCCCTACGGCCATCGCCCGGCAGAAAGCGGCCTGCTCAGCCTGCTCGGTTTCAACGGCGAACGACCAGACCCGGTGACCGGGCATTATCATTTGGGCAATGGCTATCGGCAGTTCAATCCGGTGTTGATGCGGTTTAACAGCCCGGACAGTTGGAGTCCGTTTGGGAAAGGCGGGTTGAATGCTTACGCCTATTGCGAAGGAGACCCAAGGAATCAAGTAGATCCCACCGGGCACTCACTCCATGGGATTTTAAGTTTGTTTAGATCAAGAAATTCGCCAGCAAGAGTCATGACAACACCAGCAATCAGCCAAGAAATAATAAATACCGCTTCCGATATCGCAAACATGAAACGAGGAATGACTTATAAAGGCCAGGTCTTAGGCTATCAACTTGGTGAAAGATCATCAAATATAAAACTGGACAACATGAGCATCAAAGACATCAACCTCCACGCCCACGTAATCGAAACCGCCAACACCAAACTAATTAACGAAAGAACCTTGCTACTCGGAAAAATACCAGACTCCCCAGAAAAACAACGCGCAATTGATTATTTCACTGGCACCATACAATATCCCACGGTGACAAATACTTCGAGCGCCAGAGGGCAAGCAGTATTAAACCTACACTCACAAGCAATGTATTTCAGCCGCCACAAAGACGATCTAAAAATACTCAACAACATCCACTCCAATCCAACACTGACCAGCCAAAGCGCCGTTATACGGCAACTTACATGGAGCCCATCCACTAACAACTAAATCTCCACACTCAATATGACTCAAGATGAACAGGCTGGCGATCTTGATCGCCAGCTCTCTCCCTGCCTCCCGATCCTCCCGCAACCCTAACGACCTACTCACCTCCCACCTCCACCTTGCCCATCTTCCCCTGCCCCATCCCATACCAATCCAGCCTACGCGTCAGCACCATAAACACCCCCAACAACCCAAACAGCAGTAACGAGCCCATCAACAACGCGTAATCCTCGGCACTCAACAATCCGTAAAGCAGCCCATACAACGCCGCCAACCCCGCCGAAAAACTCAAGCCATGCACCGCACTGCGCAATACGTGGCAAACATAAAAGCCGATCAGCAACACACAAGCACTGGCCGACAACAGATACGCCAGGGCAAAACCGATGTGCTCGGACAGCGACAACAGCAGCAGGTAGAAGAACGCCAGCGCCACGCCGACCAAGGCGTATTGCACCGGGTGCACGGCCAGGCTTTTCAGCACTTCGAAGAGGAAGAACCCGGCGAAGGTCAGCACGATGAACAGCAGGGCGTATTTGATCGCCCGCTCGCTCTTGAGGTACTGGTCCACCGGGTCGATGAAGCTCACGCCGAAGCTGCGGCTTTTGAACTCTTCGCAACTGTCACGGACAACGCAGGTGCTCAGCGCTTCTTCCAGGTTGGTGGAGAAGAACGAGGTCTGCCAGTTGGCCTTGAAGCCTTCAGCGCTGATCGCTCGTTGGGCCGGCAGGTAGTTGCCGATAAAGCTGGGGTGGGGCCAGTTGGCGGACACCGTCACGTTGCTGGTCCTGCCCACCGGGGTGATCTGCAACTGGCCGGTGCCCTGCAAGCGCAGGTCGAACGCGAAGGTCAGTTCATTGGCTTTGCGAACGTCCAGTGGCGCCAGCGTGACATGCACCCCCTCCCCCAGCCATTCCTCTTGGGTGCCCGGTACGAAGTCCAGGCGCTGGCCATCGAGTTCCAGTTGCAAGGCGTTTTCGATGCCGCGGATATCACTGATGCCCACGGCCAGATAGGGCGAATCAAACGTGTAGTCGGCAAAGTCTTCCTCGATCCCCAGGCGCTCCGGAATCGAAAAGTGCCCGCTGATGCGGTTATCCGCATGGAACAACCGCGCCTCGTAGATGCCACGGGCACGCAGTTCGGTCTGCACCTGCCCCTCAAGTTCGAAACGCTCCGGCAGGAAATACAGGCGCCCGCGCTCCAGGCTGGTTTCCTGATAACGCGCGTTGGTTTTTTCGTTGCGTTTCCAGGTACGCACCACCTTGCGGTACGGCACCACCATCAGCGGCCCGCTCAACTGCTGGCTGTAGCTGGAGCTGCGGGCGATGTCTTCGAGGACGCCGTCGCGCAGTTGCTGGCGGTCGTAAATCATGCCGCTGATCATCAATAACGGAATCAGCAACAACAGAATCAATAGGGCAATCGCCCCGAGTTTCAAGGCCAGGCTGCGGTTCATGGGGTCTCTCCCTGTTCGAATGAGGGAAAGTCTGAGGGGGCGCTGTGGGGGTTTTATGGAGGCAATGTGGAGACTGTGTGGAGATCACTCACTTCAATAAGCCACACGCAGGGGGTCAGGGAAGCTGCAGTGTGACTTCCACGCCGCCCGGCACATTGCCGACGTGCATTGCCCCGCCATGCAACTTCACCACCTCTTCGACAAAGTTAAGCCCCAGCCCGGTGCTTTTACGTCCACTGTCCGGGCGGGGTAGTGAGTAGAAACGCTCACTCAATCGCGGCAAGGCGTATTCGGGAATCGGCTCGGCCTGGTTGAACACCTTGAACACAAGCTGATCGCCCTGCCGCTCGGCACTGAAGCGCAACACACCCTCGACCGGACTGAAATCCAAGGCGTTTTCCAGCAAGTTGCCTAGCGCCTGACGCAGTAAAAACGGCTCGCCCATCACATTCAAATCCGCTGAAATCCGCAGGTCGACCCGCAGTTGCTTGCGCTCGATCCGCGCCTGCTGGCCGCTGAGCAGTTCATCCACCAACGCCGCCAATGGCACCGCCACCCGCTCCTCCAGTCCCTGGCGCTGTTCAACCTGAGCCAGGTTCAACAAGCGCTCGATCAACTGCTGCATCCGCGCGCTTTCGCTGTCGATGTTGCTGACAAAACGCTGTTGCTGCGCCGCCGGCATCTCACCCTGCAGCAACTCGGCGGCACCGCGAATCGCCGCCAGCGGGCTTTTCAATTCGTGGGTCAGGGTATGCACATAACGCTCGACGTAGGCCTTGCCCTCCAGTTGCGTGCGCATGTGCTCCACGGCCACGGCCAACTGCTCCAGTTCGCCTCCCCGATAGTGAGGCAATTGGGCCCGCTGGCCTTCACTGACGGCCTGGGCGTAGCCGGTCAAACGCCGCAAAGCCCTGCTCAGCCACCACGACAGCGCCGCGCCGAACAGCAGGCCCAAACCGATCAACCCGGCGCCGTACCACAGCAAGCGGCGCTCGGTACGGTCGACGTAGGGCTGCAAGGAACTGTTGGGCTTGGCCACGGTGACCACGCCGATGATCTGCCCGTTGTCGCGAATCGGCGCGCCGACGTGCATCACCGATGAACCGGGGTCGTCGGCAATGCTGCGGGTCGAGCGTGCACCGTATTGACCGCGCAGGGTCAGGTAGACATCGTTCCAGCGTGAATAGTCCTGGCCCAGCGCCGTGCCGCTGGAGTCCAGCACCACGATGCCCTTGGCGTCGGTGACGTAGATACGGTGGTTGACCTGGTTCTTCGGCAAGCCCCAGATACTTGCCGCGGGTTGCCGCTCGCCATAGGCCTTGAGCAACTCGGGCCAGCGGTTCTGATTGAGGGTGCCGGCCTTGAAGTCGTCGCGCAGGATCTCGGCCATCAGGTTGGCGGTGTCCACCAGGGTTTCTTCGGTGGACTGGCGCACGCCGGGGCGGATCTCTTCCATCACGGTGCTGAGCACGAAGTAGCCGGTCAGGCCGATGAACAGCACATAGACCAGGAAGATCCGGATCCCCAATGGCATCAGCTGTGCCCTGGGCTGTAGCTGTAACCGAGGCCTCGGTGGGTCTGGATCGGCTCGGCGTTGGCCGCCACCAGGCGCAACTTGGCGCGCACGCTTTTGATGTGGCTGTCGATGCTGCGCTCGTACCCGGCATCGGCGGCCACCCCGAGCGCATCGAGCAATTGCTCGCGGCTGAACACCCGTTCGGGTTGTTCCAGCAGGCACTGTAACAGTCGAAACTCATGCCGGGTCAGGCTCAACGGCTGACCGCGATAGCTGATCACCACCCGCTCGCCGTCGACCTGAAACAACGCGCTGGTGGACTCGATCCCCGGACGCGGCGCCATGCGCTTGAGAATCGCCCGGACCCGCGCCGCTACCTCACGCGGGCTGAACGGCTTGACCACGTAATCGTCCGCGCCGATCTCCAGGCCCACCACCCGGTCGATCTCACCGTCGCGGGCACTGAGGAACATCACTGGCACTTCACTGAAACGTCGCAGTTGCTTGCAAGTTTCAAAGCCGCTGATGTCCGGCAAGCCGATGTCGAGAATGATCAGATCGGCCGGTGTCATCCGTTGATGCTCAAGCGCGGCCGCCCCCAGGCTCAACCACGTGGTGGTGAACCCCTCGCCTTGCAACGCATACACCAGGGTATCGGCAATCGCCGCTTCGTCTTCGACAATCAGGATATGAGGCATGGCATCCAGGCCCGGCAATTGAATGGACGAACGGTGCCCCAAGGCGCAGTCGTCGTCAATCCGACAGCGGTGAATCAGCGGCGGGACTGTAGTACCTAGCAGTTCTGATAGTAGGCAACGGCTGAAAAAGCGCCGATGCTCAAGGTTCATTTTTTGGGATCCTGCATGGAGCAAAGTTGATGCCTGCTTCCTCGCGCTTAACCGAATTGTCCCGCTATCACTACGACCCGCTAGATCGCCAAGTCGGTTGCTCACTATTGAACCAGGCCACCTTCCAGCGCTTTTACTTCAAGAGTCGATTGGCCACTGAAATCCAGGGTTCACTGCACACCCGCATTTTCCAGCACGACGATCAATTGCTCGCGCAACAGAGCTACCAGAGCGGCAAGGCCAATACGGCCCTACTGGCGACGGATCAACAACGCTCGGTATTGAGCGCCCTCGACGCGGCTCAAGTTCATCACCTTACCTACACCCCCTACGGCCATCGCCCAGCGGAAAATGGTTTGCTCAGCCTGCTCGGGTTCAACGGCGAACGGCCGGACCCGCTGACCGGGCATTATCATTTGGGGAATGGGTATCGACAGTTCAACCCGGTGTTGATGCGGTTTAACAGTCCGGACAGTTGGAGTCCGTTTGGCAAGGGGGGGGTGAATGCGTATGCGTATTGCGTAGGGGATCCGGTTAATCTAACAGATCCAAACGGACACTTCACGATTCTGCCAACTTTACGTAGTTTACGACGACCTACTACGATAGCTGTAGTCCCTCCTAGTCCATTGATTACCCCATTGGCTAACACAAATCGAGCAGCGCCTTTAACGACCGTCGCGAATGTCCCAACCAGGCAGATGCCTGAATGGACGCGCATCGAACTCGTAGTGGATTTACCTCCACCACCGCCAGCTATAGGCTCAACTCCAGGTAACTTCGCGCCTGGACAAACGATATATGGTCGAGGAGGCCCCTCATCTGAATCATATGGAAGGTCGGTTGCCAACCCTCCACCAAGGCCTCATACACCTACCAGTGGAATGTATAGCGGGAGGAACAATTCCTCTGAAACAATGAATGGCCGGGCACTACCATCTACTTCCACAACGGGGGAAAATGCCGGACTCCCGACTTATGACGAAGCCGTTCCGCACATAAGCCCCGACGATCCAAACTACTCACTGGCAAGACTTAGCATTGCAATCCGCAGAGACGAATTGAGCCGAATCCGTGATCCCCACGGCAGCTTGTCACATTAGGCATTCCGAAGAACAGAGCCATACTATTGATAGGCACTCTGCTGTTTCAACAGTCCGGCTTATCCGCCGTAAAGCGCCGAGCCGGATTCACCGCTGCGCCAAATTCACGCAACGCCTTCGCCCCAATCAGCAACGGATAGTTAAAGCTGCTGCGATCAGTCAGGTTGACCTCGACCGTGCGCTTGACGTTGCCCAGGCACAGCTCCAGATCGACCACTGGCCGCTTGGTGGGTGCGACCTCTTCGTCTTCATCGTCGCTCTCTTCCGAGCGGGTCTTGATCTTGCTGATTCGCGCGACTTTGTGTTCGTAGACCTTGTTGCTCGCATCCTTGGTCGCCAGGCGGAAACGTACCCACTCCTCGCCATCGCGGGTAAAGGTTTCGATATCCCTGGCCGACAGCGAGGCGGTCAACGCGCCGGTGTCCATCTTGGCCTTGAGCACTTCACCGCCGATTTCCGGCAGCGCGATGTACTCGTAACGGCCGTACAGGGTCGGTTCGGCGGCCATGACTGGCAGGGCCAGGAGGGATAACAGTGCGAGGACGGATTTCACGTAAGGGATTCCCTGGGAGTAGGACAACGGGATTTTAGACCGCATTGGCGATGATCGTTCCCGCGCTCCCGCGTGGGAACGATCATTGCGAGTAGGTTAGAGGGGCAAAGGTGAAACATTCGTCGGCCCCCACATTTGGCCTGCGCGTCGAAGCTGCTTATCATGGCGCGCCCACGGATTGCCAAGAGTCATTTATGCGCCGCCTGCTCACCGGCTGTTTCGTCACCCTGTTGCTGTTACTCAACACCCTGGTTCTGATCGGGCCATTGCTGGTGTTTGCCCTGCTCAAACTGCTCCTGCCCGGGCGTTATCGCGACTATGCCAGCGCGGCGGTGATGTGGATCGCCGAGACCTGGGCCGAAATCGACAAGCTTATTTTTGCCCTGTGCATCCCCACCCAATGGGACATTCGCGGGGGCGAAGGCCTGCGGGTCGACACCTCCTACCTGGTGGTCAGCAACCACCAGTCCTGGGTCGATATCCCGGCACTGATCCAGACCCTCAACCGGCGCACGCCATTCTTCAAGTTCTTCCTGAAAAAGGAACTGATCTGGGTGCCGTTCCTGGGCCTGGCCTGGTGGGCACTGGATTACCCGTTCATGAAGCGCTACAGCAAAGCCTTCCTGGCCAGACACCCGGAGCTGAAAGGCAAGGACCTGGAAATCACCAAAGCGGCCTGCGAACTGTTCAAGCGCCAACCCGTGACCGTGGTCAACTACCTGGAGGGCACGCGCTTCACCCAAGCCAAACGCGGCGCCCAGCAATCCCCCTTCAAGCACCTGCTCAAGCCCAAGGCCGGTGGCGTGGCGTTTGTATTGGCCGCCATGGGCGAACAGTTGGACGCCATCCTCGACGTGACCGTGGTGTATCCACAGGCGAAGATTCCGGGGTTCTGGGATTTGATCAGCGGCGCGGTGCCACGGGTGATCATCGACATCAAGACCCGCGAGCTGGACCCGGCACTGTGGCAGGGCGACTACGAAAACGATTCGGTGTTCCGGGAAGACGTCCAGAACTGGTTCAACCAGCTCTGGACCGAGAAAGACGCACGCATCGACGCCTTGCGCGCCGAGCGTCGCTGAATCAGCTACCGGCGCCCCAGATACCGCCCAGGCTCTGCAGCAGCGTACCGGCCACACCCTGTTGGCCCAGGAACTGCAGCAGGATCGGGGCAAACTGGCCAACCATGCCACCGTCCATGCCCAGTGCGCTGAAGGCTGTATTCAGGTCATTGGTGTCCTTGACCGTGCCCAGGGCATTTTCCAGGCCGGCCGTTTTACCGGACGAACCCAGCAAGCCCGCCAGGGCGCCCAGCTCACCGCCACCCGCCAGTTTTTCGATCCCCGGCACGCTCTTGGCCAGCTCCGAATAGTCAGTGGAACTGAGCTGGTTCTTCGCCAGGCCCAACATCGCACTGGTGCCGCCAATCGCTTGTTCCGGCGTCACGTTCAGCGCGCTCAAGGCGCTCAGCAAACCGACGGCCTGCGAGGTTGGGGCCGTGGCTGCGGCCTTGTCGCCACCTTGCATGCCCGATACTGCACCCGCTACATCGTTCAGGCTGAAACCGGCGAAGACCGGGTTGGCCGCCAGAGTCATGAGCGAAGCCAAAGCAAAACCGCGTGAAATCTTCATCGAAACCAACTCCTGAACTCTCAAAGGTGCCCTTCATGGGCGACGAACCGCCATTTTGACTGAAACCGGCCCGGGAATGTTCCGCGTTCACCCATCCATTTTCAGCACTGAGATGCATAAGGACCGTGACACCCGCACCAGCAGCCGATGAATGGCACGACCGCCCAGGCTGGGCTAGCCTGTGAGCACCACGCCCATAACCCGCCCGCGCACCGCTTTCGCCTGGAGAATGACCATTTCCACCGCCGACGCCGATTCCCTCAGCCAGCTCCTCGCGCAATGCTCACTCGGTGACCGCCGTGCATTCGAGACCCTGTATCGCAGCACCGCACCACGCCTGCATGGCGTGGCCCTGCGCTTCATGGGCAACCCTGCGATGGCCGAAGACGTACTGCAGGAAAGCTTCGTGCGCATCTGGAACAACGCCTCGCGTTATCAGGCGCAGGTGTCGGCGCCGATGACCTGGATGATCAACATCACCCGCCACCAGGCCATCGACCAGCTACGCAAACACCGCGACCGGCGCCTGACCGCTCAAGAGGAACAGGCACTGGCCGACAATGCGCCTTCAACCCAGGAATCTTTCAGTAGCGACCGCGAAACCCATGCGCTGAACCGCAGCCTGGAGACCCTGGATGACAAACAGCGCCAGTCGATCAGCGCGGCCTACTTTCAGGGGTTGAACTGCCGGGAACTGGCCGAGCACCTGTCCGCGTCCCCGGGTTCGGTCAAATCCTCGGTTCGCCGTGGCATGGAACGCCTGCGCAGGTGCCTGGAGTCATGAACATTCATAACCGCCGCCTGCGCCGAGCGCTGGCCGCCGACTACGCCATTGGCCTGATGTCGGTACCCGCGCGCCGGCGTTTCGAACAGCGGCTGCTGGACGACACCGAACTGCGCAACGAGGTGGCCAAATGGCAAGAAAGCCTGGCCCGGCTCAATGAACCCCTGGTGGCCGTCCCGGTGCCAGACCGGGTATGGGCCGCCATCAACGCGCGCATCGAACCACAACACCTGCACGTACCGGCCAGACGTCCGTCCTGGAATGGGTTGCGCATCACGGCGGCGATCTGCTTGCTGTTGGTGGCGCTGACCCTGGGGCTGTTTTACCACCGCGACAACGCCCGCTACAGCGCCACCTTGCTCGACGCCAGCGCCCAACCGGCCCTGCACATCAAGGCCCACGACAATTATCTGCAAGTCGACCCCCTGACCCTGCCCGCCGTCGCCCCCGGTCGCAGCCTGGAACTGTGGGCGATTCCGGCCGACGGTAAACCCCTCTCAATGGGCATGATCCCGGTGGGCGGCCAAGGTCGGATTGGACTGAACGGTGAACAGCAGGCACTGCTAGGCGAACCGATTGCACTG
This sequence comes from Pseudomonas sp. Irchel s3a18, assembly GCF_900187535.1. Lineage (NCBI taxonomy): Bacteria > Pseudomonadati > Pseudomonadota > Gammaproteobacteria > Pseudomonadales > Pseudomonadaceae > Pseudomonas > Pseudomonas sp. Irchel s3a18. Next base: position 78,037 of record NZ_FYDV01000016.1, on the reverse strand, counting down.
GCGGTCAGCCTGGAACCGGAGGGCGGCTCACCCACCGGGCAACCGACGGGGCCGGTGTTGTATCAAGGGGCGTTGGCAGCGTTGTAGATCGAGCATGCTCAGACTGATCATTTGATCGCTCCCATGCTCCACGTGGAAATGCCGCCCGTGACGCTCTGCGTCACCTCCCACCGCCGACCCTAGCAGTTCTGCTAGTACACAACCCCGCTCGCTTGGGCCACAGTAAAACCCTGAATCGCCGCGCCTTCCAGGGAGCCCCGCCCATGCCAACCCAGCACAAAACCCTGCTCTGCCGCTACCGCTATGACTCACTGGACCGCCTGGCCGATTGCACCCCAGCGGCACAGACCAGCACCCAACGCTTCTACCTCAAAGACCGCCTGGCCACCGAGATTCAAGGCGCGATACAGCGCTCGATCCTCCAGCACGAAGACCAACTGCTGGCGCAGCAACAACGCCAGAACGGCATGCAGGAAACCCACTTGCTCGCCACTGATCAGCAACGCTCGGTGCTGGCCATCCTCGACGCCACACGCCCCCATCACCTCGCCTATACACCTTATGGTCATCGCATTCCAGAGAACGGCCTGCTCGGCTTCAACGGCGAACGGCCAGACCCGGTGACCGGGCACTATTTGTTGGGCAATGGTTATCGGGCGTTTAACCCGGTGTTGATGCGATTCAACAGTCCGGACAGTTGGAGTCCGTTTGGGAGAGGTGGGTTGAATACGTATGTTTATTGCTTGGGAGATCCGGTGAATCAAAGGGATGAAACCGGACATATGCCCTTACGGTCAATCTTCAGTAAAATTCTGGGGAGGCCGGTTACCCGCAGGGAGAGATTACTCAGTAACTCGACACAAAGCCTGAGTTCATCACGGGAAAGCTTAAACACCCCCATAGCCTCCACCAGCCTAGCAAATTCCACCAGCACCAAAACCGATGTTTCCTACCTGATCAAGTCAGAAGGCACGATAGCTAGCATTAAAAATAAAATAGCTAGAAACGAAGCCAAACTTCAAAATACAAGGCATAACATTCTAAACTTAAAAAACCAGCCAGATAGTTACCTGGAAAGAATCACAAAAATAAATTCTGAAGAATACGGCATCCCGATCCCGTCTAGAACCTTAACAGAAAAAGACGCCCCACAGATTCAAAAAGAGCTGCGCCGTCTAACAGAACTAGAACAACACTATGAAAACAAGCTAATCGCATTAATCAAAAAAGCCGAAGCCAACCAAAAAAAACAGACCACAATAAGAACCGATTCATAAATTAATCTGCTAATGAAAGGGCGACACACCGTTACCCTCTCTACATTTAAAGCAGATTTACGCCATATTAAACAAATTATGCGGATCAACCACAAACTTCTTCGGCGCACCCGCATCAAACTCACCATACCCCCGTGGCGCATCATCCAGGCTGATCACCTCAACGCCCACGATGTCGGCAATCTTGACCCGGTCCCACATGATCGCCTGCATCAATTGGCGGTTGTACTTCATGACCGGGGTCTGGCCGGTGTGGATGCTGTGGGATTTTGCCCAGACCAAACCAAAGCGGATGCTCAGGCTGCCCATTTTTGCGGCGGCATCCACTGCACCCGGATCTTCGGTGACGTACAGGCCCGGAATACCGATCTTGCCGGCCATCCTCGAAGCGATACATGCTATCACTTCGCTTGGTGGCTTGAATGCTTATGGATACTGCGTGGGGGCTCAGTCAGTCAAGATGATAAGACGGGACACTTCGGCCATCCGATTAAAAGCCTTTTGATATTATTAAAACCTGGAATCCCGTCACCCCTCCCAGAGTTTTCACGCTTGTTCTTCTGCCCGTCGTTTTCAGTTCACACTAAAACAGCCTTGACAACTATCAGTTCTGATCGTAGCGGAAAAGTTTTTGGCACCCCAAACTGAAGACTCCTACCAATGTAATGGAGTACAACATGATAATGAAAAAACTCGCGGCAATTACGGTGATACTTTCAGCCCTTGCGGGCAACGCCTTCGCGGATATCGCAATGTGCCCGCAAAAGTCCAGCATCAAACAGCAGAAAGAAGCTGAAGGGTGGAGCTACAGTGCAATCGGGCCGAATGGCCGTCTCTGGGTGGGCGAAAACCCCTATGCGGAAGAGGAGCATCTTGAAACGTTCAAGTTCACCGGAGCGCTGTACCGGGATGTCAGCTCTGAAGGTAATACAGACGTGGTCTCCTGTGATTATGAGGGCGATGACTGGTTCGCGTTTGCGCGGCTGACGTTGTACTCCTTTAAAGACTGGGCGTCCGTGCCGGGGACAAAGTGGAAGTCCCAGTCAAATAACGTAAAGGACGGTGCCCACAAAAAAGCCAAGACCATCGAAACCTGCGAATCACTTTCCCAGAAAGAATGTGCATTCAACTACAGCTCACTGGTCAAGCCATAGGGAAAAGCAACCGCAGATAATTGACAGTTCCAACACTAAAAAAGGGCGACTGAAGTCGCCCTTTCCCCCGCCAGTTCCAGGCGTCAGGCCGCACTAAACAACTTATGCGGATCAATCACGAACTTCTTCGGCACACCCGCATCAAACTCGCCATAGCCACGTGGCGCATCATCCAGACTGATCACCTCAACACCCACAATGTCGGCAATCTTGATCCGATCCCACATGATCGCCTGCATCAACTGGCGGTTGTACTTCATGACTGGGGTCTGGCCGGTGTGGAAGCTGTGGGATTTTGCCCAACCGAGACCAAAGCGGATGCTCAGGCTACCCATTTTCGCGGCGGCGTCGACGGCGCCCGGGTCTTTGGTAACGTACAGGCTCAGAATACCGATCTTGATCATTCCCCAGCCCCAGCCCCAGCGTGAGAATGCCGCCCGTGACGCTCTGCGTCACCTCCCACCATCAACCCTAGCAACTCTGCTAGTAGGCAACCCCGATCGATTGAGCCACAGTAAACCCTGAATTGCCGCGCCTTCCAGGGAGCCCCGACCATGCCAACCCACCGCGAGACCCTACTCTGCCGCTACCGCTACGACCCTCTGGACCGCTTGGCCGATTGCACCCCAACGGCACAGGCCAGCTCCCTACGCTTCTACCTCAAAGACCGCCTGGCCACCGAGATTCAAGGCGCGATACAGCGCTCGATCCTCCAGCACGAAGATCAACTGCTGGCGCAGCAACAACGCCAGAACGGCATGCAGGAAACACGCTTGCTCGCCACTGATCAGCAACGCTCGGTGCTGGCCATCCTCGACGCCACACGCCCCCATCACCTCGCCTATACACCTTATGGTCATCGCGTACCGGAAAACGGCTTGCTCAACCTGCTCGGTTTCAACGGCGAACGGCCAGACCCGGTGACCGGGCACTATTTGTTGGGCAATGGTTATCGGGCGTTTAACCCGATGTTGATGCGGTTCAACAGCCCGGACAGTTGGAGTCCGTTTGGAGAGGGGGGGTTGAATGCGTATGGGTATTGCGCGGGAGATCCGGTGAACAGGAGTGATCCTACAGGGCACCGCCCATGGATACTTAACTTTTTAAATGGCATAAAGAAGAGGTTGGGATTTAGTAAAAAGCCATCTCCGAAAAAACCATCGCCTGCGGAAAAGACGAATGTTCCTGTTGCGAAATCAGACAAAAACAATCAGCACATGAACAGCCGCCGCCTTTCCACCCCTGAAGATCTACCCTCTATTCCGAAAAATTGGAGACACGACGAGTCTGAAATCGTCCGTTTTTATAGAGATACTTACTACAGCACCACCGACCAAGCAGTGAAGGATGAAATGCTGGACGGGCTGACAAGGCACTTCAAGTCAAATCCACCCCCTGGATACAAAGTACTCCCTGATTACGAAGTGCGATCAAGTAGTTACTGGAATTGGCGGAGCCAATTTCACCAAAGTGGTAGTTCTAGCAGCTCTAGTAGCTCTAGCAGCTCTAGCAGCTCCAGAAGACTTAGAAGCCCCATAACTCACATCACTGCCATTAGACAAGATTTCAAATTCCAATAACCTCATTCAAGAATATTGAAATGGATGACCAACGCATTGATAAAGCACCAAACCTCAGGCTACGCCTACTTGCCACAGGAGCTGGTAAACCTGAAGACGTCGACCCTTTCAATTCAGTTGGTAGCAACGTAGGCCGATTGCATCGCAGTTAATCCTTAATCCGATTTCCTTGTCAGGGAGCGAACCTCATGCACATCAACAGCAAAATTCTTCTTTGCCGATATCATTACGACTCGCTGGATCACCTGGCTTCCAGTAAACCGGCAGTACAGGCCGACACCCAACGCTTCTACCAGAAACGTCGCCTGACGACCGAGATCCAGGGCGTGGTGCAGCACTCGATCATGCAACACGACGACGAACTGCTGACCCAGCAACAGCATTTGAGCGGCACAGTGCAAACCAACCTGCTCGCGACCGACCAACAGTGCTCAGTGATGAAAGTGCTCGATGGGATTAAGCCTGATGCGTTCGTCTACACACCTTATGGTCACCGCTCACCGGAAATGGCTTGGTCTGCCTCCTCGGTTTCAACGGCGAACGGCCAGACCCGGTGACCGGGCATTATCTGTTGGGCAATGGTTATCGGGCGTTTAACCCAGTGTTGATGCGATTCAACAGCCCGGACAGTTGGAGCCCATTCGGGGAGGGTGGTTTAAATGCGTACACGTATTGCGTGGGGGATCCGGTGAATGGACGAGATCCTAACGGACATACACCTATCTGGCTGAAAAGCATTCTGCGCGGGCTTGGGGTGATGAAAAAACGCGGCACTGCCAATACTGTTAAAATCACGTCGATTACAAAACCCCCTTCCAACCTAGCTGATAAAGAACATGTTTTTCTTGGCTTTCACGGTACGAGCAAAAAAAACGCGGCCGATGTATTGAGCGTAGGAGTCCATGACAACAGCAAACATATTTTTATAACCAACACCTTCGACGGGGCGAAAAGTTACGCCAGCCTACATGAAAATGGCTCAATCCTTGCCGTTTACACTAATAAATTTTAAGAGCTGCGCTCATACTCTGCACGCGGCATAGTCAAGGGCTCCAGCAATATAGAGCAAGTTAAAATCCCCAAAGAAATTCACACTTCCTTAACATTCAAAAATATAGAAAATTCAGACATAAGCTCAAACTTCAATAGATTTATGTACGAACAAGAACTTGCTGCACACTGGACAATTAAATTCCGACAGCAGTAATAGAAAATCACCAGCTACCGCAGACCCAATGCAATATCCACACTGTTAAAAAAGGCGACATTACGTCGCCCTCTTTTTCACCTCATACCCCTAAGCCGCACTAAACAACTTATGCGGATCAATCACAAACTTCTTCGGTACACCCGCATCAAACTCGCCATAACCACGTGGCGCATCATCCAGGCTGATCACCTCAACGCCCACGATGTCGGCAATCTTGATCCGGTCCCACATGATCGCCTGCATCAACTGGCGGTTGTACTTCATGACCGGGGTCTGGCCGGTGTGGAAGCTGTGGGATTTAGCCCAGCCCAAACCAAAGCGGATGCTCAGGCTGCCCATTTTTGCGGCGGCATCCACTGCACCCGGATCTTCGGTGACGTACAGGCCCGGGATACCGATCTTGCCGGCGACACGGACCACGCCCATCAGCGAGTTGAGCACGGTGGCCGGAGCTTCGTGTTTCACCCCGGCATGGCCGTGGCCACGGGCTTCGAAGCCAACGGCGTCGACGGCGCAATCCACTTCAGGCTCGCCCAGCAAGGCGGCGATCTGTTCGTGCAGCGGGGTGTCCAGGGACAGGTCGGCGATTTCGAAACCCTGGGCCTTGGCATGGGCCAGGCGGATCGGGTTGACGTCACCGATGATCACCACCGCAGCGCCCAGCAAGCGCGCGGAAGCGGCAGCCGCCAGGCCGACCGGGCCGGCGCCGGCGATGTATACGGTGCTGCCCGGGCCAACGCCGGCGGTGACAGCGCCGTGGTAGCCGGTAGGCAGGATGTCGGACAGGCAGGTCAGGTCACGGATTTTTTCCATGGCCCGGTCGCGATCCGGCAGTTTCAGCAGGTTGAAGTCAGCGTACGGCACCATGGCGTATTCAGCCTGGCCACCGGTCCAGTCGCCCATGTCGACATACCCGTAGGCACCACCAGGACGGGCCGGGTTAACGCTCAGGCAGACACCGGTGTGCATCTCCTTGCAGGAGCGGCAGCGCCCACAGGCGACGTTGAACGGCACCGACACCAGGTCGCCGATTTTCAGGTTCTCGACATCGCTGCCCTTCTCGATCACCTCGCCGGTGATCTCATGACCCAGCACCAGACCGGTCTGGGCGGTGGTGCGACCGCGCACCATGTGCTGGTCGGAACCACAGATATTGGTAGAGACCACGCGCAGGATCACACCGTGCTCGATCTTCCTGCCGCGCGGATCCTGCATTTTCGGATAGTCGATTTTCTGCACTTCGACCTTGCCCGCGCCGAGATACACCACACCACGATTGCCAGACATGCTTTCACCTCGCTGTTGTTGTTATTGAGCGGCAAGCTTCAAGCGTCAAGCTACAAGCTGACCTCAGCACACCGCTTTTACTTGAAGCTTGCAACTTGAAGCTGCTTTCAGAGAACAACCGTGCGATTGGCGTTCAAGAACACCCGCCGCTCAATGTGATACCCCACCGCCCGAGCCAGGGTCAGGCCTTCGATATCTCGCCCTTTAGCGATCAGGTCTTCGGGGTAGTGGCTGTGATCCACCGCTTCCACGCCTTGGGCGATGATCGGGCCTTCGTCGAGGTCGTTGTTGATGTAGTGCGCCGTGGCGCCCACCAGTTTCACGCCCTTGTTGTAGGCCTGGTGATAGGGCTTGGCACCCTTGAAGCCGGGCAGCAGGGAGTGATGAATGTTGATCGCCTTGCCGTCGAGCTTGCGGCACAGCTCCGGCGACAACACTTGCATGTAGCGGGCAAGGACCACCAGTTCGGCGCCGGACGCCTCGATCACCTGCCACACCTGACGCTCCTGGGACGGTTTGTCGTTGGGGTCGAGGGGAAAATGGTAGTACGGAATCTGGTGCCAGTCGGCCAAGGGCTTGAGGTCCGGGTGGTTGGACACCACGGCGACGACGTCCATCGACAACTGGCCGATGCGCTGGCGGTAGAGCAAGTCGTTAAGGCAGTGATCGGCCTTGGAAACCATGATCACCACTTTGGGTCGATGATGCGGCGGTGTCAGCTCGAAGATCATGCCGAAGGCTTCAGCTCGTTCAGCCAGACCTGCGCGGAATGACTGTTCGTCAAAGCCGTCGGGCTGACGGAATTCCACGCGAATGAAGAATCGGCCCGAGAGCCGGTCGTCGAAGGAGTGGTGTTCGGTGACGTAGCAACCCTGTTCGAACAGAAAGCGGGTCACCGCGTCTACCGTGCCGAGCACGCTGGGGCAGTCGGCGGTCAGAATCCATGTGTCTGGGGCGCGGCTCATAGTGCGGTGACTCCTGTTGCGAAACCAACACGGCAAAGGCAATACCACACTGTGGCGAGGGAGCTTGCTCCCTCGCCACAGGTGGGAATGATCATCAGGCCTGGACGCTCAGCCCGTATTCCGCTGCCGCATCCTGCAACCACAGCCACCAGTAATCGGAGAAGCTGCGACGGATCAGCAGTTCCCAGGTGTCTTCAGCGGTATGGCGAATCATCAGCTGGGACTTGGCGAACACCGTGCCCACCGCCTTGCCCACCGGGAAGTTGTTGGGGTGCACGTCATAGCTGGTGGATTTCATCAGCACTTCACGCACATTCGGGCCGCTCAGCTCGAGGAGCTGCTGACCGCCGCTGACATTGACGATGGCGATGTGCAGGTCACCCAGCGCGGCGCGCAGCTTCTGCTCGGCGGCGAACTCTTCGCCGGTCGGCACGATCAGCAGCCACTCGTCCGGTCCCATCCATTGCAGGCTGGTTTCACCTTTGCCGACCACGGTCAGGGCCACGGGCAGTTCCAGACCCAGGGCCTTGTGCACACCGGCTGCGAATGCAGGGTCATGGCCATCGCCGCGAAGGGTCAGGTGGCCCAGCAGTTTTTTCTCGCGCACGGTGACACCGGCGCTCTTGCGGCCCTTGCCCACCAGGCTGGCGAGGTCGGCATGATGCAGCGACGACTCGGCCTTGGCCCCGGTGGTTGGGCGTTGTTGGTACACATTGGCTGCGGTCATAAAGCACCTGTCCTGAATTCTGTGTCCCCCCGCGCCTGGCGCGGGGGTGATCGATTACACGTTCTGGCGATCGCCTTTCGGATCGAAGAACACCGAAGAAACGATTTCCGCTTCGATCACGCTGCCGTCGGCCAACGGTGCGAACACTCGCTCACCGAGGCGCTCCAGACCGCCCTTGACCACACCCATGGCAAACGAGTAGCCCAGGGAGTTGTGGGCGTAGCTGGAGGTCACATGACCGACCATGGTCATCGGGATCGCTTGCTTGGTGTTGAACACCAGCTGCGCACCCTCCGGCAGCCATTTGGTCGGATCGATTGGCTTGAGGCCGACCAGCTGTTTACGCTGATCACGCACGCAGTCTTCGCGATTCATGCCACGCCAGCCGATCCACGAGAACGGTTTGGTGCGACCCACGCACCAGCCCATGTTCAAGTCGTCCGGAGTCATCGAGCTGTCCGTGTCCTGGCCGACGATGATGAAGCCCTTCTCGGCCCGCAATACGTGCATGGTTTCGGTGCCATACGGCGTCAGGTTGTACTTCTTGCCGGCCTCGACGATTTTCTCGAGCACGCCCATGGCGTAGTCGGCCTGCACGTTGACTTCGTACGACAGCTCACCGGTAAACGAAATCCGGAACACCCGCGCTGGCACACCACCGACCAGGCCTTCTTTCCAGGTCATGAACGGGAAGCCGTCCTTGTCCAGGTCGATGTCGGTGACCTCGCTGAGCAGCTTGCGGCTGTTCGGCCCGGACAGGGTCATGGTCGCCCAGTGATCGGTGACCGAGGTGAAGTACACCTTCAGGTCCGGCCATTCGGTCTGGTGATACAGCTCCAGCCACTGCAGCACACGCGCGGCGCCGCCCGTGGTGGTGGTCATCACGAAGTGGTTGTCGGCCAGGCAGGCGGTGACGCCGTCATCGAAGACCATGCCGTCTTCTTTGCACATCAGGCCGTAGCGCGCCTTGCCCACGTCCAGCTTGGTCCAGGCGTTGGTGTAGACGCGGTTGAGGAACTCCCGCGCATCCGGTCCCTGGATGTCGATCTTGCCGAGTGTCGAGGCATCGAGCAGGCCGACGCTTTCACGCACGGCCAGGCATTCGCGCTTGACCGCGGCATGCAGGTCTTCGCCGTTGCGCGGGAAGTACCAAGGGCGCTTCCACTGCCCGACGTCTTCAAATTCGGCACCGTTCTTCACGTGCCAGTGATGCAGCGCGGTGTAGCGCACCGGCTCGAAGATGTGCCCACAGTGACGACCGGCCACCGCGCCGAAGGTGACCGGCGTGTAGTTCGGGCGGAACATGGTGGTGCCCATCTGCGGGATGGTCACGTTCAGCGAACGGGCGGCGATGGCCAGACCGTTGACGTTGCCCAGCTTGCCCTGGTCGGTACCGAAGCCCAATGCGGTGTAGCGCTTGACGTGCTCGACCGATTCGAAGCCTTCGCGGGTCGCCAGTTCGATGGCGGCGGCGGTGACGTCGTTTTGCAGGTCGACGAATTGCTTCGGCGCCCGTGCGGTGCTCTTTTCATGGGGGACCTGGAACAACGCCAGGGTCGATTCCTCATGGCGGCTCAGGGCCTTGGGCAGCACGCCTTCGACCGTTTTGAAACCGGCTTCGGCGGCGGCGCGGGCGCCCCCCTCAAAACCGTCGGCCAGCGAGTCACCGAGGCTATAGACGCCGTTGATGCCACCGACGCATACGCGCTTCTGCGGGGCTTCGCCCGGTACAAAACCGAGGATATCTTCACGCCAGATCGGCTTGCCACCCAGGTGCGAGGCCAGGTGAACCACCGGGCTGTAACCGCCGGAACTGGCGACAATGTCGCACTCCAGCCATTCACCCGGACTGGTCACGGTGTGGGCTTTGACATCGATGGCCGCCACGCGGGCAGCGGTCACGTGCTTGCTGCCACGGGCTTCGATCACCGCGCTGCCGGTCAGGATGCGGATACCTTTGGCCCGCGCTTCTTCCACCAGCGCACCACGCGGGTTGCTGCGGGCGTCGGCGATGGCGACCACTTGCAGGCTGGCATCGAGCCAGTCCAGGGCCACGCGGTAGGCGTGATCGTTGTTGGTGGACAGCACCAGTTTTTTACCCGGTGCCACGCCGTAGCGACGCACATAAGTCGAGACGGCACCGGCCAGCATGTTGCCCGGCACGTCGTTGTTGCCGTAGACCAGTGGACGCTCGTGGGTCCCGGTGGCCAGCACCACGCGCGTGGCGCGAACCCGGTGGATGCGCTGGCGCACCTGGCCGATCGGCGCGCGGTCGCCGAGGTGATCGGTGAGGCGCTCGTGAATGGTCAGGAAGTTGTGGTCGTGGTAGCCGTTGACGGTCGCCCGTGGAAGCAACAGCACATCCGGGGTGGCCTTCAGCTCGGCGATCACGTTGGCGACCCACTCGGTGGCTGGCTTGCCATCCAGGCTTTCGCGGGTATCGAGCAGGCTGCCGCCGAACTCTTCCTGCTCATCGGCCAGGATCACCCGGGCGCCGCTGCGCGCAGCGGCCAGGGCAGCCGCCAGACCGGCAGGGCCGGCACCGACGATCAGCACGTCGCAATGCTGGTTCATGTAGTCGTAGGTGTCCGGATCATTCTCGGTCGGCGAACGACCCAGGCCGGCAGCCTTGCGGATGTACTTCTCGTAAGTCATCCAGAACGATTGCGGGTACATGAAGGTTTTGTAGTAGAAGCCCGGCGGCATCAGCTTGCCGCCGACCTTGCCGAGAATCCCCATCATGTCGTTGTTCACGCTCGGCCAGCCGTTGGTGCTAGTGGCGACCAGGCCCTGGTACAACGCCTGTTGCGTGGCCCGGACGTTGGGGATCTGGGTGGCTTCGGTGGCGCCGATCTGCAGCACGGCGTTCGGCTCCTCGGAGCCTGCGGCGAAGATCCCGCGCGGACGGGAATACTTGAAGCTGCGACCGATGATGTCGACGCCATTGGCCAGCAGTGCAGCAGCCAGGGAGTCGCCTTCAAAGCCTTTGTAGACCTGGCCGTTGAAGGTGAAGGTCAGGACTTTGTTGCGGTCGATCCGTCCACCGTTGGACAGGCGATTGATCTGGCTCATACCTTCGCTCCCAGAGCCTGCGCGGCCACTTTCGGACTTTCAGTCTTGTCGGTGAACTGCGGCTTGCTGCCGATCTTGTAGGTCTCGAGAATCTCGTAGGTCACGGTGTCTCGGGTGACGTTGAAGTACTGGCGGCAACCGGCAACGTGGTCCCACAGTTCGTGGTGCAGGCCGCGAGGATTGTCACGGAAGAACAGGTAGTCGCCCCACTCCTCGTCGGTGCAGGTGTTCGGATCCAGTGGGCGCGGAATGTGCGCCTGGCCGGATGCATGGAATTCCTCTTCGGAGCGCAGTTCGCCGCAGTGAGGACAGAAGATATGCAACATAGGGATTTCTCCTGTTAGTGGGCGACCGCAGCAGCGCCGTGTTCATCGATCAACGCACCGTTGTGGAAACGGTCGATGGAGAAAGGTGCGGCCAACGGGTGCATTTCACCCTTGGCCAGGCTCGCGGCAAACACGTTGCCCGAGCCGGGTGTGGCCTTGAAACCGCCGGTGCCCCAACCGCAGTTGAAGAACATGTTCGGCACCGGGGTTTTCGAGATGATCGGGCAGGCGTCCGGGGTGGTGTCGACGATGCCGCCCCATTGGCGGTTCATGCGCACGCGGGACAATACCGGGAACATCTCGACGATGGCCTGGATGGTGTGTTCGATCACCGGGTAGGAACCACGCTGGCCGTAGCCGTTGTAGCCGTCGATACCGGCACCGATCACCAGGTCGCCCTTGTCGGACTGGCTGATGTAGCCGTGCACGGCGTTGGACATGATCACGCTGTCGATAATCGGCTTGATCGGCTCGGACACCAGCGCTTGCAGCGGGTGGGATTCGATCGGCAGGCGGAAACCGGCCAGCTTGGCCATGTGCCCGGAGTTACCGGCGGTGACCACGCCGACGCGCTTGGCGCCGATGAAACCCTTGTTGGTTTCCACGCCGATGCACACACCGTTTTCCTTGCGAAAGCCGATCACTTCGGTCTGCTGGATCAGGTCCACGCCCAGGGCGTCGGCGGCACGGGCAAAGCCCCAGGCCACGGCATCGTGGCGAGCCACGCCGCCGCGACGCTGGACGGTCGCGCCCATCACCGGATAGCGGGTGTTCTTCGAGCAATCGAGGTACGGAATCTCGTCGGCCACTTGCTGGGCGTTGAGCAATTCGCCGTCGACGCCGTTGAGGCGGTTGGCGCTGACCCGACGCTCGGAGTCACGGATGTCCTGCAGGGTGTGGCACAGGTTGTAGACCCCGCGCTGGGAGAACATCACGTTGTAGTTCAGGTCCTGGGACAGGCCTTCCCAGAGTTTCATGGCGTGTTCGTAGAGGTGCGCCGACTCATCCCACAGGTAGTTGGAACGCACGATGGTGGTGTTGCGCGCGGTGTTACCGCCGCCCAGCCAGCCTTTCTCGACCACGGCCACGTTGGTGATGCCGTGCTCCTTGGCCAGGTAGTAGGCAGTCGCCAGACCATGCCCGCCGCCGCCGACGATGACCACGTCGTAGACCTTTTTCGGGGTCGGCGTGCGCCACATCCGCTGCCAGTTTTCGTGGTGGCTGAGGGAGTGTTTGAAGAGGCCGAAGCCTGAGTAGCGTTGCATAGTCATTTACTCCAAAACCGCGCTCAGCGATAAACCGGGAAGTCCGCGCACAGGGCCGCGACGTTCTTCGCCACATCGGCTTCAACGTCGGCGTCGCCGAGGTTGTCGAGGATGTCGCAGATCCAGCCGGCCAGTTCCGTGCACTGGGTGACCTTGAAGCCACGCGAGGTCACGGCCGGGGTGCCAATGCGCAGGCCCGAAGTGACGAACGGCGACTGTGGGTCGTTCGGTACGGCGTTCTTGTTCACGGTGATGTGGGCGCGACCCAGGGCGGCGTCGGCTTCTTTACCGGTCAGGCCCTGGCGGATCAGGCTCACCAGGAACAGGTGGTTGTCGGTGCCACCGGACACTACATCGTAGCCACGTTTGATAAAGATGCCGGCCATGGCCTGGGCGTTGTCGATCACTTGCTGTTGATACACCTTGAAGCCTGGCTCCAGTGCTTCCTTGAAGCACACGGCCTTGGCGGCGATCACGTGCATCAGCGGGCCGCCCTGGCCACCGGGGAACACGGCGGCGTTGAGTTTCTTTTCCAGCTCTTCGTTGGCGCGGGCCAGGATCAGGCCGCCCCGTGGACCGCGCAGGGTCTTGTGGGTGGTAGTGGTGACCACGTCGGCGAACGGAATCGGGTTCGGGTACAGACCGGCAGCGACCAGACCGGCGACGTGGGCCATATCAACAAAAAGATAAGCACCGACTTTGTCAGCGATCTGACGGAAGCGCGGGAAATCCAGGGTCTTGGAGTAAGCGGAGAAGCCGGCGATGATCATTTTCGGCTGGTGCTCGACCGCCAGGCGCTCGACTTCGTCGTAGTCGATCAGGCCGGTGTCGGTGTCGATGCCGTATTGCACCGCGTTGTAGAGCTTGCCGGAGAAGCTGACCTTGGCACCGTGGGTCAGGTGCCCGCCGTGGGCCAGGCTCATGCCCAGTACGGTATCGCCGGCTTGCAGCAGGGCCAGATAGACCGCCGCGTTGGCCTGGCTGCCGGAGTGCGGCTGGACGTTGGCATAGTCGGCGCCGAACAGCTGCTTGGCGCGCTCGATGGCCAGGGCTTCGACCTTGTCGACGTGCTCGCAACCGCCGTAGTAACGCTTGCCCGGATAACCTTCGGCGTATTTGTTGGTCAGGCCGCTGCCCTGGGCTTCCATGACGCGCTTGCTGGTGTAGTTCTCTGACGCGATCAGCTCGATGTGATCTTCCTGGCGCAACTCCTCGGCATTCATCGCCGCCAGCAGTGCATCGTCGTAACCCTGGATCTGGTCTTGCTTGCTGAACATCGCGTCTCTCCCAGCGGCGGCGGTGCGCCATTCGTCTCGGTGAGGCACCTGCCTTTGCGCAGTGCCCTTTGAATGCGATGGTATGGCCGGCTTCGAGTGGTCAAATGCCTATGGACGCCACGCAAAGGTGCGTTTACGACATGCTGTGCCGGTAGACTCTTGAACAGGGCTCAGGACAGGACCTGACGCAGGCCCAGTAACAGCAGGAAATGCACGGGATAGAGCGCGTAAGCCCAGCGCCGCATCGGCGGTGGCGAGCACTGGCGCACACCGCGCAACAGCAACAGACCGCCCAGCGGTGCGATCAGGCAGACGCCAAAAGCGACCTCGGCAAGCGTGTTGCCGTGGCGACCGGCGGCAATCAGCGCCTCCCACTCATTGGCCGCCAGACAGACCAGTCCCGGCAACACGGCGAAATACCACGGCTTGCGGATCACCAGCAGCGTCGCCAGGGGCAGCAGGACACCGAACACACCGAACATCAGTCGTTCACTGAACAGAGCCCCCAGCAGCAGCGCCACCAGCCCCAACCCGCGCGCCTGAATGTCCGGTTGTTGCCAGCCACGCGCAACCAGCAACCCCAGCGCCAGTGTAGGCAACACGTTTAAAACGCCAGGATCAGGGATATACAACCGGTAGGGTATTTCGCTCAACAGACTGAACAGCAGCAACCAGCCCAGGTAACGCCACTGACGCACGCCATCGCCAGGCACCGCGGCCGGCCGCGCCAGGTTGGCCGCCATTGCCAGGCAAAACCACGGGAACGCCAGACGCCCCGGCACATACAGCAGGTCCAGGGGCAACCCGATGTAACGCAGGTGATCGAGCACCATGCTCAGCAGCGCCAACCATTTGAGCAGATCGAGTGCCCCGTCACGTTGAGTCACGTGCATAATCGCCCATCGACTGTGTAGTTTTCTGACAGATACATCCCGTGTGCTCCCCGGACGATCTTCGGTAAAGTGCGCACCCTCATTGACCAACGAACTCTTCACCCAAGAGTCTCGACCACGGAAGCGGGCCATGACCGATAAGAGCCAACAATTCGCCAGCGACAACTATTCCGGTATCTGCCCTGAAGCCTGGGCCGCCATGGAACAGGCCAACCAGGGCCACCAGCGCGCCTATGGCGACGATGAGTGGACTGCCCGCGCCTCGGACGACTTCCGCAAGCTGTTTGAAACCGACTGCGAAGTGTTCTTCGCCTTCAACGGCACCGCCGCCAACTCACTGGCCCTGTCGTCGCTGTGCCAGAGTTACCACAGTGTGATCTGCTCGGAAACCGCCCACGTCGAAACCGACGAATGCGGCGCGCCGGAATTCTTCTCCAACGGCTCAAAATTGCTGATCGCCGGCACCGAAAACGGCAAGCTGACGCCAGCCTCGATCCGCGAAATCGCCCTCAAGCGCCAGGACATCCACTACCCGAAACCACGGGTCGTGACCCTGACCCAGGCCACCGAGGTCGGCAGCGTCTACACCCCGGACGAAATCCGCGCCATCAGCGCCACCTGCAAAGAACTGGGCCTGAACCTGCACATGGACGGCGCGCGCTTCTCCAACGCCTGCGCTTTCCTCGGCTGCTCGCCCGCCGACCTGACCTGGAAAGCCGGCGTCGACGTGCTGTGCTTTGGCGGTACGAAAAACGGCATGGCGGTCGGTGAGGCGATTCTGTTCTTCAACCAGAAACTGGCCGAAGACTTCGACTACCGCTGCAAACAGGCCGGTCAACTGGCGTCGAAAATGCGCTTCCTCTCGGCCCCTTGGGTCGGCATTCTCGAAAACAACGCCTGGCTCAAATACGCCCGCCACGCTAACCACTGCGCGCAGCTGCTGGCCGAACTGGTCAGCGACATTCCCGGCGTTGAACTGATGTTCCCGGTACAGGCCAATGGTGTGTTCCTGCAGCTGTCGGAGTCGGCCGTCGCGGCACTGACCGAGAAAAACTGGCGTTTCTACACCTTCATCGGCAAAGGCGGCGCCCGCTTCATGTGCTCATGGGATACCGACGAAGAGCGCGTGCGTGAATTGGCGAAAGATATTCGTGAAGTGATGAGTGCCTGAATCTGGCACCAGCAGCGGCAGGCGCATCCGGATTGCGTCGCGCCGCTCATCAGAACTGTTATTTCTGACAGTTCAACTGCTCTGCAACGCTGGCGTATCGTCGGAACACCTGAAAAGGTTGCGCAGTCTTTCAGGAACAAGGCCCGTCGAACATTCGGCGCAAACGCTGTTCCAGTAGAGAGCTATCAAAATGAACGATCAATCACAAGGTGTGCTTCTGACAAGTACCGCCAAAGAAGTTGAAAGAGATGAATTTTTAAAAATTGTGAACATCGGCGACACAATTAAACATCACGACAATTCAGAATCCATTGTTGTAAAAAAGGTTTTCGTGCAACAGATGTCAAATAATTACAAAATTGAGATCTCCTCAGAAAGGCCGTAAATTATCGCTCCAATGCTCCGCGTCAAAGCCCTTTAGACGCGGAGCCTTTCAGACCTTCTGCAATATCCCCGCCGCTTTATCTTACCCACTACAGCACTTCGCAGGTCCCGAAACGACCTCTGCCGACGGGTGAAGTCACTTTTGTCCGCTCGCGCCATCCATCAGGCTTCGTCTACATTCTCTGTCGAGCTCGTCCGCTCACATAACAACAATCAGGAGCGTGTACATGTCATTGCAAGGTAAAACCCTGTTCATCACTGGCGCCAGCCGTGGCATCGGCCGTGAGATTGCGCTGCGAGCTGCCCGCGATGGGGCCAATATCGTGATCGCCGCCAAAAGTGCGGAGCCTCACCCCAAACTGCCCGGGACTATCCATAGCGTGGCCCTGGAAGTTGAGGCGGCTGGAGGCAAGGCGCTGGCCCTGCAGGTCGATGTTCGCGACGAAGTCGCGGTGCAGGCGGCACTGGCCCAGGCTAACGAGCATTTCGGCGGTATTGACGCGCTGATCAACAATGCCGGGGCAATCAAGCTGACCGGGGTTGCGCACATCGAACTCAAGCGCTTCGACCTGATGCACCAGATCAACACCCGCGCCGTGCTGCTGTGCAGCCAGGCCGCCCTGCCCTATCTGAAAAAATCCGGCGGACACATCCTCAACCTGTCGCCACCGCTGAACCTGGCCAGCAAATGGTTCGCCCAGTACAGCCCCTACACCGTGACCAAATACGGCATGAGCATGCTGACCCTGGGCATGAGCGAGGAATTTGCAGCCTATGGCATCAGCGTCAACTCGTTGTGGCCACAGACCATGATCGCCACAGCCGCCATCGAGTTTCAGCTGGGATCGCGGGAATCGTTCAAGCACGCCCGCACACCCGCCATCATGGCCGATGCCGCCCACGCCATTCTCAGCAGCGCCAACCGCAGCCTGACCGGACGTTTGTTGATCGATGAGCAAATACTTCGGGAACAGGGTGCCACCGAGTTCGAGCACTATCGCTTCGCGCCGGGCACCACCGACAAGCTGATGACCGACCTGTTCATCGACTAAGTACCGCCGATCCCGCCCTGGCGGGCGGGATCGTTTCGTTTAGAACTCGATGCGCACATCGCCTTTCGGCACGCTGCAGCACGACAGGATGAACCCTTCGGCCTCGTCTTCCTCGGTGATCCCGCCGTTGTGCTCCATCTCCACTTCGCCCCCAAGCTTCAACACCTTGCAGGTGCCGCAAATACCCATGCCGCAGGCTTTGGGGATCAACAGTCCGACCTTGGCCGCCGCCGCGTGCACGGTTTCGCCCGGCGCCACGCGAATGCTCTTGCCAGAGGCGGTGAACTCCACCTGGTGCAAATCCGCGGCGTCGACTTCCGGTGCTTCGGCAGCCTGTTCGGCTTGCTCAACCGCATCAGCGCGGGCCTCCGGTGGCGTGGCACCGAAGGATTCTTCGTGATAGCGCTTCATGTCAAAGCCACTGGCTTCGAGCAGACGCTTGACCGCGTTCATGTACGGGGTCGGGCCGCAGCAGAATACCTCGCGCTCGAGGAAATCCGGCGCCATCAATTCCAGCATCTTGTGGTTCAGGTAGCCGCGATAACCGGCCCAGGGCTCGCCCAGGCCGTGTTTCTCGCAGATCAAGTGCAGGCTGAAGTTGTCGATCCGCGAAGCCATGTGTTCCAGCTCGCGGTGATAGATGATGTCCTTGGGCGAACGTGCGCTGTGGATAAACACCATGTCGACATTGCCGTTGGTGTCGTAGAACCAGCGGGCCATGGACATACACGGGGTGATGCCGACACCGCCGCTGAGGTACAACACTTTCGGGCTCGGGAAGTCGATGGCGTTGAACAATCCCACCGGGCCGTGCACCGCCAGTTCCTGGCCCTCGTGCAGGGTGTCGTGCAGCCAGTTGGAGACCTTGCCGCCCGGCACGCGCTTGATGGTCACCGAGAAACTGTAGGGCACCGACGGCGAGCTGGAAATGGTGTAAGACCGCATGATCGGCTGGCCTTCGATCTCAAGTTCCAGGGTGACGAACTGCCCCGGCTTGAAGAAGAACATGATCGGCTGATCGGCCATGAAGCAGAAGGTGCGCACGTCCCAGGTTTCCTGGATGACTTTGACGCAACGGACAATGTGTCGGCCATTGGCCCAGGTCTGGGTGGTTACCGGGTTCAGGAAGCTGTTGGACATGCTGATCTCCACGGCCGACTGTCGGCCTCATATTGGCGATTCTGCTCAAGGCGCGAGGCGACCACTTACCTATCTACGACATTCACGTACTTATCGCGACCAGCCCCTGTATACCGGGGGTTGCGCGTCGGGAACAGATTGCATCATGTCGCCCATGGATAAGGTTCTGACCAGCGCCGGCCCCACACTCGCCTCAACAGATAAACGCTGTTTTTGTCTTGCGTAGCAACCGTATCAGCCACTATTCGCCGGCCACACCGAATGGCCATGAGGACTAAATCGATGGACGTCACCACTACCCTGAGCCTGGGCGATCCACTGGAACCCGCACGCAAGGCCACCGCACAGATGCTGCAAGAGCGCGAGCGCACGTTCTCGCTGCCACAACCGTTCTACTCCGATGACCGCCTGTTCGATATCGACATGCAGGAAATCTTTCAGAAAGAGTGGTTGATCGCCGGCATGACCTGCGAGATCCCGACCAAGGGCAACTACCTGACCCTGCAGATCGGCAAGAACCCGATCATCGTGATCCGCGGCGCCGAAGGCGTGGTGCATGCCTTCCACAACGTCTGCCGCCACCGTGGCTCGCGCCTGTGCACCAGTGACAAGGGCAAGGTCGCCAAGCTGGTCTGCCACTACCACCAGTGGACCTACGAGCTCGACGGTCGCCTGCTGTTCGCCGGCACCGAGATGGGCGACGACTTCGACATGAAACAGTACGGCCTCAAGCCGGTGAACGTGAAAACCGCTGGCGGCTACATCTTCATCAGCCTGGCGGAAAACCCGCCAGCCATCGATGACTTCCTGTCGACGCTGAACCATTACATGGAACCGTACGACATGGAGAACACCAAGGTGGCGATCACCACCACCTTGATGGAAAAGGCCAACTGGAAACTGGTGCTGGAAAACAACCGCGAATGCTACCACTGCAACGCGTCGCACCCGGAACTACTGAAAACCCTGCTCGAGTGGGACGACGTCACCGACCCGCGCGCCGACCAGGCGTTCAAGGACCACGTGGCCGATTCCGCCGCTGCCTGGGAAGCCGAGAAGATCCCTTACGCCCACGCCAGCTTCGGTCTGCGCAACCGCATCGTGCGCATGCCCCTGCTCAAGGGCACCGTGTCCATGACCCTGGACGGCAAGCAAGGCTGCAAGAAGCTCATGGGCCGCATCCAGAACCCGGACCTGGGCTCGATGCGCATCCTGCACCTGCCGCACTCCTGGAATCACTGCATGGGCGACCACATCATCGTCTTCACTGTGTGGCCGATCAGCGCCCAGGAAACCATGGTCACCACCAAGTGGCTGGTGCACAAGGATGCCGTCGAAGGCGTGGACTACGACGTGGAGCGCATGCGTCAGGTCTGGGATGCCACCAACGACCAGGACCGTCGCCTGGCTGAAGAGAACCAGCGCGGGATCAACTCCACCGCGTACCAACCTGGGCCGTACTCCAAGACTTACGAGTTTGGCGTGGTGAACTTCGTGGACTGGTACAGCGAGCGCCTGCTGAACAACCTGGGTGCAGAGCCTGCGCCATACCTCAAAGGGGTTCCTGTTCAAGGCTAAAGCAAGCCCCTGTAGGAGCGAGCCGGGCGGCGCTCCGCTTGCTCGCGAAAAACCCGAGGCAGCACTGAGCTTCTGGTTTTGCGCGTTATCGTTCACGACCTTCGTCGGAACGCCGCCCGGAGCAAGCTCGCTCCTACAGGAGTCTTGTTCGCATTAGGTTTTCTCCCGGCTATATCTTTCTCATCCTTTAGAACTGTACGAAATATGATCTATTTCGTTCAGAGCTATACCCCCCGTGGCTCCCAGCCTTCAGCAAACAAGTTATCCACATCTTCACCCACAGCAATTGGGGACAACTGTGGATACGTGGAAGAATTTCTCCACAGAAAACCAAGAAAATCCGTGACTTATTCAATTAACGGTTTTTTATCGGCAACTGATCACTTTTTAACCAAAACCCTGTAAGCCACGGTATACGTGGCCTGCATCGGATCGCAAACACCTTATCCACAGAAGCGCCAACAGACTTTGGGGGCAACTTGTGCATCGTTGCCATGTTTTGTGGAAAACACGGTCCAGACAGCAGATTTCAAGGCTTTGAGTGGCCATCGAGGGGTAAAAACACGCATTTGGTTATTTATTGATCAAAACCTTGCAGAGCCAGACCCATAAGGCTCGCAGCCGACAGCGAACATCTTATCCACAGAAGCGCCAACAGAGATTGGGGGCAAGTCTCGAACAAGGGATCTCCTCATCCACTTAAAAAAGCTTGAAAAAACAACCAGTAGCACTGGTTGTTTTTCGTACAAAGGCTTGCAGGGCTTGCTGTGCAGGGGGTGTAGCGAGGGGTGAACATGTTATCCACAGAAGCGCTAACAGGGATTGTGGGTAATTATGCCTGCGCCTGTAACATTCATTAGGACAGGCGTATAGAGCCGGCAGTGTCGCCCGGGCCAGCGGCTTGCGGGTTTTCGCCTCGGGGCACCACCACGACATTTTTCAAAGGATCAGGCACCCTTCCCGGCACCTGACCAGGCGCTTGCCTGCGGAGCAAGTTCCACCCACTGGCCTCCTTGGTCGCCTCCCACAACACACGCCATCTTGACTGCCCATTGCTGGTAGCGGTTGCCATCCATGTCCGAGCAATAACGTAATTCTGTTTGACTGCACCTACCCCCGTGAGAACCTGGCTGCCAATGATCCCCACGTTAGATCCAAGCGACATGCCGGTGGCAGGCATCTGCGCCACTATCGCCGCAGGGACGCCCACTGCACGGGCCGGCACACCCGTAGCGCCCCCCCAAAAGCTCATCGCGTTGCCAATGCGCGTCAGCATGCTTTGAGGTTTTCCAGCTACGATTGCCGCTGCCGACCTGTTGATCGCCGCCCCGGCAAAGATGGTATTCAAAGCAGTCCCCACAGCATTCCCCAGCAGAGACAACCATGACCTACCAGATGGATCAACCCGGTTCATGGGTGAGCCCGAACAATACGCATACGGATTCAATCCCCCCTCACCAAACGGACTCAACCGATCCGGGCTATGAAACCGCATCAGCACCGGGTTATAGACCCGATGGCCATTGCCCAGGTGATACCAGCCGGTAGGACGCTCTTTGAGCTGCCCATTGAAGCCCAGGCCGGCGTTCATCGGGCGCAGGCTACTGGGCGAGCCATAGGCGGTGTAAGTGCGAAGGTTCGGACCGCTGCGGTCCAGCTCGGCGAGGATCGATTGTTGCAGATCGGTCGCCAGCAACAGGGTGCGTGGCAGCGCCACCGTGGTTGCTGGTGGGCGGGCAGGACGTGGGGTGTTACCGACGGTGTGCATCAGGTGGCCTCGCATCAATCCAGACGCCCCGCAGTGCTGCTGCGGGGGGCTCAATCCATGCTCATCAACCTAACAAAAGCGCGTTGAATGCAACACTAGCAGTTCTGCCAGGGCACCCTCGGAACTAGCGAACAACGCCCTCTTCAATCAGCAGCTTGAGGATCGCCTCGGCGCCTTCCTGGGCACTCACGCCCTTGAGCACCTGGCCACCGCCGCCACTGGCCTTGGCCGTGGCCGCCTTCATGCGGTCAGCACCGCTCTTGGCCTTGATCACTTTCAGACGTTTAGGCCGGGGTTTGGCCGGTTGCAGCGTGGCGACGGCGAGCAGTTCATCGTCGAGCACTTCAACGTCCTCGGCCTGCAATACCCCGCGCCGAGCCGGGCCGAACGCGCTTTGCCGAGGCTTGGGCGCGGCGTTATCCACCGTCGCCAGAAACGGCAAGCGGACTTTCAAGCGCCGCCGCTGACCACGGGGCAAGGCCTGCAGCACCAACGCCGAACCGCTTTCGATGGACTCGACCTGCGCCAGCCCCACCACCAACGGCCAGCCGAGGCTTTCGGCTAGCAGAAACGGCAACATGCCCGAGCCTTCACCGGTTTCCGCCTGGCTGCCGGTCAGCACCACCTGGGCACCTGCACTACGCAAATAGTCGGTCAATGCCGGCAACGCATCGGCGCCCGCCGGTTGTTCCAGGACATGCAACTGTTCAAGACCCATGCCCAGATAGGCGCGCAACGCAGGCTCGGCGACGTCGCCGGCATGCAACACCTGCAAGTTATCCCCAGCCAGTTGCAGACCGAGTTCCACCGCCCGCGCATCCTGTTCCGCGCGACGTGGCCGACCGGAGGTCGGGTGGGCGCCGATGGACACCAGGCTGATGATTTTCGTGCTCATAACCCTTTCCTTCCCTTAAGCCGCATCGCGCTTGGCACCGTTGCGGTAAGCCTCTACCGCCGCGATCAAGGCGTGAAGCATCTCGGCGCTCTCGCCGATCACCGACAGGTCGGCCCGCTTGATCATGTCGCACCCGGGGTCCAGGTTGATCGCCACCACCTTGTCGCAGGCGCCAATGCCCTGCAGGTGCTGGATCGCCCCGGAAATCCCCACCGCCACGTAGACCCGCGCGGTCACCCAGGTGCCGGACGCCCCGACTTGACGGTCGCGGGCCATGAAGCCGTCGTCCACCGCCACGCGGGACGCGCCTTCGGTGGCACCGAGGGCTTCGGCGGTCCTGTGGAAAAGTCCCCAGTCCTTGACCCCGTTGCCGCCGGAGAAGATGAACTCGGCCTCGGCCATGGGAATCGCCGCCGGGTCCACCGCCACCGCGCCCAGATCTTCGATCCGCGACAGGCTGCGCGCCACGGTTGTGGATAACTCCACGGGCAGTGCTTCGTGACGGGTATCGCTGACCGGTTCGGCACATTCCACGGCCGCCAGAATCAAGCGCGCGACAGGTCGCGCCAAGTCCTGCAGACCGGCACCGGCACGGCCGATGCATTGCTCATCCTTGACCTGCCAGACCCGTGTGGCCGGGCGTTCGCCCAGGGCGGCGGCAAAGCGTCGACCCAATTCGCCACCACCGGTACGGCTATCCGGCAGCAACCAGTGACGTGGGCTGAACTGGTTATCCACAGCCCGCAGGCCCTGGACCCGTTGCTCCGGTGCATATCCTGAGAATTCGTCACCCTCGAGCACCAGCAGGCGGTCGACACCGGCCGTGCTGAAGGCGCTTTCCTTGTGTTCGCCAAAGACAATCGCCAGTACCGCGCCGTCCTTGCCCGCCAACTGATGGGCCAGGCCCAGCAGGTCGCGGTCGTGGCTGCTCAAGCGACCACCGACCATGTCCGGCACCACGCCGATGTAGAACGCAGGGGCCGCCACCTGATGCAACGGCAGTTGCACTTCAACGGCCGCCGTACGCTTGGCCGCACCGCCCTGCTGGGCACCGCTGCGGTCGATCCGCTTGATGCCGTTGGGGCCGATGAAGCCAATGCCATGGGGATTCTTGCGGATGACCCCGTTGGGCCCCATCCAGCTGTGTTGCACCGGCTGCATGGCCGCGTGCAGCGGATGCAGGCGGTTACGGGCGATCCATTCGGCCCGTGGGTCGCGGCGGATAATGTCGCTCATCAGTGGGCCTCCGCAGGTTCACGTTTGGCCGGAGAGTTCGGCCGGGGCGCCGCGTCTTCGAGCAGCGCGTCGGCCACCAGTTCGGCGATGTCCTTGATCAGCGGCCGGGGCTCGACCACGCCTTCGAGCATCGCGGTGCACTGTGGACAACCCACGGCCACCAGTTCGGCACCGGTCTCGCGGATGTCTTCCATGCGCATGTCGGGAATCCGCTGCTTGCCGGGGATATCGGTGATCGGCGCACCGCCACCGCCGCCGCAGCAGCGCGAACGGAAACCGGAGCGTTGCATTTCCTTGACCTCGATCCCCAGCGCACGCAGGACCTGGCGCGGCGCCTCGTATTCGCCGTTGTAGCGCCCCAGGTAGCACGGGTCGTGGTAGGTCACGCTGTTGCCCTTGTGCTGACCGAGATTGAGCGCACCGGCGTCGATGATTTCTGCCATGTAGGTACTGTGGTGCTGCACCAGGTAGTTGCCATCGAAGGCACCGTACTCGTTTTTCAGTACGTGGAAACTGTGGGGGTCGCAGGTGACGATGCGGTTGAAGCTGTACTTGGCCAGGGTCTGGATGTTGCGTTTGGCCAACAGCTGGAAGGTGGCTTCATCGCCCAGGCGCCGGGCCACGTCGCCGCTGTCACGCTCCTCGAGGCCCAGTACGGCAAAGTCAACATTCGCCGCTTTCAGGACTTTGACGAACGCGCGCAAGGTGCGCTGATTGCGCATGTCGAAGGCGCCGTCGCCGACCCAGAACAGCACGTCAGTGGCTTTCTTTTCGCTGAGCAGATTGAGGCTCAAGTCCGCCGCCCAGTTCATCCGCCCGCCCGGGGCGAAACCGCCCGGGTTGTCGGTGGCGATCAGGTTTTCCAGGACTTCGGCGCCCTTGTTCGGCGTCGCGCCTTTTTCCAGGGTCAGGTGCCGGCGCATGTCGACGATGGCGTCCACGTGCTCAATCATCATCGGGCATTCTTCGACGCAGGCACGGCAGGTGGTGCAGGACCACAGGGTTTCGGCGTCCACCAGGCCGTTGACGATCGGTTGATGCGGGTTACCGGCGTGCTCACCGATTGGCTTGCCCCTGCCGTCAAGGGATGGGTAGGGGCTACCGGCGAACTTGGCATCCGTCCCACCGGCCAGGCCGACCACCATGTCCTGAATCAGTTTTTTCGGGTTCAGCGGCTGGCCGGCGGCGAACGCCGGGCAGGCCGCTTCGCATTTACCGCACTGCACGCAGGCGTCAAAGCCGAGCAACTGGTTCCAGGTAAAATCCTTGGGCTTTTCCACGCCCAAGGGGGCTTGCGGGTCGTTCAGGTCAAGCGGTTTGAGACCCGTAGAACGACCACCACCAAAACGTTCGGCGCGACGGTGCCAGGCCAGGTGCAGCGCACCGGCGAAGGCGTGCTTCATCGGCCCGCCCCAGGTCATGCCGAAGAACAATTCCGAGACGCCCCACAACACGCCGATGCCAAGGATCACCGCCAGCAGCCAGCCGCCAAAGTTTTCCGGGAGGATGCCTGCCACCGGCAGGGTCACCAGGAAGAACGACGCGGAGAAGGCCAACAGGCTTTTCGGCAGGCGCATCCACGGGCCTTTGGACAGCCGGGCCGGTGGATTGCGCCGACGCAGGTACACAAAGATCGCACCGACGAACATCACCGCCGACATCAACAGCAGCGCATAGCCGAGGATGCGGTTATGCAGGCCGAAACCGTGAACCAGAATCGCCAGCACCATGGACGCCACCGCACCGCCGGCCGTGGCGACGTGGGTATTGGCAATGTATTTGTCCCGCGCCACCACGTGGTGCAGGTCGACCATGTAGCGCTTGGGCATGGCCAGCAGGCCGCCGATCAGGTCGACTTTCGAAGGCCGGCCCCGGCGCCACATATTCACCCGCCGCAACGCGCCCAGAACCGCGAGGCCCAGGGCAGCGAACAACAGGATTGGAAGAAGGGTGTTCAACATCAGAGTCACCTCTGGCGAGGTGCAAGCTACAAGCTGCAAGCTGCAAGTCAGAGCAGCGGCGAGGCTGCGCTTTTACTTGCGGCTTGCAGCTTGCGGCTTGCAGCTAAGCCGTCAAAAATCCTTACAGAGCCGGAGTGCGTCATAAATGGCCGCATGCGTATTACGCTGGGCCACGCAGTCGCCGATGCGGAACAACAAGTAGCCATCGCCCGGTTGGCTCAACGACGGTTGCGGCTTGATCGCGAACAGGGCTTCGACATCCACCTGGCCCTTGTTGCGCGAGCCTTCCTTGAGCGCGTAGTAGATCTCTTCATCCGGCCGCACGCCGTTTTCCACCACCACCTGGTCGACCACCCGCTCCTCTTTGGCACCGGTGTATTCGTTTTCCAGCACCGCAATCAGCTTGTCGCCTTCGCGGTAGACCTTTTCCAGCATCATGTCGCCGGTCATGATCACTTCTTTGGGGTACATGCTGCGGTAGTAGGTCGGGAACGATGTACCGCCAATGGCCACACCCGGCTTGATGTCGTCGGTGACGATCTCGACCTGGCTGCCCTTGTCGGCGAGGAAGTCGGCCACCGACATCCCGGTGAACTCGCAAATGGTGTCGTAGACCAGCACGTTCTTGCCAGGTGCCACCTTGCCGTCGAGCACATCCCAACTGCTGACCACCAGGCCTTCGGCCGCGCCCCAGTGCTCGTTCTGCTCCAGGAACGGATGGCCGCCAACGGCCAGCACCACCACGTCCGGACGCAGGTCGAGAATGGTCGCCGCGTCGGCGGCTACGCCCAAGCGCAGGTCAACTTTCAGGCGTGCCAGCTCCAGCTGGAACCAGCGGGTGATCCCGGCGATCTGGTCCCGCTGCGGGGCTTTCGAAGCGGTCGTGATCTGCCCGCCGATGAATTCTTTTTTCTCGAACAGGGTCACGTCGTGGCCACGCTCGGCGGCCACACGCGCCGCTTCCATCCCGGCAGGGCCGGCACCGACCACCACCACCTTGCGTTTCGGCCCGGTGGACTTCTCGATGATGTGCGGCACCCCCATGTATTCACGGGAAGTCGCGGCGTTCTGGATGCACAGCACGTCCAGGCCCTGGTACTGACGGTCGATGCAGTAGTTGGCGCCGACGCACTGCTTGATCTGGTCGATCTGGCCCATCTTGATCTTGGCGATCAGGTGCGGGTCGGCGATGTGGGCGCGGGTCATGCCGACCATGTCGACGTAGCCGCCCTCCAGAATCCGCGTGGCCTGGTTCGGGTCCTTGATGTTCTGGGCATGCAGCACCGGGATCTTGACCACTTCCTTGATCCCGGCCGCCAAGTGCAGGAACGGCTCCGGTGGATAACTCATGTTGGGGATCACGTTGGCCAGGGTGTTGTGGGTGTCGCACCCCGACCCCACCACGCCAAGGAAATCGAGCATGCCGGTGTCGTCGTAATACTTGGCGATCTGTTTCATGTCCTCGTGGGACAGGCCGTCCGGGTGGAACTCGTCACCGCAGATACGCATGCCGACGCAGAAATCGTCACCGACCTCGGCGCGCACGGCTTTCAACACTTCCAGGCCGAACTTCATCCGCCCTTCGAAGGTGCCGCCCCATTCGTCGGTACGCTTGTTGACCCGTGGGCTCCAGAACTGGTCGATCATGTGCTGGTGCACCGCCGACAGCTCGACGCCGTCCAGGCCGCCAGCCTTGGCCCGGCGCGCAGCCTGGGCGTAATTGCCGATCACCCGCCAGATTTCTTCCGGCTCGATGGTCTTGCAGGTGGCGCGGTGCACCGGTTCACGGATGCCCGACGGCGACATCAGGGTTGGCCAGTTGAAGCCGTCCCAGCGTGAGCGACGGCCCATGTGGGTAATCTGGATCATGATCTTGGCGCCGTGCTTGTGCATGGCGTCGGCCAGATTCTGGAAGTGCGGGATGATGCGGTCGGTGGACAGGTTCACCGAGCTCCACCATTCCTGTGGGCTGTCAATGGCCACCACCGACGAGCCGCCGCAAATCGCCAGGCCGATCCCGCCCTTGGCCTTCTCTTCGTAATACTTGACGTACCGGTCGGTGGTCATGCCGCCGTCGGTCGCATAGACCTCGGCGTGCGCGGTGCTGAGCACGCGGTTGCGGATGGTCAGTTTGCCGATCTGGATCGGCTGGAACATTGCTTCGAAAGCCATGGCGGGTTCCTCGACTTACAACGGCTTGACGGTGAACAAACCGTCGTCGTGGCCTTCTTCGGAGCCACCGTAGACTTGTTCGGCGACGGTGCGGACCTTGCTGCCACGCGCTTGCAGAATCTGATCCATGGCACCGGCAAACCAGCCGGTGAACATGTAGTCGACCTTGCGTCCGACCTTGCCGTACACGTAGACGAACGCCGAGTGCTCGAGCTTGACGCTGGCAGTGCCTTTATCCAGGTCAATGTCCTGGATCTTGAACAGGCCCCAGCCCCGTTGCGACAAGCGCTTCATGTAGTGTTCGAACACCGCGACGCCTTCCAGGCCGTGGCATTCGGCTTCTTTTTCACACCAGTGCCAGGCGGACTTGTAGCCGGCCTTGTAGAGAATCTCGGCGTAGGCGTCGGCGCCCAGCACTTCCTCGATGCCCATGTGGTTGTTGACGAAGAAATGACGCGGCACGTACAGCATCGGCAGGGCGTCGGAGGTCCAGACACCGGTCTCGCTGTCGACTTCGATAGGCAATTGCGGGGCGATCTTGGCCATGGAAACTTAACTCCAGAAAATTCGTGGTCAGTGCTTAGCAAAGCTTTTGCTTTGCTCTTATAAACAAGCTGTGTGAATGACTTTGGAGCCGTAGCGAGCACGTCGAGAGCAAGGAAGGACCGGAGCGACAAGCGAGACAGTACGGGACGTACGGCGAGCTTGGCGCGAGGACCTGACGCAGCTATCGGCGAGCGGAGTAGGCTCCAGAGTTATTCACTCGCCCCAGACGTCTTTGAGAACGTTCACCCAGTTCTCGCCCATGATCTTTCTCACCACACGCTCGGGATGGCCGCGCTTGAGCAGCGTCTCGGTCAGGTTCGGGAACTCGCCCACGGTGCGGATACCCAGCGGGTTGATGATCTTGCCGAAGCTGGTCAGGCGGCGGGCGTAGCCTTTGTCATGGGTCAGGTATTCGAAGAAGTCCTGGCCATGGCCCTGGGTGAAGTCGGTGCCGATGCCGATGGCGTCTTCGCCGACGATGTTCATGGTGTATTCGATGGCTTCGGCGTAGTCGTCGATGGTCGAATCGATGCCCTTGGCCAGGAACGGTGCGAACATGGTCACGCCGACGAAACCACCATGGTCGGCAATGAACTTGAGCTCTTCGTCAGACTTGTTGCGCGGGTGCTCCTTGAGCCCCGACGGCAGGCAGTGGGAGTAGCAGACCGGCTTCTTCGATTCGAGGATGACTTCTTCGGAGGTCTTGGAGCCCACATGGGACAGGTCGCACATGACGCCGACGCGGTTCATCTCGGCCACGATTTCGCGACCGAAACCCGACAGGCCGCCGTCACGCTCGTAGCAACCGGTGCCCACCAGGTTCTGGGTGTTGTAGCACATCTGCACAATACCGACGCCCAGTTGCTTGAAGACCTCGACATAGCCGATCTGGTCTTCGAAGGCGTGGGCATTCTGGAAGCCGAAGAGGATGCCGGTCTTGCCCAGCTCCTTGGCCTTGCGGATATCAGCCGTGGTGCGCACCGGCATCACCAGGTCGCCGTTCTCGCGAATCAATTTCTGGCTGGCGGCGATGTTGTTGACGGTCGCCTGGAACCCCTCCCACACCGACACGGTGCAGTTGGCCGCGGTCAAGCCGCCCTTGCGCATGTCTTCAAACAGCTCACGGTTCCACTTGGCAATGATCAGCCCGTCGATAACGATGCTGTCGGCGTGCAATTCGGCTGGGCTCATCAGGCTGTCCCCTTATTAGCGATTCATGCGCCGAATCGTCTGCCGGCGCTTTGGGGTCAGCATATGCCTCGGTGCCTGTGCAGCCGGGTGCAAAAACGACAGGGGAATTGCCGAAAGCGTCAAGACACGACAAAGGGGCCTGGCCAGTGCTGTTTGCCTGCCTGTTCTTTAGCCGGCGCTTGAGCCAGAATCCGCCGCATCAATGGATGGTTCACTGGAATATGGGGCGGCGGCGCAATGAAATCGATCTTCCTGGCTTTGGCACTGATGACCACCGGCGTACATGCCGCCGAAGAGGCTGACAACAGCCCGTGCGATGCGGTCGAAAACGACATCCAGACCCTGGAATGCTCGGCCTACAACAAAACCACCGCGGAACAGTTGCTCAAGGAGAATTTCCAGGGGTTGCTGGAGCGGGTCAAAGCCCAATACGCGGACAGCAAGACACAAGTGGTCGACATCACCGGCAAACTCCAGACCGCCGAACAGTTGTGGATGAAGTCCCGGGATGCCGATTGCGCCATTGCGCCGTTCCCCGCCGCCGTGGGCAGCAAGGCCTATGCCATCGACCAGAACGACTGCCTGGCGAACAAGAGCGACGAACGATCGGAGTTTCTCGAGTCGATTGCGCAGGAATAAGGTTTACGGCGACAGTTCGGTAACCCCGGTTCCATTGGGCGCGATCTGGCTGAGCTGCGTTTGTCCGCAAGCGCCAAGACAAACAACGCGCCTCCCAACACAATCCAAAGGACTTACATGAAACTCTGCGGTATCGAAATCAAAGGCAGCGAAGCCATCATCGCTGTAGCTTCCCTTGACGGTCAGGCCCTGAGCCACGTCGCCCTGAACACCAAGAAGATCGCCCTGGACGATGACGACGAAGCCGCCAACGTCAAAGCCTTCGCGGCGCACGTCGCCTCGTTTGTCCGCGAACACGCCATCGACCGGATCGCGATCAAGAAACGCAGCAAGAAAGGCGAATTCGCCGGCGGGCCGACCACGTTCAAGATCGAAGGGGTTTTCCAGCTGCTGGACAATTGCGAGGTGACGCTACTGTCGCCGCAGACCATCAATGCGCAAAACAAAAAACACGACTTCGCCCTGCCGGCCTCGTTGAACAAGTATCAGCATGAAGCCTTCAAAGCGGCATGTTCGGCGCTGATGAAGAAGTAAAGCCCTGCACTGATCGCTCCCATGCTCCGCATGGGAGCGATCATGCCTTGGCGGTACGTCGATCCTCCCGCGGGCACCGCGCAAAGCGTGTCCGATAACTGCGGGTGAAGTACGACGGTGATTCAAACCCGCAGGCAATACTCACTTCCAGCACGCTCATGTCGGTCTGGCGCAGCAGTTGTCGGGCTTTTTCCAGGCGCAGGCCCAGGTAGAAATTGCTCGGCGTATCGTTGAGGTGCAGGCGGAACAGGCGCTCCAGCTGCCGTCGCGTGACCTTGATCGACTCCGCCAGTTCCAGGGTGCTCAGGGGCGGCTCGCTGTGCCGTTCCATCTCGCCGATGACCTGCACCAGTTTCTTGTTGCTGATGCCATAGCGCGTGGCGATCTGCATGCGCTGGTGGTCTTTGCGCGGGCGGATGCGCCCGAGTACGAATTGCTCGCTGACCTGGACCGCCAGCTCTGGACCGTGGGCCTGGTCGATCAGGTCCAGCATCAAATCGATGGACGCGGTGCCGCCGGCCGAAGTGATGCGTCGGCGGTCGATTTCGAACAGTTCCTGGGTGACGCTCAGCTGTGGATAGGACTCCTTGAAGGCCTCGATGGCTTCCCAGTGCAGGGTCACCCGATGGCCGTCCAGCAGGCCGGCTTCGGCGAGGACAACACTGCCGGTATCGATCCCACCGAGGGTGACGCCCTCGTGATCCAGGCGGTGCAGCCAGTGCTCCAGAGCCGGGTCGACGAACTTCAGCGGTTCGAAGCCAGCAACCACCAATAACGTCGCGCCCTTCTTCAGCGGCTCCAGCGCCGCGTCGGCGTTGAGCGACATGCCATTGCTGGCCAATACCGGCCCGCCGTCGGCGCTCAGCACATGCCAGCGGTACAGCTCGCCGCGAAAGCGGTTGGCCACCCGCAGCGGCTCGATCGCCGAAATGAAACCAATCGCCGAGAATCCCGGCATCAGCAAAAAGTAGAAATCCTGGGACATGGAACGCACTCGGATGGCGGGTAGCGTGTGAACGTTGATACGCCACTTGCCAGCGACAGACAAGGGCACAGGTCGCTGCAGTGCAAGAGCTGGTCGCCGCTGTGCGTTTTCTGCGATGTTGAGCTGCGTAACGTGACATCACCGGCACGACAGATGCCGGACCCGACAATAACGACCTGCCGAGGATCCCACCATGAAACGACTGATCAGCAGCTGTGTACTTGCACTCAGTGGTACCGCTTTCTTGAGTTCCGGCGCCATGGCTGCCGACCCTGCCGCGTGCCAGAACGTGCGCATGGGCGTGGTGAACTGGACCGACGTGATCGCCACCAGCGCCATGACACAAGTGCTGCTCGATGGCCTCGGCTACAAGACCAAACAGACCAGCGCTTCCCAGCAAATCATCTTCGCCGGCATCCGCGACCAGCGCCTGGACCTGTTCCTGGGCTACTGGAACCCGCTGATGACCCAGACCATCACCCCGTTCGTCGACGCCAACCAGGTCAAAGTCCTTGAAGCCCCGAGCCTCAAGGACGCCCGCGCCACCCTGGCCGTGCCGACCTACCTGGCCGACAAGGGCCTGAAGACCTTCGCCGACATCGCCAAGTTCGAAAAGGAACTGGGCGGCAAGATCTACGGCATCGAGCCCGGCTCCGGGGCCAACACCCGGATCAAGGCGATGATCGCCAAGAACCAGTTCGGCCTGGGCAAATTCCAGCTGGTCGAATCCAGTGAAGCCGGCATGCTCGCGGCGGTGGATCGCGCCGTACGGCGCAAGGAAGCCGTGGTGTTCTTCGGCTGGGCGCCGCACCCGATGAACGTCAACGTGCAGATGACCTACCTCACCGGCAGCGACGACGCCCTCGGCCCGAACGAAGGCATGGCCACGGTCTGGACCGTCACCGCACCGAAATACGCCGAGCAGTGCCCGAACGTCAGCCGCCTGCTGAGTAACCTGACCTTCACCGCCGAAGACGAGAGCCGGATGATGCAACCGCTGCTCGACCACAAGGACGCCTTCGAGTCGGCCCGCCAGTGGCTCAAGGATCACCCGCAGGATCAGCAACGCTGGCTCGAAGGCGTGACTACCTTCGACGGCAAACCGGCTGCCGCGAACCTGCAACTGACTCACCAGTAACACCGACATGAACCACCGCTTCGCAGCCGCCGACGGCTGCGAACGGGATCGCTACGCCTCCCCATTACGCCCGGAAAATCCGGCCTGAAGGAAATCCCACCATGAACCATGACGTCATCATCACCTGCGCACTCACCGGTGCTGGCGACACGACCGCCAAGAGCCCGCACGTGCCGGTCACTCCGAAACAGATCGCCGCGGCCGCGGTGGAGGCCGCCAAAGCCGGGGCCACCGTGGTCCATTGCCATGTGCGCGACCCGCAAACCGGCAAGTTCAGCCGTGATGTGGCGCTGTACCGTGAGTTGATGGAGCGGATTCGCGAAGCGGACGTCGACATCATCGTCAACCTCACCGCTGGCATGGGCGGCGACCTGGAGATCGGGGCCGGCGAGAATCCGATGGAGTTCGGCCCGAACACCGACCTGGTCGGCCCGCTGACCCGCCTGGCCCACGTCGAGGCGTTGCTGCCGGAAATCTGCACCCTGGACTGCGGCACCCTGAACTTCGGCGACGGCGACACCATTTACGTCTCCACCCCGGCCCAGTTGCGTGCCGGCGCCAAACGCATACAAGAACTGGGGGTGAAGGCCGAGCTGGAAATCTTCGACACCGGTCACCTGTGGTTCGCCAAGCAAATGATCAAGGAAGGCCTGCTCGACGACCCGCTGTTCCAGCTGTGCCTGGGCATCCCGTGGGGCGCGCCGGCGGACACCACCACCATGAAGGCCATGGTCGACAACCTGCCCGCCAATGCGGTGTGGGCCGGCTTCGGCATCGGCCGCATGCAAATGCCGATGGCCGCCCAAGCGGTGCTGCTCGGCGGCAACGTCCGGGTCGGGCTGGAAGACAACCTCTGGCTGGACAAGGGGGTACTGGCGACCAACGGCCAACTGGTCGAACGCGCCAGCGAAATCCTCAGCCGCCTCGGCGCCCGTGTGCTGACCCCGGCCGAAGGCCGCAAGAAAATGGGCCTGGTCCAGCGCGGTTAATCACGTTCACCCTCGCTCCTACAAAGATCACCGAATTCATTCAGGAAATCGCCATGAGCTTTATCACCGAAATCAAAACCTTCGCGGCACTGGGCAGTGGTGTCATCGGCAGCGGCTGGGTATCCCGCGCCCTCGCCCATGGCCTGGATGTGGTGGCCTGGGACCCGGCGCCCGGTGCCGAGGCCGCCTTGCGCAAACGCGTCGCCAATGCCTGGGGAGCCCTTGAGCAACAGGGCCTGGCACCCGGCGCGTCACAGGATCGACTGCGTTTTGTGGCGACCATCGAAGAGTGCGTGCGGGACGCCGACTTCATCCAGGAAAGCGCCCCGGAGCGCCTTGAACTGAAACTCGAACTGCACGGCAAGATCAGCGCGGCGGCCAAGCCCGATGCCCTGATTGGCTCCAGCACCTCGGGCCTGCTGCCTAGCGAATTCTACGAGAGCTCGACCCACCCTGAACGCTGCGTGGTCGGACACCCGTTCAACCCGGTGTACCTGCTGCCCCTGGTGGAAGTGGTCGGTGGCAAGAACACCGCACCTGAAGCCATCCAGGCCGCGATGAAGGTGTACGAGTCCTTGGGCATGCGCCCGCTGCATGTGCGCAAGGAGGTACCGGGATTCATTGCCGACCGCCTGCTTGAGGCGCTGTGGCGAGAAGCGTTGCACCTGGTCAACGACGGCGTGGCCACCACCGGTGAAATCGACGATGCCATCCGCTTTGGCGCCGGGCTGCGCTGGTCGTTCATGGGCACCTTCCTGACCTACACCCTGGCCGGTGGCGATGCTGGCATGCGCCACTTCATGGCTCAGTTCGGCCCGGCCTTGCAACTGCCGTGGACCTACCTGCCGGCACCGGAACTGACCGACAAGCTGATCGACGATGTGGTCGACGGCACCCACGATCAGTTGGGTAAACACAGCATTTCGGCGCTGGAGCGCTATCGTGATGACTGCCTGCTGGCGGTGCTGGACGCGGTGAAGACCACCAAGGCCAAGCATGGAATGACCTTCAGCGAATAAACCCCGAAACCTGTGGAGTTCCACCATGCCCACCCTCACCACCTACCAAACCACCATCATCCCCGACTGGGTCGATTACAACGGCCATCTGCGCGATGCCTTTTACCTGCTGATTTTCAGCTACGCCACCGACGCACTAATGGATCAGCTGGGTATGGACAGCAACCACCGCGAAGCCACGGGCAACTCGTTGTTCACCCTTGAACTGCACCTCAACTACCTGCACGAAGTGAAGCTCGGCACCGAGGTTGAAGTGCACACCCGGATCATCGGCCACGACCGCAAGCGCCTGCACCTCTACCACAGCCTGCACCGGGTGGACGACCCACTGGAGCTGGCGGGCAACGAGCAGATGCTGTTGCACGTCGACCTTGCCGGCCCCCGTTCGACGCCGTTCAGCGAGCAGGTCGCCAACAAGCTGCGGGCCCTGACCGCCCTGCAATCGGGCCTGCCCACACCGACTTACATCGGCCGGGTCATTGCACTGCCACCGGAAAAATAACACCGCACAAGGAGCGTCCATGAACACCCGCGCCGCCGTAGCCGACTTTCGCCGTTACCCAATGATCAGCCCGTTGTCCGCCGTGCACCCCCTGGCGGATCGCGTATTGGTGAAGTGGGCCGATGGCCGGACCAGCCCCTTTCATCACCCCTGGTTACGCGATAACTGCCCCTGCGCCGAGTGCGTCTACAGCGTGACTCGCGAGCAAGTGCTGGAAATCGTCGACGTCCCTGAAGACCTGGTTCCCGCCATCATCCGGGTGGACACCGAGGGCTGCCTGCGGATCGACTGGCAGGACGGCCACGTCAGTCACTTCGATCCCGGCTGGTTGCGAGCCCACGCCTATGACGACGATTCCCGTGCCGAGCGCCGTGCCAACCAACCCAAGCGCCAATTGTGGAACAACCAGTTGCAGCTGCCGGTGTTCGAGTACCAGGCCGTGATGGATGATCCGCAAGCCCTGTTGCAATGGTTGTTGGCGTTGCGCGATACCGGCCTGACCCAGGTGCGTGGCATGCCCACCGAACCCGGCTCCCTGACGTCGATCGCCAAGCGGATTTCGTTTATCCGCGAGAGCAATTTCGGCGTACTGTTCAACGTGCAATCTAGGGCCGATGCCGACAGTAATGCCTACACCGCCTTCAACCTGCCGTTGCACAGCGACCTGCCGACGCGGGAGTTGCAGCCGGGGCTGCAGTTCCTGCATTGCCTGGTCAACGACGCCGACGGCGGCGAGAGCATTTTTGTCGACGGCTTTGCCATCGCCGCTGCCTTGCGCCAGGAAGACCCCGAAGCCTTCCAGGCGCTGTGCGAGATCCCCGTGGAGTTTCGCAACAAGGACCGCCACAGCGACTACCGCTGCCTGGCACCGATCATCGCCCTGGACGCAATGGGCCAGGTGTCGGAAATCCGTATGGCGAACTTTCTGCGCGGCCCGTTCGATGCCCCGGCCGAGCAGATGCCCAGCCTCTATCGCGCTTATCGCCGCTTTATCGCCATGACCCGCGAAGCCAGGTTCCGCCTTGTCCAGCGCCTGGATCCCGGCCAGATGTGGTGCTTCGACAACCGTCGCACCCTGCATGCCCGCCACGCCTTCGACCCCACCAGCGGCGCTCGGCATTTCCAGGGTTGCTACGTCGATCGCGATGAATTGTTGTCGCGGATTCTGGTGTTGCAACGCTAAACCACGATGGCGCCGGTTCAGGCACCTCCCCACCACCTGGTTTCCAGGTAAAAAAAGCCCCGATCAAGCCGTGACAGGATCGGGGCAGAGGGTACTGTTGAGGAGCCGATGCGCGAGGGTGACCAAACCTTCGTGTAGCGAGCTGAGTCCAGTGTGCCCAGTCGCCGAGCGCTGGAGTTAGCCGAAAACGACCTGTTCATAGGTATTGCGGCCATCGCGACAAATCGCCCTTGCCCGCGCCCGATACCCCCACCAGAATCGAGGCAAGACACCGTTCCCTTAAAGAAGGATTGCGTCATGATGCACGCCGATTTGATAGACCAGGAAGACCTGCTGGGCCAACTCAAGTCGCTGGGTTTTGAAGTGCCCAGTGGCGCTACGGCCGATCAGGCCTGCGAGTGCGCGGTACGCGGCCTGGACGATGTGCGGGCCAACACCCTGCGGACCATGGTCAAGCAGATGTACACCAGCAGCGCGATGATCCTGCCCGTGGTACGCCAGGCCATCGACAAGCAACTGCTGCCGGCATTGGCGCAATACCAGCAAAGCCAAAGCCGCCGGGCCTGATGTCCAGAGCGGACGGCTTTCCTGTGGCGAGGGAGCTTGCTCCCGCCGGGTTGCGTAGCAGCCCCAAAAAGACAAACGCGTCAGGTCTGTAGAAACGCGTTTGCCCAATGTGCGACCGCTTCGCGGTCGAGCGGGAGCAAGCTCCCTCGCCACAAAAGCCCGCTCGAAGGTGACTACAGCCTTACGCTGGCAAAGGTCGATTCGTTGCGCGCCTGGCTCAAGGCCGACATTGGTCCGGACAACGGTGCCAGCACCATCGCCTGCGGGATCGGCATCATCGCCACCTGTTGGGTGGTGTTGGAGCCCACGCGCTCGTCACGCGGAGGAATGCCGAAGTATTCGCGGTAGCACTTGGAGAAGTGCGGCGTGGAAACAAAGCCACACACCGAGGCCACTTCGATGATGGACATCGGCGTTTGCTTGAGCAATTGCCGGGCGCGGATCAGGCGCAGCTTGAGGTAGTAACGCGATGGCGAGCAATGCAGGTATTTCTGGAACAGCCGCTCCAGCTGACGACGCGACACGGCGACGTACACCGCCAACTCATCGAGATCGATCGGCTCTTCAAGGTTGGCCTCCATCAGCGCGACGATTTCCTGCAACTTCGGCTGATTGGTCCCCAGCATGTGCTTGAGCGGTACACGCTGGTGATCCTGCTCGTTACGAATGCGCTCGTAGACAAACATTTCCGAGATCGCCGCCGACAGCTCACGGCCGTGATCGCGGCTGATCAGGTGCAGCATCATGTCCAGTGGTGCGGTGCCGCCGGAGCTGGTGAACCGGTTACGGTCGAGGGTGAACAGGCGAGTGCTCATGGCCACACGCGGGAAGGCTTCCTGCATCGCGGCCAGGCATTCCCAGTGCACACTGCAATCGAAGCCGTCCAGCAGCCCCGCGCAGGCCAGCGCCCAACTGCCGGTGCAGACCGCCCCGAGGCGGCGCGACTGGCGGGCCTGGCTTTGCAGCCACGACACGTGTTCACGGGTCACGGTACGTTGAATGCCGATGCCACCGCACACAATG
The DNA here is from genome assembly GCF_900187535.1 of Pseudomonas sp. Irchel s3a18. NCBI lineage: Bacteria > Pseudomonadati > Pseudomonadota > Gammaproteobacteria > Pseudomonadales > Pseudomonadaceae > Pseudomonas > Pseudomonas sp. Irchel s3a18. Next base: position 39,331 of record NZ_FYDV01000016.1, on the reverse strand, counting down.
ATGGTGTCCAGGGCCGGGGCTTTGTGCATGGAGGCGTCGGGGGTGATCTGCAGCCCGTCACTGGCCCAGACCTGGCCGCCATCAACGGTGAGGGTCGTCCAGCGATACAGCTCGCGTCCGGACAATTGGTTGGCCATGCGCAGGGGTTCTACGGCGGAGGCCAGGGAAATCAGCGTGAAATTGTCCAGCAGCAAAAAGCCGATGGATTGAGGCGCACGGTTCTGGGGTTGAGCCCCGGAGTTGAACGACGTCATCGCGGTATCTCCTCACACAAAGCAGGTGATGGCCTCAGGCGGAGGCTCTTTTTATGGCCATCGTTCTCGTGCCGTGAGACGGGGCTTTGTCATGACAGAGCAATTGCCATGCCTAAAGTTGAATGAGCATTCAATAACTCCTGAAAACGACGTCGCAGTGTGTCTACATGTGTCAATCGAGACACAAATCGAGTCAGGGTTATCGAGCTGGCAAGTGCCCAGCCCGGCAGGCTGTGAGCAGATCGGTAGCACTTGTGGGAACAGGGCTGTGGCCCGTCGAGAAAGAGTGTCACCGCAGGCACGAGCGACGGACGGTCAGGCTCGGTTTGGATCCCTGACCTTGCGGGAATGGCTTGTCTGTTTGCGACGCGCCAAAAGGTGGCGCGTCGCTGTATGAGTGCGCACTTAGCGCGCAGTTCTGATCTCTCCGTGGCAGGGGTTCATCCGCCACTCAACACTCCACCGCACTGACCGCCAACCCGCCGCGCGAGGTCTCTTTATACTTGTCGTGCATGTCGGCCCCCGTATCACGCATGGTGCGGATCACCCGGTCCAGCGAAATGAAATGTTGGCCGTCACCGCGCAAGGCCATTTGCGCCGCATTGATCGCCTTCACCGCCGCAATCGCATTGCGCTCGATGCACGGCACCTGTACCAGCCCGCCGACCGGATCGCAGGTCAGGCCCAGGTTGTGCTCCAGGCCGATTTCCGCGGCGTTGCACAACTGCTCGGGCGTGGCGCCGAGAATCTCCGCCAACCCGGCCGCCGCCATCGCGCAGGCCGAACCGACCTCGCCCTGGCAGCCGACTTCGGCACCGGAAATCGACGCGTTCTTTTTACACAGAATGCCCACCGCCGCCGCCCCGAGGAAGTAGTCGACGACATTGGCGTCGGTCACCGCCTCGCTGAACTTCATGAAGTAATGCAGCACCGCCGGGATAATCCCCGCCGCGCCGTTGGTGGGTGCCGTGACCATGCGCCCGCCCGCCGCGTTTTCTTCGTTGACGGCCAACGCGAACAGGTTGACCCACTCCATCGCGCTCAAGGTCGAGCCGATCACGTTGGGCTTGTTCAATTCTTGCAGGCTGCGGTGCAGTTTTGCCGCGCGCCGACGCACATTCAGCCCGCCCGGCAGGATGCCTTCGTGCTTGAGACCTTGCTCGACGCAGTCCTGCATCGCACGCCAGAGCTTCATCAGACCACTGCGGATTTCCTCTTCAGAACGCCAGACCCGCTCGTTCGCCATCATCAGCTCGGCAACCCGCAGGTTGTGCGTGCGGCACAGCGCCAGCAACTCCGCCGCACTGGAGAAATCGTACGGCAGCACCGTGCTGTCCAGATCCACCACACCACTTGAGGCCTGGGCCTCATCGACGACAAAACCGCCGCCAACGGAATAGTAGGTGTCACGGTGCAACTCGCCATTATCCCCTTCGGCCACCAGGGTCATGGCATTGGGGTGAAAGGGCAGGTTTTCATCGATCAGGCGCATGTCCCGCGCCCAAATGAATGGCACCGGCAAACGACCGTCCAGCTGCAAGGTGTCGGTTTCGCGCAGGGTGTCGATGCGAATGCCGATTTGCGACGGGTCGATTGCGTCCGGCCACTCGCCCATCAACCCCATGATCACCGCGTTGTCGCTGCCGTGGCCGATACCGGTGGCCGACAAGGAGCCGAACAGCTGCACTTCGACGCGCCGAACCTGTTCCAGGCGCTGTTGTTCACGCAGTGATTCGACGAACAACGCCGCTGCGCGCATGGGCCCCACGGTGTGCGAACTGGAAGGGCCGATGCCGATTTTGAACAGGTCGAAAACGCTGATAGCCATGACGTACGAGACTCCTCGGTGAGCAGATTCCAGGTGCCGAGGCACCCGGTGACGGAGCTGCTACGCTCAAGCAGCAATCCGTTGACAGGCCCGCATCATCAAGCTTTTGTCAGGTCACGCGACGTCTCACACCGACGCACTCATGTCCACTAACGCCGCAGGCCGCAGACGACACATTTCGGCCGTTTTTTTGCGGCTCAGAGGACTAAAAAGGTCCGATTAAAGCTGTAAACGACCTCACTGACACTGGATGCGACCCTCCCTGTACTGGATACGACGCACCCTGTAGGCGTCAGATTTTCACTGGTCCATGATCAGTTACGACTCGATTGCGAAGCGCCGTGGCAGAGCTGTCTTCAGCGCCCACCAACCGCAACACTTATAAGTGCGGCTGTCCTGTCGGAACACCGCCAAAAAAACACCAAGGAGTCCACCCATGAAAGGTTCCCCGTCGTTGTTGTTGGCCGCCATGCTGAGTCTGCCGCTTCTGGCTCAAGCCACAGAACCGGCGCAATGCAGTACCGTAAACTTCTCCGATGTTGGCTGGACCGACATCACCGTAACGACAGCCACCACCAGCGTCATCCTCGACGCCTTGGGCTACAAGACTAAAACCACCATGATCTCCGTGCCGGTGACCTACAAGTCGCTGGCCGACGGCAAGAACATGGACGTGTTCCTCGGCAACTGGATGCCGACCATGGAAAACGACATCAAGCCATACCGTGATGCCGGCACCGTGGAAACCGTGCGCGCCAACCTGGAAAACGCCAAGTACACCCTGGCGGTCCCTGAAGCGCTGTACGAAAAAGGTCTGAAGGATTTCTCCGACATCGCCAAGTTCAAGAAAGAACTCGACGGCAAGATCTACGGTATCGAGCCCGGCAACGACGGCAACCGCATGATCCAGAGCATGATCGACAAGAACGCCTTCGGCCTCAAGGACGCCGGTTTCAAGGTCGTCGAGTCCAGCGAGGCCGGCATGCTGTCCCAGGTTGAACGTGCCTCGCGCCGTAGCACCGATGTGGTCTTCCTGGGCTGGGAACCGCACCCGATGAACACCCGTTTCAAGATGAAGTACCTGACCGGGGGCGATGAGTTCTTCGGCCCCAACTATGGCCAGGCCACCATCTACACCAACACTCGCAAAGGCTACAGCCAGGAGTGCAGCAACGTCGGGCAGTTGCTGAAAAACCTGTCGTTCACCCTGGACATGGAAAGCACCCTCATGGGCAATGTTCTGGACGACAAGATGAAAGCAGACGCGGCTGCCAAAGCGTGGCTGAAGAAGAACCCTCAGGTGCTCGATACCTGGCTCGCTGGCGTGACCACCATTGACGGTAAACCAGGCCTGGAGGCCGTGAAAGCCAAGCTCGCACAGTAATCGTTGATGCCGGGCGAGCGTGCTCGCCCGGGCTGTTTATTTCCTTGCATGCGGACGTTCACTACCATGCTGATTGATCAGAAAATCCCTTTAGGCCAGTACATCGCGGGCTTCGTTGAATGGTTGACGCAACACGGCGCCAACACCTTCGACGCAATCGCCGTGACACTGGAAACGATGATTCACGGCGTGACGTTTGCGCTGACCTGGTTCAACCCGCTGGCATTGATCGGGCTTATCGCACTGCTGGCGCACTTCATTCAACGCAAATGGGGCCTGACCGGCTTCGTCGTCCTGTCCTTCCTGCTGATCCTCAACCTGGGTTACTGGCAGGAAACCATGGAAACCCTCGCCCAGGTGCTGTTCGCCACCCTGGTCTGCGTGCTCATTGGCGTGCCGTTGGGCATCGTCGCTGCGCACAAACCGATGTTCTACACGATGATGCGTCCCGTACTCGATCTGATGCAGACCGTACCGACGTTCGTGTACCTCATTCCTACCCTGACCCTGTTTGGTCTGGGTGTCGTCCCGGGCCTGATCTCCACGGTGGTGTTCGCGATTGCAGCGCCCATCCGCCTGACCTACCTGGGCATTCGCGATGTACCGCAGGAACTGATGGATGCCGGCAAGGCCTTTGGCTGCTCGCGCCGTCAGCTGCTCTCGCGCATTGAACTGCCCCACGCCATGCCTAGCATCGCGGCCGGTATCACCCAGTGCATCATGCTGTCATTGTCGATGGTGGTGATCGCGGCACTGGTGGGTGCTGATGGCCTGGGCAAACCCGTGGTCAACGCACTGAATACCGCTGATATCGCCCTGGGCTTCGAAGCAGGCCTGGCGATCGTACTGCTGGCGATCATGCTCGACCGTATCTGCAAACAACCCGACGCCAAAGTAGGGGGTGACGCATGAGCATAATCCGCTTCGAAAACGTAGACGTTATCTTCTCCAAGGATCCACGCGAGGCACTCAAGCTGCTGGATCAGGGCATGACACGCAACGAGATCCTGAAAAAGACCGGGCTGATCGTCGGCGTTGAAAAGGCCAGCCTGGATATCGAAAAAGGTGAAATCTGCGTGCTGATGGGCCTGTCCGGCTCCGGCAAATCCAGCCTGCTGCGCTGCATCAACGGCCTCAACACCGTCAGCCGTGGCAAGCTGTTCGTCGAGCATGAAGGCCGGCAGATCGATATCGCTTCCTGCACCCCGGCAGAGCTGAAAATGATGCGCACCAAGCGCATCGCCATGGTGTTCCAGAAATTCGCCCTGATGCCCTGGCTGACCGTGCGCGAGAACATCAGCTTTGGCCTCGAGATGCAGGGCCGCCCCGAGAAGGAACGGCGCAAGCTGGTGGATGAGAAGCTGGAACTGGTGGGCCTGACCCAATGGCGCAACAAGAAACCCGACGAACTCTCCGGCGGTATGCAGCAACGCGTGGGCCTGGCCCGGGCGCTGGCGATGGACGCCGATATCCTGCTGATGGACGAACCCTTCTCGGCCCTCGACCCGCTTATCCGCCAGGGTCTGCAGGACGAATTGCTGGAGCTGCAACGCAAGCTGAGCAAGACCATTGTGTTCGTGAGTCACGACCTGGATGAAGCCCTGAAACTCGGCAGCCGCATCGCGATCATGAAAGACGGCCGGATCATCCAGTACAGCAAGCCGGAAGAGATTGTCCTCAACCCGGCCGATGACTACGTACGGACCTTCGTCGCCCACACCAACCCGCTGAACGTCTTGTGCGGACGCAGCCTGATGCGCACCCTGGACAACTGCAAGCGCATCAACGGCTCCGTGTGCCTGGACCCGGGCGGTGACTCATGGCTGGACCTGGCCGAAGGCAACACCATCAAGGGCGCGCGCCAGAACGGCTCGGCCCTGGACCTGCAGAACTGGGCACCGGGGCAAGCCGTTGAAGGCCTGGGCCGTCGCCCAACCCTGGTGGACTCCAATATCGGCATGCGCGACGCGCTGCAGATTCGTTATCAGACCGGCAACAAGCTGGTGCTGCATGACAACAATCACGTGGTAGGGATTCTGGGCGACAGCGAGCTGTACCACGCACTGCTTGGCAAGAACCTGGGGTAAGGGCAGCAGACACAAAAACGCCGCGAGAAGATCGCGGCGTTTTTGTTCGTATACATATATGACTTGGAACACGGACAACCGTGGCGAGGGCGCTTGCTCCCGCTCGGTTGCGTAGCAACCGCAAATCCATACAGCGCGGTTTATCTGCAAGAACCGGGTCGCGGGTTTTGGGGCCGCTTCGCAGCCCAGCGGGAGCAAGCTCCCTCGCCACAATGGTGATGCGGTGCAGTTGATGCACCGCATCACCTCAAGTCTTAGCTGTAAACCCGGCCAAGGAGCTGCCGATGGCTTTCAAACTGATCGAGCACGTCACGGGTGATCTGATCCTGAGTGAAGCCCATCAAGTCGTATTCCTGGCTGCCGTTGTGCAGGTACACCTCAGCGCGGTAGTAACGCGTACGCGTTTCATCCGGGCTCGGCGATTCGCTTGGCGCGGCCAGGTAGCCGTCCAGGCTCACTTCGTAGACAAACGGGTTGCCCTCTTCCATCTCGATCCGCACGCCCATGCAACGCTTGGCTTTGCCCAGCAGCGTCTGCACATCCAGACCCTGAGTACGCAGTTGCACCGCCGCATCTTCCAGCGCCGGGCTCACGTGCTTGTCCATGAAGCGTTGCACGATCGCTTGGGTCGGTTGCAGTTCCAGCGCCGTCAGACGCTCACTGAAGCCGCGACGACCACGCGCCGCCAGTTCGGCTTGTTCCTGTTCGATCTGCACGTCCTGGCGCATCGCCTTGTGCAAACCGAACATAAAGAACACCAGCACCACCGAGAACGGCAGGCCGGCCAGCACCACCATGGTCTGCATGGCTTCGAAGTTACCGGCAAACAGCAGGCCGATGGTCACCAGCGTGATCACCACGGACCAGAAGATCCGCAACCAGTGCGGGGCGTCTTCGTCGACGTTGCCGCCCTTGCAGGACAGGTTCGCCATCATCACCGCGCCCGAGTCGGCCGGGGTCAGGAACAGTACGAAACCGACAAAGATCGACACACCGATCACGATCTTCGACGCCGGGTAATGCTCGAGCAACTGGTAGATCGCCATGGACGGCTGCTCGAGCGCCGTCTTGCCAAGCTCCACCGCCCCCTGGTTCATCACCAGGTCCAGGGCCGAGTTACCGAAGATCGACAGCCACGCCAGGGTGAAGCCCAACGGAATCAGCAGCACGCCGGCGACCAGTTCACGCACGGTACGACCACGGGAAATACGCGCGATGAACATGCCCACGAAGGGTGCCCAGGAAATCCACCAGGCCCAGTAGAACAGGGTCCACAGGCCCAACCAGCGCTCAGACTTGGCGTTATCGGCTTCATACACATACAGGTCGAAGGTTTTCAGCACCACGCCGTTGAGGTAGTCACCGATGTTCTGCACGAAGCCGTTGAGCAGGTGCAGGGTCGGGCCGAACAGCAGCACGAAAATCAGCAAGCCGCTGAACAGCACAATGTTCAGGTTGGACAGGCGGCGGATACCGTTTTCCACACCCGACACCGCCGCGATGGTCGCCACGGTGCTCATGACGATAATCACGATCAGCAGGTTGGTATTGCTGTGCTCCATGCCGAACAGGTTCTCAAGCCCCGACGACACTTGCAGCGAGCCAATCCCCAGGTTGGTCACCAGGCCCAGCAGGGTCACGAACATGCCGAAGCCGTCCACCGCATGACCGGCCGCGCCCTTGACCCAGCGCTCGCCCACCAACGGATACAGCGCCGAACGCAACGCCAGCGGTTGGTTATGACGATAGGCAAAGTACGCCACCGCCAGGCCGACCAAGGCATAGATCGCCCAGCCATGCAGGCCCCAATGCAGGAAGGTCAGCTGTACCGCCTGACGCGCCGCCAGATTGCTGCCGGCCACGCCTTCTGGCGGGTTGAAGTAGTGGTCCAGAGGCTCGGAAGCACCGAAGTACAGCAGCGAGATGCCGATACCGGACGAGAACAGCATCCCGGCCCAGGCGCCATAGCTGAAGTCCGGGGTGTCGTCCTTGCTGCCCAGCTTGAGCTTGCCGTAGGACGAAAACGCCAGGCCCACGACGAATACCAGGTAGGCGGCGATCACCACCATGTAGTACCAGCCGAAGCTTCGCGACAACCAGGCCTGGGCAACCCCCAGCACTCTCCCGGCTTCTTGCGGCGCGGCAATGAGAATGGCGGTCAGCAGCAGAATCAATGCGGTGGAGGTGTAGAACACCCAACCGTTGACCGTCACCTTCTCGGGTGGGGTCTTTATAAGAGAGGCAGAACTCATTGCACAGATGCTCCAGGCAGTGCGAGAGAAGGACACAAGGCAAAGCAGTACCCGACCAATCGGTTAGTTGGCAGCCGACCGACGGGTGATATAAAGACACCCCGAAAAAAGCCCGAAACCGCGGCACAAGCATGGAAAACCGACCTCGAAGGTCTTGCGCGCGTACAAGACGTCGCACATGACCCTAAGCGTCATGCCCATTCAGTTCGTCCGTCGCTATCGGTTCGCAGCATGCCCCGCGTGGGTTTCGAGCTTTTTTGGATGTCGTTTTTCCGCCGACTACACCGAGGAAAAACCTGTAGGCAGCGACGATTTGTCGCAGATCTTATTCTTTGTTGATTGAACGTTCAATCAAAACAAAATAGACTGGCCCTCAATCCAGCAGCCGCTTGTCGACCGCTGGAAGGCCTAAGGAGATGTGCAAGATGCCCAAGGTCGGTATGCAACCCATCCGCCGCCAGCAATTGATCGAAGCCACGTTGCAGGCCGTCGATCAGGTCGGCATGGGGGACGCCAGCATTGCGCTGATCGCCCGTTTGGCCGGTGTCTCGAATGGCATCATCAGTCACTATTTTCAGGACAAGAATGGCCTGATCGCCGCCACGATGCGGTATCTGATGAGCGTCCTCAGCGAGAACGTCACCGCGCGCCGCCAGGCGCTGGGAGATGACAGCCCACGGGCTCATCTGCAGGTGATTATCGAAGGCAACTTCGACGCCAGCCAGGTCAATGGCCCGGCAATGAAAACCTGGTTGGCCTTCTGGGCCACCAGCATGCACCAGCCGTCTTTGCACAGGTTGCAGCGGATCAACGATCACCGCCTGTATTCCAACCTGTGCTGCCAGTTCCGCCGCGTGTTGCCGCTTGATCAAGCGCGCAGCGCCGCCCGCGGCCTGGCAGCGCTCATCGATGGCTTGTGGTTGCGCGGCGCGCTGTCAGGAGACGCTTTCGACACCGAGCAGGCGCAACGAATCGCTTACGAATACATGGATATCCAACTGGCCAAGCAGGAGTGCAAAAGCACGAGTGCATAGACCAGAAAACTAAATAAATACGCGGTTTAAAAACGTAGCGAGCGAAGGCAAGACAAGGCGAAAACCGACGAGTAAGCAGAGTTGACTTTAGTCAATGAGCATTACGAGGAGGTTTTCAACCCAGGATTGTCGAGCGCAGTAGTTTTTAGCCCACCACTTATGCACTTGCGAGGACTCTATGGCCCGTTTCGAACTGCAAAAACTCTACATCGATGGCGGCTACACCGACGCTGGCAGCGATGCCACCTTCGAAGCCATCAACCCGGCTAACGGTGAAGTTCTCGCCAAAGTGCAACGTGCGACCTTCGACGACGTTGAACGCGCTGTCGTCAGCGCCGAAAAAGGCCAGAAAGTCTGGGCCGCGATGACCGCCATGGAGCGTTCGCGCATCCTGCGCCGTGCCGTTGACATCCTGCGCGAGCGCAACGATGAACTGGCCGCCCTGGAAACCCTGGACACCGGCAAGTCGTACTCCGAAACCCGCTACGTCGACATCGTCACCGGCGCAGACGTGCTGGAATACTACGCAGGCCTGGTGCCCGCCATCGAAGGCGAGCAAATCCCGCTGCGCACCACCTCGTTCGTCTACACCCGTCGCGAGCCGCTGGGTGTCGTGGCCGGTATCGGCGCGTGGAACTACCCGATCCAGATCGCCCTGTGGAAATCCGCGCCAGCCCTGGCGGCCGGTAACGCGATGATCTTCAAGCCAAGCGAAGTCACTTCCCTGACCACCTTGAAACTGGCCGAGATCTACACCGAGGCAGGCCTGCCAGACGGCGTGTTCAACGTCCTGACCGGCAGCGGTCGTGAAGTCGGCACCTGGCTGACCGAGCACCCGCGCATCGAAAAAATCTCCTTCACCGGCGGCACCGACACCGGCAAGAAAGTCATGGCCAGCGCCTCCGCTTCCTCGCTCAAAGACGTGACCATGGAACTGGGTGGCAAGTCCCCGCTGATCATTTTCGACGACGCCGACCTGGATCGCGCAGCCGACACCGCCATGATGGCCAACTTCTACAGCTCCGGTCAGGTCTGCACCAACGGCACTCGCGTGTTCGTACCGAGCCACCTGAAAGCCGCTTTCGAAGCCAAGATCGTTGAGCGCGTTGCCCGCATCCGCGTTGGCAACCCGCAAGACGAGAACACCAACTTCGGCCCACTGGTCAGCTTCGCCCACATGGAAAGCGTGCTGGGCTACATCGCCAAGGGCAAGGAAGAAGGCGCTCGCGTCCTGTGCGGCGGCGGTCGCCTGACCGACGGCGAATTCGCCAAGGGCGCGTTCGTGGCGCCGACCGTGTTCACCGACTGCACCGACGACATGACCATCGTTCGTGAAGAGATCTTCGGCCCGGTGATGAGCATCCTCACCTATGAAACCGAAGAAGAAGTGATCCGCCGCGCCAACGACACCGACTTCGGCCTGGCCGCGGGTGTCGTGACCACGGACCTGAACCGCGCTCACCGCGTGATTCATCAGCTCGAAGCCGGTATCTGCTGGATCAACGCCTGGGGCGAGTCCGACGCCAAGATGCCGGTCGGTGGCTACAAGCAGTCGGGTGTGGGCCGTGAGAACGGCATCAGCTCGCTGAACAACTTCACTCGCATCAAATCGGTACAGGTTGAGCTGGGCGATTACGCCTCGGTTTTCTGAGTAGGCCGAAGCGGCAAGCTTCAAGCTGCAAGTTAGAAGCAAGATCAACAGCAGCCTGCGCTTGCCGCACCATTCTCAAGAACACCGCTCGCCCGCTCTTGCTTGCGGCTTGAAGCTTGGAGCTTGCAGCTCCCGGAGATCTCATGACCACTGAATACGACTACATCATTGTGGGTGCCGGCTCGGCCGGTAATACCCTGGCGACCCGTCTGACCGAAGACGAAGGCGTCACCGTCCTGCTGCTCGAAGCCGGCGGCCCGGACTACCGTTTCGACTTTCGCACCCAAATGCCTGCGGCCCTGGCGTTCCCGCTGCAAGGCCGTCGCTACAACTGGGCCTACGAAACCGATCCAGAGCCACACATGGACGGTCGCCGGATGGAATGCGGTCGCGGCAAGGGCCTGGGTGGCTCGTCCCTGATCAACGGCATGTGCTACATCCGCGGCAACGCCATGGACTACGACGGCTGGGCGAAAAACCCTGGCCTTGAGGACTGGACGTACCTGGATTGCCTGCCGTATTTCCGCAAAGCCGAAACCCGTGACATCGGCCCGAACGACTACCACGGTGGCGAAGGCCCGGTCAGCGTGACCACCCCTAAAGCCGGTAACAACCCGCTGTTCCACGCGATGGTTGAAGCAGGCGTACAGGCCGGTTATCCGCGTACCGAAGACCTGAACGGCTACCAGCAGGAAGGTTTCGGTCCGATGGACCGTACCGTGACGCCCAAAGGCCGTCGTTCCAGCACCGCGCGCGGCTACCTGGATACCGCCAAGAAACGCTCGACCCTGAACATCGTCACCCACGCCCTGACCGACAAGATTCTGTTCGAAGGCAAGCGTGCCGTTGGCGTGCGCTATCTGGTTGGCAGCGCCGAAGAACGCGTTGAAGCCCGTGCCCGCAAGGAAGTGCTGGTGTGCAGCGGCGCAATCGCTTCGCCACAGCTCCTGCAACGTTCCGGCGTTGGCCCGGCCAAGCTTCTGGAAAGCCTGGACATCCCGGTGGTTCACGACCTGCCAGGCGTGGGCGAGAACCTGCAGGACCACCTGGAACTGTACCTGCAATACGCGTGCACCCAGCCGGTTTCGCTGTACCCGTCGCTGCTCTGGTACAACCAGCCAGCCATTGGTGCCGAGTGGCTGTTCAACGGCACCGGTATCGGCGCCAGCAACCAGTTCGAAGCCGGCGGTTTCATCCGTACTCGTCCGGATTTCGAATGGCCGAACATTCAGTACCACTTCCTGCCAGTCGCGATTAACTACAACGGCAGCAACGGGGTGAAAGAGCACGGCTTCCAGGCACACATGGGCTCCATGCGCTCGCCAAGCCGCGGCCGTATCCAGGTCAAATCCAAGGATCCGCGCCAGCACCCGAGCATCCTGTTCAACTACATGGCCACCGAGCAGGACTGGCAGGAATTCCGCGACGGCATCCGCCTGACCCGTGAAATCATGCAGCAGCCGGCCCTGGACGCCTTCCGTGGTCGCGAGCTGAGCCCGGGCATCGAGGTACAGACCGACGAGCAACTGGATAAATTCATCCGTGAGCACGCCGAAACCGCGTTCCACCCATCCTGCTCGTGCAAGATGGGCACCGACGAGATGGCCGTGGTCGATGGTCAGGGCCGCGTGCACGGGATGCAGGGCCTGCGTGTGGTCGATGCCTCGATCATGCCGCTGATTACCACCGGCAACCTGAACGCTCCAACGATCATGATGGCCGAGAAAATCGCCGACAAGATCCGTGGTCGTCAGCCATTGCCACGCAGCCAGGCCAAGTACTACGTCGCAGGCGCCGCCCCGGTACGTGGCAAGCCATTGCGTGAAGTGGGCCCAACCGCGCAGTAACCCGTCACTTCTGTGATCGTTCCCACGCTCCGTGTGGGAATGCATCCTGTGACGCTCTGCGTCACGCCTGCATTGGGACGCGGAGCGTCCCGGGCGGCATTCCCACGCAGAGCGTGGGAACGATCCGCCTACACCGCGCGCCCCCCTTCCTATACCGCCCCACCCTTGCTCCCTCCCCCCGCGCCGGCCTACTCTAGGTATCGCGCAAACGTTTCACCCCCCGCCCCCACCGACAAGCCATCACCTGGCTGACCACGAGGCTTTCTCATGTTTGATGTCGTGTCTTCGAGCAAATGGCCCACCGGCTACCTGATCAATCCCAACGTAGAACCCCTCGATCCAAAATGGCTGACCGAGTTCAGCAAGATCCCCGCGGCGGCCGTTAGCGACTGCCTGGGCCGCAACGTCGGCGGCCTGGGCTTGAAAGCGTTCCACGGCAACGCGCCGATGCTCGGCAGTGCACTGACGGTGCGCGTACGCCCGGGCGACAACCTGATGATCCTCAAGGCCATGCAGATGGCTCGCCCGGGTGACGTGCTGGTGATCGACGGCAGCGCCGACCTGACCCGCGCCGTGTTCGGCGGCATCATGCGAGCCATGGCGCTCAAGGCCGGGATCGTCGGCGTGGTGATCAACGGCGCCCTGCGGGACCTCGACGAGTGGCAAACCGGCGAGCTGCCGGCCTACGCCATCGGCGGCGTACACCGTGGCCCGAGCACCGACGGTGGTGGAGAGATCAACGTACCGATCTCCTGCGCCGGCATGCTGGTCGCCCCGGGTGACCTGATGATCGGCGATGGCGATGGCGTGGTCGCCGCCGCCCGGGCCGAACTGCCGGAATTGCTGGTGCGTTGCCACGACCTGCTCGCGCGGGAACAGGCTACGCTTGCGGCTATCGAAGCCGGCACCCTGGACCCGGATCGCTTCGACGCCATCCTGCGCGCCAAGGGTTGCCCGGTTTAAGCGGCAAAAGCTTCGCGGGCAAGTCGGATCGCCGCCCGGCCCGCTCCCACAATGTCAGGGTGTGAATCACCAATGTGCGACTGATCCAGATCCTGTGGGAGCGGGCTTGCCCGCGAAGAGGCCCTCAAGGCCACCGCGTATTCACAAGGAGGTTCTCCGAATGTTCGATTTCCACCCCCAACTCAAGCAGCGCTTTGCGGCACTGCGCACGGGTGCCGAGTTTTTTTCGCTGCGCTATGTACGCGAGTCTGGCCAGTACCTGTCGGTGCGCAAGAACGTTGCCGAGCCGCCACGCCTGAGCCGCGATGAAGGCGCGATGCTGACCGCACGGGTCAATGGCGTCGAAGCCTATGCCGCGACCAACGACCTGTCGTGTGCCGGCCTGCAAGCCGCCCTCGAGCGCGCCGAACAACAGGCCCGCTCGATCGCCGCCCATGCCCTGCTCGACTTGCGCCAACAGCCGGTGTCCAGCGAGCGCGCCGACTACCTGTCACCGAATGTGCAACAGGCTTTTCCGTCCCTCAGCGAGTGCTACCAACTGCTCGGCGCCGAGTCCGCCGCCGTGCCCAAGGACGAGCGCCTGGTGAATTGGGAAGTCAGCATCGGCATCACCCATGTCGAGCAGATCTACCTCAACAGCGCTGGCGCCGAACTGCGCCAGGCGCAACGTTTCGTGTATCCGGGGCTGGACGTCACCGCCTACGACGGCAATGACAGCCAGACCCGCAGCCTGGGCCGCGAGAACTTCGGTCAGCAAGGCGGTGCCGATGTGATCAGTCGCTGCGGGTTGATCGGCGCCGGACCGACCGTGGCCGATCAGGCCCTGCAATTGCTGCTGGCACCCAACACCCCGCAAGACACGTGCGATCTGTTGCTGATGCCCGACCAGATGATGCTGCAGATCCACGAGTCCATCGGCCATCCGCTGGAGCTGGACCGGATCCTCGGCGATGAACGCAACTACGCCGGTACCAGCTTCGTCAAGACCAGCGATTTCGGCAGCCTGCAGTACGGCTCCCGACTGCTCAACGTGACCTTCGACCCGGATATTCCCGAGGAGCTGGCCAGCTACGGTCATGACGACGACGGCACTGCGGCAAGCAAACAATTCCTGATCCGCGAAGGCCTGCTGGAGCGCCCGCTCGGTGGTGCGCTGTCGCAGTTCCGGGCCAGCATGAACGGCGTCGCCAACAGCCGCGCCTGCGGCTGGAACCGTCCGCCCATCGACCGCATGGCCAACCTCAACATCGAGCCCGGCGACCAGTCGCTTGAGCAACTGATTGGCGGCATCGAGCGCGGCGTACTGATGTCGACCAACCGTTCATGGTCCATCGACGATGCGCGCAACAAATTCCAGTTCGGCTGCGAGTGGGGCCAACTGATCGAAAACGGTGAACTCAAGGGCGTGGTGAAGAACCCCAACTACCGGGGCATCTCCGCGCAGTTCTGGCGCAACCTCAGCGCGGTGGGCGATGCCAGCACGCGCCAGGTGCTGGGCACGCCGAACTGCGGCAAAGGCGAACCGAACCAGGTGATCCGCGTCGGCCATGCGTCGCCGGCCTGCGTGTTCAGCAACATTGATGTGTTTGGGGGAGACGCCTGATGGCGACAGTCATGAGCCAGGTCGAACAATTCAAAGCACTGGTGGCCTGCCTGCGCACCGCCCTGCGCGAGCCAGAACAGTTCACCCTGGGCTACGCCGCCGAATCGTCCGCCTTCGTGCGTTTCAACCACGCCAAGGTGCGCCAGGCCGGCCAGGTCCAGCAGGCCAGCCTGGACTTGAAACTGATCAACAACGGGCGTCATGCCGACTTGCGCATCACCCTGGCAGGCGATCCCGAGGTCGACGCCCAGCGCCTGACCGAAAGCCTGCAGCAACTGCGCGACACCCTGCCGTGGCTGCCCCAGGACCCGTACCTGCTGCTCAACCACAACGGTTGGCAGAGTAAAAGCGTACAGGCCCATCCCCTGCCGGAGACCGAGCATGTGGTCACCGCGATCGCCCGCGCCGCCGAAGGCCTGGATCTGGTCGGCTTCTACGCCGCAGGGCCCATCAGCCGGGGCTTTGCCAGTTCCGCCGGAGCCTTCGGTTGGCATCAGGCCAACAGCTTCAACTTTGACTTCAGCCTGTTCCACACCAACGGCCAGGCCGTGAAAGCCAGCTATGCCGGCCATGAATGGAGTGACGAGGGATTCGCCCAGCGCTTCCAGCAGGCGCGTGAGCAACTGGCGTTCCTGGGGCGACCGCTACGCACCCTCGCACCGGGCCAATACCGCGCCTACCTGGCGCCCGCGGCGCTGGACGAAATCCTCGGCATGCTCTGCTGGGGCGGGTTCTCGGCGCAGTCGATTGCCAGTAAGAACAGCCCGCTGCAACGGCTCTACGCCGGCGACAGCCGTTTCAGTCCGCTGCTGTCGCTGGATGAAAAGGTCAGCGGTTCCCTGAGCCCGGCGTTCTCCGATGAAGGCTACCCGCGCAGCGACCTGGCCCTGATCGTTGCCGGCAACGCCGGCGAGCGCCTGGTGAGTTCGCGCAGTGCCGCCGAGTACGGCCTGAGCGCCAATGGGGCCGGTAACGGCGAGTCGCCCAGCGCCCTGAACATGGCCGCCGGCACATTGCCCGATGCCGAAATTCTCAAGCAGCTCGGCACCGGCCTGTACATCAGCAACCTGTGGTACCTCAACTACTCGGACCAACCGGCCGCCCGCCTGACCGGCATGACCCGTTTCGCGACCTTCTGGGTCGAGAACGGCGAGATCCAGGCCTCGGTGAGCACCATGCGGTTCGATGACAGCGCCTACAGTTTGCTGGGATCGCAACTGGAAGCGCTGACCCGCGAGCGGGAGCTGATCCTGTCAGCCAGTACCTACGACCAACGCGCTACCGCCTCGGCATTGTTGCCAGGGGCGCTGGTCAGCCGCCTGACCTTGACCCTTTGACACAGATCGTTCCCGCGCTCTGCGTGGGAATGCAGCCGGGACGCTCCGCGCCCCTACCGAAGCGGACGCGGAGCGTCCATTGAGGCATTCCCACGCGGGAGCGTGGGAACGATCATCTCAAAAAGAAGAGGTCCCATGCCCAACCGCCCAGCCCTAGACGCCACCACCGCCCGCTGGATCCCGTGGGTGGTGGCAATTGCGTTTTTCATGCAGTCCCTGGACGGGACCATCCTCAACACCGCCCTGCCCGCCATGGCCCGCGACCTGGCCGAAGACCCGCTGCGCATGCAGGGCGTGATCATTGCCTACATGCTCACGGTGGCCTTGCTGATTCCGGCATCGGGCTGGATCGCCGACCGCTTTGGCACCCGGAAAATCTTCTTCGGCGCGATTGTGCTGTTCAGCCTCGGCTCGGTGCTGTGTGCGCTGTCGGAGTCGTTGAGCATGCTGATCGGCGCCCGGGTGATCCAGGGGCTGGGGGGTGCGTTGATGCTGCCGGTCGGACGCCTGGTGGTGCTGCGCGCATACCCGCGTTCGGAGCTGGTGCGGATCATGGGCTTTATCACCATTCCCGGCCTGCTCGGTCCGTTGATCGGCCCGACCATGGGGGGCTGGATGGTGCAGTACCTGACCTGGCACTGGATCTTCCTGATCAACCTGCCGGTGGGGCTGGTCGGTTGCTATGCCGTGTGGAAGTTCATCCCTGACCTGCGCGGCGCTGAGCGTACCCGCTTCGACAGCCTCGGGTTCGTGCTGTTTGGTGCGGCCATGGTGCTGATCACCATTGCCATGGAAGGCCTGGGAGAACTGCACCTGCCGCACCTGCGGGTGATGTTGCTGCTGTTCGCCGGCATGGCCTGCCTGGCCGCGTATTGGCTGCGTGCCGGGCATATCGACAACCCCATGTTCGCCCCCTCGCTGTTCAAAACCCGGACCTTTGCCGTGGGCATTCTCGGCAACCTGTTCGCCCGCCTGGGCAGCGGCGCCCTGCCCTTTCTCGTCCCCTTGCTGCTGCAAGTGGCGATGGGGTATTCGCCGTCCCAGGCGGGGATGAGCATGTTGCCGCTGGCCGCGGCGGCCATGATTGCCAAGTGGGTGGCACGCCCGTTGATCGAGCGCCTGGGCTACCGCATCGTCCTGACCGGCAACACCCTGGCACTGGGGATCATGCTGGCGAGCATGGGCCTGGTCAGCGAACAGACGCCGTATTGGCTGCTGCTGGTGCTACTGGCGATTCTGGGGGCGATCAACTCCTTGCAGTTCACTGCGATGAACACCGTGACCCTGATCGACCTCGACGACGCCAGCGCCAGCAGCGGCAACAGCTTGCTGTCGGTGGTCGCGCAACTGGCCCTGAGCCTGGGCGTGGCCTGTGCCGGCGCGTTGCTGGGCGGCTTTACCGCAGAAACCGGAAACGGCGCTGCCAGCAATGTGCTTGAGGCCTTCCAGCTGACCTTTGTGACGGTCGGAATCATGGCCATGCTGGCGGCGGCGATCTTTTTGCAGCTGTCACCAAATGACGGACGGCGGGACAAAGGCCCGGAAAAGCACATAGAGCCTTAGTTTCCAGACGATAAGTGCCTGCGCTCGGCGACTTCTCGTCTGGAAACTACAGGTGTTTGGCCACCGGGCTGGTACACTGCGCGACATTTTGTTTTGCAGGCCCGTCCCGTGACCACCATCGCCACCGCTTTTAATACTTTGCCGCTGTCCGCCGCCATGCTGGCTAACCTCGACTCCCTCGGTTATGCCCAGATGACGCCGATCCAGGCGCAAAGCTTGCCGGTGATCCTCAAGGGGATGGACCTGATCGCCCAGGCCAAGACCGGCAGCGGCAAGACTGCGGCCTTCGGTATCGGCCTGCTGAACCCGATCAACCCGCGCTACTTCGGTTGCCAGGCGCTGGTGATCTGCCCAACGCGTGAGCTGGCCGACCAGGTGGCCAAGGAAATCCGTCGCCTGGCCCGCGCCGAAGACAACATCAAGGTGCTGACCCTGTGTGGCGGCGTGTCCTTCGGCCCACAGATCGGCTCGCTGGAACATGGCGCGCACATCATCGTTGGCACCCCGGGGCGTATCCAGCAACACCTGCGCAAGGGTTCGCTGGTGCTGCACGGCCTGAACACCCTGATCCTCGACGAAGCCGACCGCATGCTCGACATGGGTTTCTACGACTCCATCGAAGAAATCATCATGCAGGCCCCGGAGCGTCGCCAGACCCTGCTGTTTTCCGCCACCTACCCGGTGGGCATCAAGCAACTGGCCTCGAAGTTCATGCGCAACCCGCAGCAAGTGAAGGCCGAGGCGTTCCACGACGACACGCAGATCGAACAGCGCTTCTACGAGATCTCCCCGGAAGAGCGCATGAGCGCGGTGACCAAGGTCCTCGGCCACTTCCGCCCGGCCTCTTGCGTGGCTTTCTGCTTCACCAAGCAGCAGGTGCAGGAAACCGTCGACCACCTGACCGCCAAAGGCATCTCGGCCGTTGGCCTGCACGGTGACCTGGAACAGCGCGACCGCGACCAGGTCCTGGCGATGTTCGCCAACCGCAGCACCTCGGTGCTGGTGGCCACCGACGTCGCCGCTCGCGGCCTGGACATCGACGCACTGGACATGGTGATCAACGTCGAACTGGCCCGCGACTCGGAAATCCACATTCACCGCGTAGGCCGTACCGGTCGTGCCGGTGAGAAAGGCATCGCCGTCAGCCTCGTCGCACCGTCCGAAGCCCATCGCGCCCAAGCCATCGAGCAACTGCAGAAGACGCCATTGACCTGGGATCAGGTGGACAACCTGACGTCTCAGGGCGGCGGCCCGCTGCTGCCGGCCATGAGCACCCTGTGCATCGGCGCCGGCCGTAAAGACAAGGTCCGCCCGGGCGACATCCTTGGCGCACTGACCGGCGACGCCGGCGTTCCGGGCGCCCAGGTCGGCAAGATTGCGATCTTCGACTTCCAGGCCTACGTCGCGGTCGACCGCAGCATCGCCAAGCAAGCCCTGCAGCGCCTGAACGACGGCAAGATCAAAGGCCGCTCGTTGCGCGTGCGGATTTTGTAAGGAATCTTTGAACACCGACCTTTGTAGGAGCGAGCTTGCTCGCGATGAACTCAAGAGCAACGCGTTTAATCAGAAAACACGCGTTATCGTTGACGTCCATCGCGAGCACGCTCGCTCCTACAAATGCGACTTCACTTCCTTAACTGACTGGCATCAGGGTAAGCCCGCTCCCACACTGATTTTGTGGTTACACATTTTGAGGACACCGTTTTGCGCTCTACCGAAGTCGTGATCATTGGCGCTGGCGCCGCAGGGTTGATGTGTGCACTGACCGCCGCCGGGCGCGGGCGCAAGGTGATGTTGCTGGACCACGCCAACAAGGCGGGCAAGAAAATCCTCATGTCCGGCGGTGGACGCTGTAATTTCACCAACATGTACACAGAACCAAGCAATTTCCTCTCGCAGAACGCACATTTCTGCAAATCCGCACTGGCGCGCTACACCCAGTGGGATTTCATCGGGATGGTCGCCAAGCACGGCGTGCCCTACCACGAGAAAAAACTCGGCCAGCTGTTCTGCGATAACAAGTCCAGCGACATCCTTGGCATGCTGCTCGACGAATGCGATCAGGTGGGCGTCAACCTGCACCTGGACACGTCGATCCAGCAGATCGAGAAAACCGAGAGCGGCTACCTGCTGGAGACCACTCTGGGCCAGGTCACCTGCGAGTCGTTGGTGATCGCCACCGGCGGCCTGTCGATCCCGACCCTGGGCGCCACCGGTTTTGGTTATCAGGTGGCCAAACAGTTCGGCCACACGCTGCTGCCGACCCGTGCCGGCCTGGTGCCGTTTACCATCACCGACCAGCTCAAGGAGCTGTGCGGCGAGTTGTCCGGCACTTCGGTGGATTGCCTGGTGAGCTGCAACGACCAGAGTTTCCGCGAAAACATCCTGTTCACCCACCGCGGCCTCAGCGGCCCGGCGATCCTGCAGATTTCCTCGTTCTGGCAATCCGGCGACACGGTTGAAATCAACCTGATGCCGGACCATGACGTGCCGACCTGGCTGCAACAGCAACAGGCCGAGCGACCGAACAGCGAGTTGAAAACCCTGCTGGGCGAGATCTTCACCAAGAAGATGGCCAACCTGCTGGCCGACAGCTGGTTCGCCTCCAAACCGATGAAGCAGTACACCCACGCCGAGATTGCCGAGATCGCCGAAAAACTCGCGAGCTGGAAGCTGGTCCCGGCCGGCACCGAAGGCTATCGCACCGCCGAAGTCACCCTGGGTGGCGTCGACACCCACGAAGTCTCCTCGAAAACCATGGAATCGCTGAAAAGCCCTGGCTTGTACTTCATCGGCGAAGTGCTCGATGTGACCGGGCACCTGGGCGGCTTCAACTTCCAGTGGGCCTGGGCCTCGGGTTATGCGGCGGCGCAGTACGCCTGACCCGACCCAAAACCTGCGAGAGGCTACCGAGCGGAACACTTTTTGCTGCCGGATGTGATCGGCGCCATTGCGTCGACGTCATTACTGGCTCAATTTAGCGTCATTGCCTCGGAAGGCCTTCGCACTTCATGTCATCGACTTCGTTTCGTCAGTCTCTGCGTCGCCTTTGGGCACTGGATAAGTTCAGCTACAGCGTTCGGGTGTTCATCGCCCTGACCGGCAGCATGGCGCTGTGTTGGTACCAGGACGAGATGGGCCTGCTGATCCCGCTGTTCCTGGGGATCATCGCCAGCGCCCTGGCCGAGACCGATGACAGCTGGCAGGGCCGCCTGAATGCGCTGGCAGTGACACTGGTGTGCTTCAGCGTTGCCGCGTTCTCGGTCGAGTGGCTGTTCCCCTACCCCTACATCTTCGTGTTTGCCCTGGCACTGGCGAGTTTTGGCCTGACCATGCTCGGGGCACTGGGCGAACGTTATGGTGCGATTGCCTCGGCCACCCTGATTCTGTCGGTCTATACCATGATCGGCGTGGACCAGCGCGGTGGCGCGGTCACCGATTTCTGGCATGAACCGATGCTGCTGGTCGCCGGTGCCGCCTGGTACGGCTTGCTGTCGGTGCTGTGGCAGGCACTGTTCTCCAACCAGCCGGTGCAGCAAAGCCTGGCGCGGCTGTTTCGCGAACTGGGGTTTTACCTCAAGCTCAAATCGTCGCTGTTCGAGCCGATCCGCCAGATGGACGTCGAAGCCCGTCGCCTTGAGTTGGCCCAGCAGAACGGTCGGGTGGTGGCCGCCCTGAACGCCGCCAAGGAGATCATCCTGCACCGGGTCGGCAACGGTCGGCCAGGTTCGAAGGTCAGTCGCTACCTGAAGCTGTATTTCCTTGCCCAGGACATCCACGAGCGCGCCAGTTCTTCGCACTATCCCTACAACGCCCTGACCGACGCGTTCTTTCACAGTGACGTGCTGTTCCGCTGCCAACGCCTGCTGCGCCAGCAAGGCAAAGCCTGCCGGGCGCTGGCCGAGTCGATCCAGATGCGCCAGCCGTTCGTCTACGACGCCAGCTTTGCGCAAGCCTTGAGCGACCTGGACGCTTCTCTGGAACACTTGCGTGTGCAGAGCAACCCGGCCTGGCGTGGCTTGCTGCGCTCATTGCGCGCACTGGCGGCCAACCTCGGCACCCTCGACCGCCTGCTCAGCGATGCCAGCAACCCCGATGCCCTGGCGGATGCCACCGACAGCAGCCTGCTGGATCGTTCGCCGCGCAACCTCAAGGATGTGTGGACACGCCTGCGCACGCAGCTGACCCCCACCTCGCTGCTGTTCCGCCACGCCCTGAGATTGCCTCTAGCCCTGAGCATCGGCTACGGCATGGTGCATTTGATCCACCCCTCCCAGGGCTACTGGATCATCCTCACCACACTGTTTGTCTGCCAACCGAACTATGGCGCGACGCGGCGCAAACTCGGCCAGCGGATCATCGGCACGGCCATTGGCCTGACCGTGGCCTGGGCGCTGTTCGACCTGTTCCCCAATCCGCTGGTGCAATCGTGTTTCGCCATCGCCGCCGGGGTGGTGTTCTTTATCTACCGCACCACGCGCTACACCCTGGCCACGGCGGCCATCACCCTGATGGTGCTGTTCTGCTTCAATCAGGTGGGGGATGGTTACGGGCTGTTCCTGCCACGGCTGTTCGATACCTTGCTCGGCAGCCTGATCGCGGGGCTCGCCGTCTTCCTGTTCCTGCCGGACTGGCAGGGCCGGCGGCTGAACAAGGTGCTGGCCAATACCCTGACCTGCAACAGCATCTACTTGCGGCAAATCATGCAGCAATACGCCGCCGGCAAACGCGATGACCTGGCCTACCGCCTGGCCCGCCGCAATGCCCATAACGCCGACGCCGCGCTGTCGACCACCCTGGCCAACATGCTCATGGAGCCGGGGCACTTTCGCAAAGAGGCGGACGTGGGCTTCCGCTTCCTGGTGCTGTCCCACACCCTGCTCAGCTACCTTTCGGGGCTCGGCGCGCACCGTGAAACCCGGCTCCCGGATGACGTCCGGGAGCAACTGATCAACGGTGCCGGCGCCAGCCTGGCCGCCAGCATCGACGACATCGCCCAGGGCCTGGCAAACAAATTGCCGATTGCGATCCAGAGTGACGACGAAGAAACCCTGGCCGCCGAACTCGAGCAGATGCCCGATGAGATCGATGAGGGACAGCGCCTGGTGCAGACCCAACTGGCGCTGATATGCCGGCAATTGGGGCCGCTACGCACGCTGGCCGCGCATTTGATCAAGGACACGCCCCAGGCGTGAGGGCCGCGTCGCTGGCAAGCCAACGCCTGCAGAACGGTTCACCGTGCTCACGCTGGCCGCTTGTAGCTTGTAGCTTGTAGCTTGTAGCTTGTAGCTATCGAACTTACATCCCGTGCTGCCTGAGCAATCGGTCATAGCTGCCATCGGCCTTCATCCCGGCAATTTCACGGTCGAAACCCGCGACGATCTGCGCATGATCGGGATTTTTCAGGCTGACCAAAATATGCAGGCTGTTTTCGCTCAAAGCCCGCGGCAAGAACTCCACGGCATTACGCACCTTGGGTGATTCGCGCGCCAGGTAGTAGCGAGCGACATACTCATCCTCCAGCGCCAGCTTCACGCGATCGGCGGCGAGCATGCGCACCGCCATGGGGAAGTTGTGCACCGGCACTTTTTGCAGCGCCGCATCAGCGTCGAATTGGGGTGAGTAGGCATACCCGCGAACCACGGCAATCGGATAAGTGTGCAACTGCTGAAGGGTGTTGTATTCGATGGGTGTGTCTTTGCGCTTGATGAAACGAATCCGATTGAGCAGGTATTCGCCGGAGAACTGCCCCATTTTAGTGCGCTCATCGTTGTACCAGGCATTGACCAGTACATCGTAACGACCGTCCCCCACACCCAGCATCGCCCTGGCCCACGGCACCTGCTCGAACTCACTGGCATAACCGGCCCGCGCCAGGGCGGTACTGACGATGTCGGTTGCCAGCCCACCATTGACCAATGCGATGTCGGTGAACGGCGGCCATGCGTCAGCCACCAGGCGTAATTTTTCCGCTGTGGCGCTCTGGCTCAGGAACAGCAATCCAATCAAGGCAAAGGCTCGATGCAATCGCGGCATGCCAAAAAATCCTTAGCGGGCGTACAGCCCAGCGTGTTTTTAGCCGAACTCGATAACCCGTATGCCGCCTGGCGGCCACAACCCCGGCCTTTAACAGTAGCTCATCATCGCCACTGAAAAGCGCGCCAATCCAGATTACACAAAGATGACGGGGTCGCGAGAAATGAATGATGGCATTTTGGCCTTTGTCACAGATTTTCATGCACGCAAGACATCCCGCCCCCAGACGCTTAGTATCGGAAACAGGCTTTTCACAGGACGGGAAAATGACAGTCGATTGGGTCTGCAAACACCACAGCGATCTGGGCAAAGAGCAGCTCTATGCCATCTTGCAACTGCGCACGCAGGTGTTTGTCGTTGAACAGAAATGCGCCTATCAGGAAGTGGACGGACAGGATCTGGAGAGTGACACCTGCCACTTGATGGCCTGGGACGGTGATCGGCTGGTGGCCTACCTGCGCTTGCTCGACCCGACCTCACAGGGCGGTGACGTGGTCATCGGGCGTGTGGTGATTGCCGCCGATGCACGGGGCCAGGGCCTGGGGCATGAGTTGATGGAGCAAGCGCTCAAACAAGCCGGGAAGCTTTGGCCCGACACGCCGATCTACCTGTCGGCCCAGGCCCATTTGCAGGATTACTACGGCCGCTACGGCTTTGTCGTGACGGGCGTGGAATATCTGGAAGACGACATTCCACATATCGGCATGCGTCGGCCTTAGGTCAGGCAAGGCCCTGTAGTGGGGGCAATACTGGTGCCTGATCGTTCCCACGCTCTGCGTGGGAATACATCTTGTGACGCTCTGCGTCACACCTGCGAAGGGACGCAGAGCGTCCCGGGCGACATTCCCACGCAGAGCGTGGGAACGATCCAATCACTGTGGGAGCGGGCTTGCCCACGAAGGCGTCAGCACTGGCGCCACCTCTCTCAGGGATACCCCAACACCGCCTTGATCTGCCGCAGATGCTGCTCGATCCAGCGCGGATCAATCGCCCCCCACTCACGAATCCGATAGCGCCCGGCATGGTTGCGCGCGCCCTCCTCCTGCTCGAACTCGCAAAGGATGTCCAGGTCCGCCAGCGCCGCGATCGTATCCTGGGCGGTGCGCCGGGGCATGCCCGTCACCTCGGTCAACGCCGGGACACTGCTGGCCAGCCCGCTGTCGATCAGGTACGCCACGTACAAGCGGCGGTAGAAGCTGCTCTTGGTCTTGCTCACGTCCATCCAGACACTCCTTGTTGCGATAGTTACTGCATGTCCCGCCACGTCAGGTAAACCCGCAAATCAAACTCCAGCTGGTGATAACCCGGCAGCATGTGCTCGCACAGCTTGTAGAAGGCTTTGTTGTGGTCGGACTCTTTGAAATGCGCCAGTTCGTGGACCACGATCATCTTCAGGAATTGCGGGGCGGCGTCCTTGAACAAGGAGGCGATGCGGATTTCTTTCTTGGCCTTGAGCTTGCCACCCTGCACCCGGGAGATCGCCGTGTGCAGGCCGAGCGCACGGTGAGTCAGGTCCAGGCGGTTATCGAACAGCACCTTATCGATGGCCGGGGCATTGCGCAGGTATTCCTGTTTCAGTTCCAAGGCATAGTTGTACAACGCCTTGTCACTCTGTATCGCGTGCTTGTCCGGGTAACGCTGGCTCAGGTACTCGCCCAGTCGATCCTCATCGATCAACTGACGCACCTGTGCTTGCAGTGTGGCAGGGTAAGCCTGGAGGTACTTGAGCGCGGTCATGGGGCAACAACAGAGTGACGAAAGAGCGCCAGTGTAGCGAATTCAGGCCGTCAGCGCGCTCCAGTCAAACGGCCGTACAAAGCCCGCGACGTCCTCGGCCATCAGCGGCCGGGCCACCAGGAAACCCTGCACGTACTGGCAGCCGTTGGCCTCCAGCCACTGATACTGCGCAACGGTCTCCACCCCTTCGGCGATCACCAGCATCCCGAATTGCTTGCATAACCCGATCACGCTTTGAGCCAGTGCCGCGTCCCGGGGAGAATCGAGAATGCGGGCGATCAGGTGTCGGTCAAGCTTCAGCGTGTCCAGTGCCAGGTCCCGCAAATGGGCCAGGGAACACGCCCCGGAACCAAAATCATCCAGCGCGACCCGTACCCCCAGGTGACGCAGCAGGCGCAACTGTTTGTGCGACTCATCGAGGTTTTGCATCAAGGCCTCCTCGGTGATTTCCACTTCCAGCTGCCCCGGTTGCAGCTGGTGACGCGCCAACACCTGACGTAGCTCGGTGGCGAGGCTGGGCATACCAAACTGGGTACTGCTCAGGCTGACCGCAATCACCACATCTTCGGCAAACAGGTTTTCCCAGATTTTTCGCTGCCGGGTGCTGCGATGATAAATCCAGCTGCCCAGGCGGCTGATCAACCGCGCTTCCTCCAGCAGCGGCAAAAACAACCCCGGCGGTACATCGCCGACACTCGGGTGCTGCCAGCGCAATAACGCCTCAAACCCGCGCACTTGCCCGTCGACAATCGACACCTGGGGTTGATAGACCAGGCTGAAATCCTTGTTTTCGATGGCCGTGCGCACGCTTTCTTCAAGCATCAGGCGCGTCCGCGCCCGGCCGTTCATTTCATGGTCGTAGAACCGATACTGCTGGCGCCCGGCTCGCTTGGCCTCGTACATGGCGATATCGGAAGCGCGCAATAATCCGTCGAGACTGGCCCCGCAGTCAGGGTAAGTGGCGATCCCGATGCTCACCCCCAACGCCATATCCATGCCCTCGATCTGCTGACAGATCGATACCCGCTCAATGAGTTTTTCGGCAATCTTCGCCGCTTGCTCGGGAAGCTCCAGGTCAAGCAGCGCGGTAAATTCATCCCCGCCCATCCGCGCCAGGATGTCGAATGGCCGCAGGCAGGCCTTCAACTGCTCGGAAACCCAGCGCAGCACGCGATCACCCGCGTCATGTCCCAACAAATCGTTGACCCGCTTGAAGCCGTCCAGATCCAGGTACAACAGCACCCAGGTGCTGCCGGAGCGCTCACTGCGCGGCAGCAGGTTTTCCACGGCCTGGTAGAACCCGCGTCGGTTGAGCAACCCGGTCAAGGGGTCGGTAACCGCCTGGAACTCCAGTTGCTGGTGCAGGTGACGCACCACCGACATGTCGAGCACCGTCACCACCATGGCCTTCTGCTCAGGCGGCAGTGGCGCACAGGAGAGCGCTACCGGCACCTGCTGACCGGGTGCCGTGCGCAGGATCGCATCATGCACGCGCCACGTTTCGCCCCGGCGGTAACCGCTGTAGATGTCTGAATCATTCCACACCGGGATGTGCGGTTTTTGCAGGAAGTCGACGAGCTCTGAACCTTGCAAATCAGCCACCGTCGCGTTGAGCAAGCGCGAGATGGCCGGGTTGGCAAAGCGGATCAGACCTTCTTCGCCTACCACCAGAATGCCTTCGGCGGCATTTTCCAGCACCGACGCATTGAAGGCCCGGGCCGCTTCCAGGTCCTGACTCAAGCGCTGCAGCGCCCGGCGGTTGCGCTGATGCTCAAGCAGGGCCTGTACCTTGGGTTTGAGAATTTGCGGGTCGAAGGGTTTGAACAGGTAATCCACCGCACCATTGGCATAGCCCTTGATCACGGCATCCTGGGACTGCTCGTTGGCGGTGAGAAAAATGATCGGTGTCAGGTGCGTTCGCTGGCTGCCGCGCATCAGGCGGGCGACTTCAAAACCATCCATGTCCGGCATCTGCACATCCAGCAGCACCAGATCGACTTCGTGCTCAAGCAACAGGTTCAGGGCTTCGAAACCGGAAGCCGCCGTCATCACTTGCCAATCCTGGCGCTGCAACAACGCACGCATGCTGATCAGATTTTCAGGGTAATCATCGACGATCAATAGAACCGGGCGGCCTTCAGCTGGCTTGGGTTGCGCGCATTCCATGCTGCTTCTCTTGTTATGGCGTCAAGCGGGATACCGAAAACCGGACAGGTTTCACTCTAGACCGGGATCAACCAAACCAGAAGAAACCAATACGCCATCACTCGGCAAAACTCCAGGCTCCCGACTAACGGTCGTTGTTACAGGCCACGAAAACCGATGAGGGCGGCAGTCGACAGACCGCTGACGCCAATAACCCGCCGGACGGACATTAACAAAGCTCTCCTCAGCGCTTATAAAGACCGCCCTCTAAGGTGCGGGCCAGAGCTTCTGGCACGCCCGTTCCAGCAGCATTCATGGACGCTTTGACGATGATCGATCTCGCAACCTGGAACCTCAGCATTCCCGTCGGCAGCCCGCCGACCACCATCGACACCCCTCGACTGGTGAGCGGTTACAAGGACCAATATTTCCACTCCGATACCGGCACCCTGTTCTTCTGGACACCGGTCACCGGCTCGCGCACCGAAAATGCGATCTACCCCCGCACTGAACTGCGCGAAACCTACAGCAACGGTACGCTGCACAACTGGCTCTACCCTGACGCCGACAACTCGCTACGCGCCACCCTGGCGGTCAATCAGGTGCCGAGTTCGGGCAAGATCGTCATCGGCCAGATTCACGCCTACAACAGCCAGAAGCCGATGGTGAAAGTCGAATACCAGTACAAGACCAGCACCTCGACCGGCAACATCGTGGCCAAGGTGCGCATGCGCCCGGACGACGATGTGGGTCGGGTCATCACCATCGCCACCGGGGTCAAACTCGACCGGGAATTCTCCTACCTGATCCATCTCAGCCCCGGCGGAGCCCTGGGCATCAGCGCCGCCGGCTACTCATGGGATACCCAGATCAGCGCCACCTGGAGCAACAAGCCGCTGTACTTCAAGGCCGGGGTCTATGTGCAGGACAACACCGGCTACACCAGCGAAGGCGGGAAAGTGACGTTCAGCAAGCTGGATATTGATCACGATCAAACCTGAGTGCACCCAAACATAAGCTATCGCCATGGAGTTGTGTATACGTTACATTCATCTATAAATGTCACGGTAACAGAACATGGATTATTTTCTGCTGATCGCCCGCCTTGGCAACCAGTTACGCGAAAAACGTGTGAGCCGTGGCCTGACGCAAGCACAGCTTGCTGAACTCGCGGGGCTGACACGACATAAAGTCATTGCTGTAGAGAAGGGCACCCTTTCCGTCGGCATGATCGCTTATGCGCGCATCCTGGGCGCTCTGGATTGTGAGCTCACTGTCGTGCCGGCCGCTATGCCAACCCTTGAAGAGCTTGGGGATTTGTTCGAATGAAAATGACCTCTCTCAAAGTCAGCACTCCAGAGGGGAATAGCGGCAGGATTCTCACCCGTGCCGAGGGTTTCACTTTCCGCTATCACGAAGATGCATTGCCTGGCATGGCAATCAGCTTGTCGATGCCCGTACGACCTGACGAGTTTCGTCGGCGTGAGCTGCATCCTATTTTTCAGATGAACTTGCCGGAAGGCTATGTACTGGAGCAACTGCGTAATCGCCTGGCTAAAATCGTCAATGTCGACCCGATGCTGCTCTTGGCGCTTTCCGGTAGCACTTCGCCCATCGGAAGAGTTCAGGTGCGCTCTGATGCGGTTGACGCCTTACTGGGGGAGCAACACTTTCCGGGAGAAAAACTCGAAGAGATTCTGACGTGGGACGGCACGGAAGATATCTTCGCTGGCCTTCTTGATCGCTACATCCTGCGGTCAGGCATTTCAGGTGTTCAACCCAAAGTGCTGGTGCCGGAACAACAGGAAGCCGGGTTACCACAAGTGACGTCGAAAACCTCGGACCTGATCATCAAAAGTGGCCGAGACGAATTTCCCGGTCTGGCGATCAACGAGTTCCTTTGCATGTCCATTGCGAAAGAAGCGGGCATTCCCGTTCCGCCGTTTTACCTCTCCGATAATGCCAAGCTGTTTGTCATGCGTCGCTTTGACCGCGACGCCCAGCTCAACCCGATTGGCTTTGAGGACATGGCGGTGTTGATGGGGCTTTCGGCCGACCAGAAGTACAGCAAGAGTTATGCAGCCATCGCCAAGGCGGTTCGTGTGTTCTGCCCGGCAAAACATCAGCGCTCTTCCCTCGATCAACTTTTCGATAGCGTGGCCCTGAGTTGCATTGTCGGGAATGGCGACGCTCATTTGAAGAACTTCGGCTTGCTCTATTCCGAGCCGACGCAACGCGACGCGCGCCTGGCGCCGGCTTACGACATCGTCAATACCACGGCCTATATTCCGGAGGATGTTTTGGCGCTGGACCTGGCGGGTAACAAGTCAATGTTTTCCTCGCGGCAAGGATTACTGGAATTTGCGCGCACTTGTGAGGTCGAGCAGCCCAAGGAGCGCATCCAGCGATTGCTTGCTGCGCTTGAAGTGGTGCTTGAGCGTTATCCCCAGCATCGAGAACAGGCGCCTCATGTGGTCAGTGCCATTGAGCAAGCGGCGGCACCATTTACCCTGACTTTTGGGTAGTTTTTATCTCGCAGGCTACATTTAATTTATCCCAACAAAAAAACGCCTCTCGGCGTTTTTTTGTTAGTACGACTTAACGCTAAAGGCTTAGTTGACCTTGGCGTTCAGCTCACCTTTCAGGTAACGCTGGTACATCGCTTCCAGGGAGATCGGCTTGATCTTCGAAGCGTTGCCGGCAGTACCGAAGGCTTCGTAACGCGCGATGCACACGTCACGCATGGCGGTCACGGTGGCGCCGAAGAATTTACGCGGGTCGAACTCGCTCGGGTTGCTGGCCATCAGGCGACGCATTGCGCCGGTGGATGCCAGGCGCAGGTCGGTGTCGATGTTGACCTTGCGCACGCCGTGCTTGATGCCTTCGACGATTTCTTCAACCGGCACGCCGTAGGTTTCCTTGATGTCGCCGCCGTACTGGTTGATGATCGCCAGCCACTCTTGCGGAACCGAGGAAGAACCGTGCATCACCAAGTGGGTGTTGGGGATGCGCTTGTGGATTTCCTTGATGCGGTCGATAGCCAGCACGTCGCCGGTCGGTGGCTTGGTGAACTTGTAGGCGCCGTGGCTGGTGCCGATGGCGATGGCCAAGGCATCGACCTGGGTGCGCTTGACGAAGTCAGCCGCTTCTTCCGGGTCGGTCAGCATTTGGCTGTGATCCAGAACGCCTTCGGCGCCGATGCCGTCCTCTTCACCGGCCATGCCGGTTTCCAGCGAACCCAGGCAGCCCAGCTCGCCTTCTACCGATACGCCGCAGGCGTGAGCCAGGGCAACGGTTTGCTGGGTCACACGGACGTTGTAGTCGTAGTCGGTCGGCGTCTTGCCGTCTTCACCCAGGGAGCCGTCCATCATCACCGAGCTGAAGCCCAGCTGGATGGAGCGTTGGCAGACGTCAGGGCTGGTGCCGTGGTCCTGGTGCATGCACACCGGGATGTGCGGGAATTCTTCGATCGCCGCCAGGATCAGGTGGCGCAGGAATGGCGCACCCGCGTACTTGCGGGCGCCAGCCGAAGCCTGGACGATCACCGGAGAGTCAGTCTTGTCAGCGGCTTCCATGATGGCGCGCATCTGCTCAAGGTTGTTGACGTTGAAGGCTGGAACGCCGTAGCCGAATTCGGCTGCGTGGTCCAGCATCTGGCGCATGCTGATAAGTGCCATTGTGTGTGTCTCTCCCGGTTGAGGGTCGTTAATCGTGCAAGCCTGCCGTAGCGGCGGCTGCTATTCAAGTTATTGCAGATCGGGGGTAAAGGCCGGCCTGCGAATTCGGTACTGCTTCAATCTCAAGTGCTGCACAGGACTCTGTGGGAGAGGGCTTGCCCGCTGCCGCATCTGAATCGCTGTGAGTCTATTCAATCCTGTTACTGCGCCTTACAACCGCGACCGATCAGATCATTGGTGGCGACCCAGTACACCAGGCCTTCCTCACCTTTGACGTGAAACGCCAACTGGTCGTCGCTGTACAGCGAACCAGAGCCTGCTGGGTCGAGCTTCAAGCGGTGAACCTGATCATCGCCAAGCCGTACATCAACGGCGCTGCGCGTGGTGTCGGTGTAGCGCCAGTGCACGGGTGCCTGACTGTCACAGACCCAGTGGGTCCAACTGTCCGATTGCGCAGAAGCAGACGACGCAAACGGGTTCAAATTGGCGCAACCGGCAAGTACTGCCAGGCACGCCACGGCGATCAAGCCTTTCATCCATCTTCCTCGGCTGGCGGCATACGCCGATAGCACTGGGCGTTGTTGAATCAGACCTGTCAAGGACAACCCTGTTCCCTGGCGGGTGTGTGCGTCTCGTATTTATCCAGGCCATCAGGCCCGGAACGCTTGTTGAGCACGGGGTTGGTTTCCGCCTGCCAGTCGGCCTGGTAGCAGCCTTTTTCCGGCGCACCGGCACCCGGCTCCGGCGCGGCCGTGGGACTACTCCCACAGCCGGCCAGTACACCCGCCGCGATCAACATCGCTAACGTCTTGACCATGTCCACACTCCTTTGCCTGGCCAACGGGTGGCCCTTAGGCCTTTGCCCGGCTTTCCAGGACTTCAACGGCGGGCAACACCTTGCCTTCGACGAACTCGAGGAACGCGCCGCCACCGGTAGAAATGTAGGAGATCTGCTCGGCAACGCCATATTTATCGATGGCCGCCAGGGTGTCGCCACCGCCGGCAATGGAGAACGCCGAACTGTCGGCGATGGCCTGGGCCAGGACCTTGGTGCCGTTGCCGAACTGGTCGAATTCGAACACGCCGACCGGACCGTTCCAGAGGATGGTGTTCGACGACTTCAGCAGCTCAGCGAACTGCGCGGCGGTTTGTGGACCGATGTCCAGGATCATGTCGTCTTCTGCCACGTCAGCGATCAGCTTGACGGTAGCGGTGGCGCTTTCAGCGAATTCCTTGGCAACCACTACGTCGACCGGCAGCGGTACGCTGACTTTGGCGGCGATGGCGCGGGCGGTGTCCAGCAGGTCCGGCTCGTACAGGGATTTGCCCACCGGGTGACCGGCAGCGGCCAGGAAGGTGTTGGCGATACCGCCGCCCACGATCAGCTGGTCGCAGATCTGGCTCAGGCTGTTGAGCACGTCGAGTTTGGTCGAGACCTTGGAGCCGGCAACGATGGCGGCCATCGGCTGGGCAGGGGCACCCAGGGCCTTGCCCAGTGCATCCAGTTCGGCTGCCAGCAACGGACCCGCCGCGGCGACTTTGGCGAACTTGGCCACGCCGTGGGTCGAACCCTCGGCACGGTGAGCGGTACCGAAGGCGTCCATCACGAACACGTCGCACAGGGCGGCGTATTGCTGGGCCAGTTCGTCGGCGTTCTTTTTCTCGCCCTTGTTGAAGCGCACGTTTTCGAACAGCACGATGTCGCCCGCTTTCACGTCGACGCCACCCAGGTAGTCAGCCACCAGCGGCACTTCGCGGCCCAAGGCCTTGCTCAGGTAAGCGGCGACTGGCGCCAGGCTGTTCTCGGCCGAGAACTCGCCTTCGGTCGGACGGCCCAGGTGCGAGCAGACCATCACGGCCGCGCCTTTTTCCAGGGCCAGCTTGATGGTCGGCAGCGAGGCCAGGATACGCGCATCGCTGGTGACTACACCGTCCTTGACTGGGACGTTGAGGTCTTCGCGGATCAATACGCGCTTACCTTGCAGATCGAGGTCGGTCATCTTCAACACGGTCATGGGTCGCACTTCCTGTTAGCTCTTTTTAGAGAGCAGGTTGTTTAATCGCTGTTTGCAGATAGTGTTCTGCAACATCCAGCATTCGGTTGGCAAACCCCCATTCGTTGTCGAACCAGGCCAGCACGTTCACCAGCCTTGGGCCGGAAACACGGGTCTGACTGGCATCGACGATCGCCGAATGCGGGTCATGGTTAAAATCACAACTGGCGTGAGGCAGCTCGGTGTAAGCCAGCAGGCCCTTGAGCGGGCCGCGGGTGGCCGCCTCGCGCAAGATCCGGTTGACCTCGGTAGCGTCAGTATCGGTCATGGTCTGCAGGGTGATGTCCAGGCAAGACACATTGACCGTCGGCACGCGTACGGCTTTGGCCTGAATTCGTCCGGCAAGTTCCGGCAACAGGCGCTCGATGCCTCTCGCCAGACCAGTGGACACCGGGATCACCGACTGGAACGCCGAACGGGTGCGGCGCAGGTCTTCGTGGTGATAGGCATCGATCACCGGCTGGTCGTTCATCGCCGAGTGGATGGTGGTGATCGACACGTAGTCCAGGCCAAAGGCCTGATCCAGCAAGCGCAACAACGGCACGCCGCAGTTGGTGGTGCAGGAGGCGTTGGACACCAGCAGCTCATCGCCGGTCAGGCAATCCTGGTTGACGCCATAGACGATAGTGGCGTCGACATCCGCCTCGCTGGCCATCGGCTGGGAAAACAGCACTCGCGGCGCACCCGCATCGAGAAACCGCTGGCCATCGGCACGGGTGTTGTAGGCACCGGAACATTCGAGCACCAGATCGACGTCAAGGGACGCCCAATCGATGCCTTCGGGAGTGGCACTGCGCAGGACCTTCACGCAGTCGCCATTAATATGCAGACAATCGCCATCGACCTTGACCTCGCCGGGAAACCGGCCGTGGGTGGAGTCGAAGCGTGTCAGGTACTCGATGCTGGCCATGTCGGCCAGATCGTTGATCGCGACAATTTCAAACCCAGCCGCCGAGCCTCGCTCAAACAACGCACGCAAGACGCAACGACCAATCCGGCCGTAGCCGTTGAGTGCAACTTTGTAGGGACGCGGTTGAGGCATGGGGTTCTCGATAATACGCAGCCAGACGAAATTCTTTTGTGCAACGCCCCCCCCCCTGTAGGAGCGAGCGTGCTCGCGATGAACGTTAACGATAACGCGTGCTATCTGGATAATCGCGTTGCCCTCACGTTTTTCGCGAGCACGCTCGCTCCTACAAGGGGATTGCGGTGGTCATGAAACCACCGCGTCGTGCTTAGTCTTCCAGCAGCTCTTCAGCCTGACCCAGGATGTTTTCCAGGGTGAAGCCGAACTCTTCGAACAAGGCTGGCGCAGGCGCCGACTCGCCGTAGGTGGTCATGCCGATGACGCGGCCTTCCAGGCCCACGTACTTGTACCAGTAGTCCGCGTGGGCGGCCTCGATGGCGATACGGGCGCTGACCTGCAACGGCAGGACCGATTGCTTGTAGCCCGCGTCCTGAGCATCGAACACGCTGGTGCAAGGCATGGAAACCACGCGCACCTTGCGGCCCTGTTCGGTCAGTTTGTCGAAGGCTTGAACAGCCAGGCCGACTTCCGAACCGGTAGCGATCAGGATCAGTTCAGGCTCGCCTGCGCAATCCTTGAGCACGTAACCACCACGGTTGATCAGTTCGATCTGCACCGCATCACGGGTTTGGTGCTGCAGGTTCTGACGCGAGAAGATCAGGGCCGAAGGACCGTCTTTACGCTCCAGCGCGCACTTCCAGGCCACTGCCGATTCAACCGCATCGGCTGGACGCCAGGTGTCGAGGTTCGGCGTGCAGCGCAAGCTGGCCAACTGCTCGATTGGCTGGTGCGTCGGGCCGTCTTCGCCCAGACCGATGGAGTCGTGGGTGTAGACGTGGATCACACGCTGCTTCATCAGGGCGGACATGCGCACTGCGTTGCGGGCGTATTCCATGAACATCAGGAAGGTCGCGCCGTAAGGCACCAGGCCGCCGTGCAGGGCAACGCCGTTCATGATGGCGGTCATGCCGAACTCGCGCACGCCGTAGTACATGTAGTTGCCGCTGGCATCTTCAGCCGTGACGCCTTTGCAACCTTTCCACAGGGTCAGGTTGGAACCGGCCAGGTCAGCCGAACCGCCGAGGAACTCAGGCAGCAGCGGGCCGAACGCGTTCAGGGCGTTCTGGCTGGCTTTACGGCTGGCGATGGTTTCGCCTTTGGCAGCGACTTCAGCGATATAGGCCGAAGCTTTTTCGGAGAAGTCGGCCGGCAGATCACCGCTCAGACGACGAACCAGTTCATTGGCCAGTTGAGGGAATTCGGCGGAGTAAGCAGCAAAACGCTGGTCCCACTCGGCTTCGGCGGCAGCACCCGCTTCCTTGGCGTCCCATTCGGCGTAGATGTCGGCCGGAACTTCGAACGGACCGTGATTCCACTTCAGTGCAGCGCGGGTCAGGGCGATTTCCGCGTCACCCAGTGGGGCGCCGTGGCAGTCTTCCTTGCCTTGCTTGTTCGGCGAACCGAAGCCGATGGTGGTCTTGCAGCAGATCAGCGTCGGTTGCTCGCTTTTGCGTGCAGTTTCGATGGCGATCTTGATCTCTTCCGGGTCGTGACCGTCAACGTTGCGGATCACTAGCCAGTTGTAGGATTCGAAGCGCTTCGGGGTGTCATCGGTGAACCAGCCTTCGACTTCGCCGTCGATGGAGATGCCGTTGTCATCGTAGAAGGCAATCAGTTTGCCCAGGCCCAAAGTGCCGGCCAGGGAGCTGACTTCGTGGGAAATGCCTTCCATCATGCAGCCATCACCCAGGAACACGTAGGTG
Organism: Pseudomonas sp. Irchel s3a18; assembly: GCF_900187535.1. Taxonomy (NCBI): domain Bacteria; kingdom Pseudomonadati; phylum Pseudomonadota; class Gammaproteobacteria; order Pseudomonadales; family Pseudomonadaceae; genus Pseudomonas; species Pseudomonas sp. Irchel s3a18. Next base: position 3,089 of record NZ_FYDV01000016.1, on the reverse strand, counting down.
TGGTGATCAACAATGTTGTGGCCAGGACGGTTGAACTGTGCCGCCAGCACTTTCTCGGCCAGGGCAAAGCCCACCGCGTTCGCCAGGCCCTGGCCCAGTGGGCCAGTGGTGGTTTCAACGCCCGGGGTGTAGCCGAGTTCCGGGTGGCCCGGGGTGCGGCTGTGCAATTGGCGGAAGCTTTTCAGGTCATCGATCGACAGGTCGTAGCCAGTCAGGTGCAGCAGCGAGTAGATCAACATCGAGCCGTGACCGTTGGACAGCACGAAGCGGTCACGGTCGGCGAAGGATGGATTGCTCGGGTTGTGCTTGAGGTAGTCACGCCAAAGTACTTCGGCGATATCCGCCATACCCATAGGGGCACCGGGATGGCCGCTGTTGGCTTTTTGCACGGCATCCATGCTGAGTGCACGAATGGCGTTGGCACGCTCACGACGGCTGGGCATCGCTGATCTCCTGCGGATTCTGAATCGAGAGTGAATAAAACGGAACGGAAAAAAGGCGAGCATTTTCCCTCAGCGGACAGCCTCGGGGCAATGACAGATAGTCGATATGGCAGGTTTTTCCTGTGGATATCTGCGTATTGGTCAGGTGAAACCTTTCCGCGTTTCGTTTGTAGAGTAAGGTCCGGCCTGGGAAGTGCCATCTATCGAGCAATATCAAAACTTTTTGATATTGACCTTGCGGTGCTTTCGACGCGTGACTAGACTGCCAGCCTTATGAATTTACGCGTGCCTTCCATTCGCCACGACGATTGCGACGAGCTGGCGGCCCTGTGCAAGGCCGGCGGCGATCCGTTGCGGCTGAATGTATTGCGCGCCCTGGCCAACGACTCGTTTGGCGTACTGGAACTGGCGCAGATCTTTGCAACCGGCCAATCGGGCATGAGCCACCACCTCAAGGTGCTGGCCCAGGCCGACCTGGTGGCAACCCGCCGTGAAGGCAACGCGATTTTCTACCGTCGCGCCCTGCCCCACACCGAGTTGCTCGGAGGCAAGCTGCACGCTGCCTTGCTTGAAGAAGTGGACAACCTGACCTTGCCCGGCGATGTGCAATCGCGGATCAGTCAGGTCCACGGGCAGCGGGCTGCCGCCAGCCAGGACTTTTTCTCACGGGTTGCGGAAAAATTTCGTGCCCAGCAAGACTTGATCGCTGGCCTGCCACAGTACCGCGAGAGCGTACTGGCATTGCTCGACAAACTGAGTTTCAACGAAGCGGCCACCGCCATCGAAGTCGGCCCTGGCGACGGCAGTTTTCTGCCGGAGCTTGCACGACGCTTCACCCAGGTCACGGCCCTCGACAACAGCCCGGCCATGCTCGAACTGGCGCGTCAGGTCTGCGAGCGTGAAACGCTGACCAATGTCAGCCTTCAATTGGCCGATGCATTAAATGGCGTGAGCCTGGCGGCCGATTGCGTTGTACTGAACATGGTCTTGCACCATTTCGCCGCACCCGCCGATGCGCTCAAGCAGATGGCCGGCTTGCTGCAACCAGGCGGTAGCCTGTTAGTGACAGAGTTATGCAGTCACAACCAAAGTTGGGCCAGGGAGGCCTGCGGTGATCTTTGGTTGGGGTTTGAACAGGACGATCTGGCCCGTTGGGCCACCGCTGCGGGACTCGTTCCCGGGGAAAGCCTCTATGTAGGCTTACGTAATGGTTTCCAGATTCAGGTCCGCCATTTTCAGCGACCGGCTGGCGACACTCACCATCGGTAAATATCAGGAAAACATCGAGATGAGCGAATACTCCCTTTTCACCTCCGAGTCCGTGTCTGAAGGGCATCCGGACAAAATCGCCGACCAGATTTCTGATGCGGTGCTGGACGCCATCATTGCTGAAGACAAGTTCGCCCGTGTGGCGTGCGAGACTCTGGTGAAAACGGGCGTGGCGATCATCGCCGGCGAAGTCACCACCTCGGCCTGGGTTGACCTGGAGCAGATCGTTCGTGACGTCATCACCGACATCGGCTACAACAGCTCCGACGTCGGTTTCGACGGCGCGACCTGCGGCGTGATGAACATCATCGGCAAGCAGTCCCCCGACATCAACCAGGGCGTCGACCGTGCCAAGCCTGAAGATCAGGGTGCCGGCGACCAGGGCCTGATGTTCGGCTACGCCAGCAACGAAACCGACGTGCTGATGCCGGCCCCGATCACCTTCTCGCACCAACTGGTGCAGCGCCAGGCCGAAGCCCGTAAATCCGGCCTGCTGCCCTGGTTGCGTCCGGACGCCAAGTCCCAGGTCACCTGCCGCTATGAAAACGGCAAGGTGGTGGGTATCGACGCCGTCGTTCTGTCGACCCAGCACAACCCGGAAGTGTCGTACAAGGACCTGCGCGAAGGCGTGATGGAGCTGATCGTCAAGCACGTACTGCCTGCCGAACTGCTGCACAAGGACACCCAGTTCCACATCAACCCGACCGGCCAGTTCATCATTGGTGGCCCGGTGGGCGACTGCGGCCTGACCGGCCGCAAGATCATCGTTGACACCTACGGCGGCATGGCCCGTCACGGTGGCGGCGCGTTCTCCGGCAAGGATCCATCGAAGGTTGACCGTTCGGCCGCCTACGCGGGTCGCTATGTGGCCAAGAACATCGTGGCAGCTGGCCTGGCCGAGCGTTGCGAGATTCAGGTTTCCTACGCCATCGGCGTCGCTCAGCCGACTTCGATCTCGTTGAACACCTTCGGCACCGGCAAGATCAGCGATGACAAGATCATCAAACTGGTCCGCGAAGTGTTCGACCTGCGTCCATACGCGATCACCACCATGCTCGAGCTGCTGCACCCGATGTACCAGGAAACCGCTGCTTACGGCCACTTCGGTCGTACTCCGGAAACCAAGACCGTGGGCGAAGACACCTTCACCACCTTCACCTGGGAAAAAACCGACCGCGCCGACGCCCTGCGTTCCGCCGCCGGCCTGTAAGCCTCCAGGCTACAGCAAAAGCCCCGCACGGCTCGCCCTGCGGGGCTAATGAGATGGTCAGCCTGACCGAGAAGCCCTGCAGGTTTACGCTTGCAGGGCTTTTCTCGTTTTCGGACGGAGGATCTCTCATGAATACGATGACGCTTCTCGGTATCGACATCGGCAAA